>JAHQWP010000001.1 GCA_029856235.1 Promethearchaeia archaeon
TATTTTTATTTTCATTAACATCTTCTACGAGTTCCTCGTAAAATTCCCAATTCCAATCCTGTTCGGTGTGATCGTCCATTTTTTAAATAATATCAATTTTTAGTTGGAATATTTCAGTTCCTATGAGAGATTAATTGAATATAATTATTAGTGATTATAAGATTTATTGATTATATAAATAAATAGGACCGATATAAATACATTTAATTTATGAAGTACATTAGTAAATATTATAAGAAAGCACGAATAAGCAAAAATCAACAGTATAATATATTTTTTTGGGGTAAATCGAATGGTATTATATAAAGATGGGAAAGTTTATCTGAAGATAGTTTATTGGGGTATGGGTGGCTCCGGAAAAACTACCATTCTAAAAACTTTATATAAAATAACCAAGGAAAGTAAAAAAGATATTATTCCAATTGGTGAACTACAAATAATAGAAAAAGATAGCGGCGCCACTTTATATTTTGATCGTGGTCTTTTTCAGTCTACCAAGCAAAAAAAGGTTTTTTATCGCGTTTATACTGTGGCTGGTCAAAAAGGGTTCTCTCCTTTAAGAAGAAAGATTTTTGCTAAGACTGAAGATCAAACTGATGCGGTTATTTTAGTAATAGATTCTCAAACGAAATTTTTACAAGATAATGTTGAATCCTTGTTGGAATTAAAGAACATGGCAAGAAATCGACTAATCAACGAAATTCCTATGATTGTTATGTTGAATAAACGGGATCTTGAGGATATCATAGATGTAGAGGATTTTAAACTCGTACTAAAAGACGAAAAATTATGGTACGAACCAGATAATAAATTATACATATGGAATCCTTTAATCTACTCTTCTTGCGCGCTTTATGAGAAGCACAAGGAGATTTACCGTAGTTTTCATGAGTGTGCTCGTAGAACAGTACTCTATCACATATATGGAGACGGTAAGGCACCATCAGAGGAAGAAATACTCGATAAATCTATTGTAAACATTTAACACGCTTTTTACAATTTATTACCTTATTTATTGTTGAGATTAATAATAAATCAAAACGACTTAAAAATTTAAATAACGGTATAATCTAAGATTGACGATTTATCTTTAAGTTGGCTAATCAATAGCTCTAAATGACATAAATATTGATCTAAAGATATTTCTTGGTTCTTATAACGAGATGGTAATATTTTGATAATGTAGTATGGTGTATATTTAACAAACCGAATATCAGTAAAGAGATACACATTTCCCTTTGCTTCGAATAATATTTTTTTTTCCAATAATTCTTCAAATAATTCCTCTCTATTATTCAGACAGTTAAGGCACTCGTTTACAGTTATATGATTCTTTCTTAGAGTTCTAAGTAAATTATACACACTATTGTCGATTAAGAAATTTGCAATTGCCTTGCTGTCGATTTCTTGGCTGCAGTTGTAGGTATAGTAAAAATTAACAATTTCTTCTTTAAAATATTCGGCTGTCTCTTCATCTATTTCTTCATTAGGTAGATTTTTAGGAGGTATACGCATGTAAGCTAAATCTTTAATTAAGAAATAGCACTCTTTACTTCCTGGAAGATTTTTTTTTAGAATTAACTTTTCTCGAAGAAACGATATGAGCAGCAAATCTATATTAATGGTAGAGAAGCCGTATTCTTGTCGTAATATATTACTTAATTCATTTTTCGAAATTACTCCATTCCGAAGAATCTGTAGAATTGTAGCTTTTATCTTCTCTTGAAAAAAAGAAATTAAATCTTCTCCTTCTAATTTGGTATAGTTTTTTATCGTAGTAAACGCTTCAGATATAGCTCTAGTTATTTTATTAGTGTTAATAAGCTCCAATAGGTTTTTCGTAATAACTGCTAATGTATCTGAAGAAATTACCTCGCTCACTTTGCTTTTAGAACCGATTATTAACACTAAAAAGTAAATTTCACTTTCAAATTCTTGGATAACAGAAACAATGTTTTTTTCGTTTTTTCCTATGGTTGCGTTAAGTTCTATCAATGAGTTTTCTTTATTCAATTCGTGTTGAGCCCATATTTTTAGAAATACATCTTTTGAAGGATACATCCCTTCAGGAGGATACTGAATTATTGGTATTGGCCCAGTACTCTTATTCCAATGAACAATAATTAATCGTTCCATTTTAGTATTCCTTTACGAATTGATAGTTATATAAAAGGATTAATCATGTAGTAATTTTTTAAATATATAATAAGATAAGGGAATTCAATAATAAATTCTATTGCCAAAAAAAGTTTTAAAAAATTAAAATAGTTCAGGATATATATTCTTAATTGATTTTAAGGTATCGATTAATAGCTGGTTCATTCTGATGTCCTCAGAACAATTGATACATTCAGTAATACTATTAATAATCTGATTTGCGAGATCTCTATCTTTTTGAGAATATTTAGTCTTCTTAGAGTTAAATAGAAAGCTGAATTCTTCTTCTAACCAGTTCAATTTTTCTATTAAACCGTCCATTAAGGTATTTTCATAATCCGTGGCATGCAAAATCATATATTAAAAAACCCCTTTTTCAATATTAAAATTATTAGACTATAACTCTAGTAGGTTTTGGCTTTAAATATTTTTGTAATAAAACGCGTATTAGCCTTCAAAAAGACATCAAGCAGCATATCTTAAAGATTTCCCAATATAGAATATTAAAGATTATAAGAAACTGTAGAAAATTATTATTACATTAATATATTCAAAGAATTTTATTAAATTTCGCTGTCTCTGAAGTGATATCTAGTTATGGTTTTAGAAAGTTCCCAGATCGATTGAATATTATTAGAATTTATCGCTTTATTGAGATCTTTGTATAATTTTGATAAGGAGGTATGGTCTTCTTTTAACAGTTCCTTTCCCTTTATTGAATTTTCATTATTATTCATACTCAAAAATCAAATAACAGAAATTAAAAAAATGAATAATATCACAATCATACATACAAAAATATTAAGAAGAATTTTCATCTTCTGTTTTTTTCCCGTAATATCTACTTATGAGGTAATAGGCTACAAACATAACGATTAGTAACGCTAGTATTATCAATAAAACATTGTTAAAAAACGCAGATTGTGCTTCAATTTCTGCTAACGGTAGAGTTGCTAAATATACAGGAGGAGTGATCCCTAATGTTGAACCTAACCATGAATAGAAAAAAGCTCGAGGGATTGAACCAATAAAAGTACCAATAGAATACTTCTTAACATCCATATCAACTAAACCAGAAGTGTAGCTTATGGGATCAAAAGCTATAAAGGGTAAAAACCTAGCGATTATAATTGCTCCCATACCATATTTATGAATAAAGTTATCTGCTAAATCTATAGCTTTTTCTCCTACAAATTTCTTGACCAGTGGACGTCCTCCTTTTTTGCTGATGTAGAAACATAATAAAGCTGCTGCCATAGACCCGATAATTCCCATTACGCCACCACCAAATAAACCCCATATTATTCCTGTAGCAAGAAGAACAATTTCAGAAGGAATAGGGACGATGAGTCCTTGGATAGCCATTATAACTATAAATAAAAGAATACCCCAAAATCCTAGAAAATAGATGGGATTAACAAACCAATCAATGACAACTCGATATAGGATGGTACCATCCACGAAATATATATAATAGAGTAGAACGAGTGAAAGGATAACGAGTACTATAAAAATACAAATGTACAAAATCGTTTTCTTATCGTATTGAGAAAAACTAAAAATATTTTTGACGTAATTTTTTAACTTACTTGTAGAAGTATCTTTCTCGATCCTATTATCTTGAGTGCTATTCAATTCCATCAAATTTTACTAATCATATAATTAAAATAAGTAATTTAAATTTCAATAAAAATCTTTTATTTCGATTGGAAATGTTGTTTGATCTTCCCCCTAAAAATACGTTTAAGTTAATGGATGATCCTACTCAGAGAAGAAAAAAAAAAGAATTATAATTATAGAAATTCTAATAATCCTATTAATACTGGAACTATCGACCCAAAAAACATCCCATTTATGATAACAGAGTTAATAATTACTGAAATGAATTTCTTGGTTTTATGATATAAGATGCTATTCATCACAGAAGCCATTAGATAAGCGAAAAAAGCTGCCATCACAGCAGGGCTTCCATCATACCAGAATGAAATAAACACAAAGTACATATGGATGAATAGAATCATTATTGACAGAAATAGAGTCCTCTTTTTCTTGGATTTGATAAAGTTAGTATGTGGTAGAAGAACCTTTCTGTAAATAATCTCTGATGACAGGTACATGGGAAAAATCAAAAATGATCCGATGAATGAGGCAAAATCTGGAGGATATAGCAATGTCCATGGAATAGTGAAAGCAATTAAATAATAGAAACCCATAAACACAACTCCCCCAAAAATAGAATATACCAGAGTTCCTCTACCAAACTGAGATTTTATTTCGTTTTTAATAGATTCCTTACTTATCTCTAAATTTCTAACCTTAAGTGCTACTACTAATTTATACAAGATATAGGCTCCGATTATAATAAATGGAGTTAGATAAATAGCAGACAGTCCAAAATATGTTATTGTTAATACCCATAATACAATGTAAGATACTAAAGATAATACGAATGTGAGAACGATCATTTTACTATTCGATTTCGGCTCTACTACTTCAGGAGGGACTTCTCTTTTTTCTTTCAACAGATATTTGGAACAATAAATGATTGCGCTAAGAACTGTTAGACACATGGCAATTAACAAGAATAACATCATGAATAACATTGAAACATAATCGAGATTTATCTGACCGTTTATGCTTTCAGAGCCAAAAAACACCAGTTCGTACCATTGAATTGTTTCGATTAAAACCGTATCGGATAATAGATAATGATCTGAGATTAAAGAATCTGTAATATTAATTATTGTACATCCAGTTAAATCCTGAGCTAGTAACGCATGGTCTTCATAACTTACCGTCCGATCATCATAACCGTGAATAAGAAGTAAGTTTTGTGGATCGGTAGTGTTTAGCAGATTTGCGGGATTATAAACATCTAAGCCCCCACCTATAAATGAAGCATTTACCACTCCTGCCCACGAAATTGTAGCTGCGAATCGATCGTCCAAGGCGCCATTCATTAGAACCACCATACCACCTAATGAGTGCCCTACTAAGCCAATTTGAGAGGAATTTATTCTAGAATAGACATCCAAAAGCTCAATAGCATCGAGTAATTTTGAACAATCTTGAGCAATTCCTAAAACTCCAGTATCAGGATCAACATCCAATAATCCACCTCCACTCTCTCCATGTTGGTGATAATCTAGTCCCGCAACAAAAAATCCTCTTTTAGTTAGTTCTAACGCTATCCTAATATCAACATCCTTTTGCCATCCAGACCCGTGTGCATAGATTACCAAAGGATTTTGGTCTTGAAATTCTAAATCTTTAGAAGGGTAATATAGATTTGCATAAAGAGTCGACCCTGCTGAATTGAATTGTACCCTCTCATAAAAGGGATAACTTTGGACTCGATTGGCATAAAATATCGATGCGGTGATCGCTAAAAGTATCAAAGGTATGAGTAACAAAATAGACCGTGTTGTAATTTTAATTCTTATATTTTTCACCATAAATTTTAAGGTATTAATCAGTGTATTTATTGGCCTTATATATAAGCTTTTTTAATCTATAGTTCAAAAAACGAGATTATATAATAAAAAGAAGATAAGTAAATTTTAACTATCAAATTATTATTTAGTTTCTTGAAAAAAATACATTAGAAAAAAGATGTCAAAAATAAAAACTTGGTCAGGAATTAAGAAGATAACCTTAATAGCGCTTATCACTTGGATAATTCTTGCTATAATTTTTGGTATTACTGATTTAGAGATTTCAATCGCAGTAGTAGACGAAGCATCAATCTGGGGAAATTTTGGAGCTGAATATGGCGAAATACCAGGGTATGCTCTTATTGCTATAGCATTAGCAACATTACTTGGAAGTCTTCTTACAAATTTAATCTTACAGAAGATACCCGCTTATGTAGGAATATTTGTTGGTATACTGTTCATTATATTAATAGATGATGATAGATTTATTCAAACTGGATGGAGCTTAATTATATCATTGACAATATATGTACTATTAACTTGGAAGAAAGACATGAAGAATTATAGAAAGATATCTGGCATTATTGCACTTTTAGCAGTCATTAACCCTCTCTTATTTGTACAAATCACAAAGATTCTATGTGGAAGAATTAGGTTTAGAAATTTAACACCACCGGGCTATATCGAATATACACCATGGTTTTTACCACCCGGACTAACTACGGGAGGTAATTCGTTTCCTTCAGGACATGCTGCAATGAGTTGGATGTTTTTACCTATGTTAATCGCGGTGAAGGATCGTAAAAATACTGATCCATTAAAAATACTGACACTTATCTTAGTCATTGGTTGGGGTATGTTTGTAGGACTTTCTCGTATCGCAGTTGGCGCTCATTACGCTTCTGATGTTCTCTTTTCGACGGGAGCGGCTATAATCGCCACGATATTCCTATATACAAGATTTTACAGAAAGCAGAATTAATTAAAAACGGTCTTTTAATGATTTTATTTATTTATTACACTTAGAAGATGTACAGAGAGAATTAGTGAGCATGAAAGAAATTATTAAAAATGTGTATCACGTTGGAGACTCAGGCTGCTCCGTCTATTTAGTAGACACTAACAGTGAAGAAGCTCTTGTATTAATCGATAGTGGAATGGACATCGAGATCATAAAAAGAATTAGTAAGTTAGGCTTAAATCCAAGAAATATTAAACACTGTTTTTTAACCCACTTTCACATAGACCATACAGCAGCTTGCTCTGACTTGAAAGACATCAATAAACAAGTTAAATTTTATGCCCATGATTTGGACGCTAACGCAATAGAAGAAAAAGGGTACGATAGTATGACCGCTGCTTCTTGGTATGGGATTGATTATAAACCAGTTGGATTAGAAAGGAGATTGAAGGGAGATTTAGAAAAAGTTCGATTGGGATTGTACGAATTCCAATGTATTCACACTCCAGGGCACACACCAGGATCAATTTCCATCTTAGTAGAAGTTGAGAATACTAAAGTTCTTTTCGGTCAAGATATTCACGGACCTTTTTATAAGTCGTTTGGATCGAACCTCGATGATTATCAAAATTCCATGCAAAAACTTCTTGATTTGAAAGCGGATATTCTTTGCGAAGGTCATTTTGGTATAATAAAACCTGCGAGTGAAGTGACTCGTTTTATTCAGAGCCACAAGGATGCGAATCGCCCTTAAATAGAAGAAGGGTTAAAATTATAATTATCCTTATTAAAAATCTTTAAAATGAAAAAAAAACACAAAATAAACTAGATATAACTATTCAGAGATAAGAATGAAATAAATATAAAAATAGGGAGTAAATTTTTATTTAGTTTTGCTTTTAATTAACTTTATATTGCTTTTAATAACTTTTGCAACGGGTAACTTCTCCGCACCAGCTTGAACAAGTGTATTAAGCGCGTCTTGATGATTTTTTAAAGCTTCAGCATAAGATTTCTGTTCTAGGTAAGTTAATCCTAATCTATATTGACTTTCAGCCATTCCTTCACTATCTTCAAGTTCTTCGTATATTTTAAGAGCTTGATTGCATTTTTTCCACGCCTCGGTATATTTTCCCTCGTTTAGATAAGCTAATCCTACATTATTCAAATATTTAGCGTTGTTATTCCGGTCTTCTTCCCGTTCTGCTATTTGTGCAGCTTCTTCGAAGCGTTTTAACGCAACGGGATAATTACCCTCGTCCAAATATATTAAACCTATATTATTAAGGCTTTCTGCTTTTCGGGAAAAATTTTTTAATTCCTCATCTAAATTTAAAGATTCTTCGAATGTCTTCAATGCATCAAGATATAACCCCTGGTCCCTATAGATCATAGCAGTATTATATAAATTTTCAGACCTCTCATTTGAAGGGCCTAATACTTTGAAGAGCTTTGTTCCACGATCGTACCACTTAAGTGCTTGATTGTAATCACCGCGATCTTGATATACTAAACCAATTCTATTCAAACAATATGATTTGCCAATTAAGTCACCAATTTGATCAAAGATCTCAAGTGCCAAGTTATATCGCTTAAATGCATCTTTGTACACACCTTGTTTGTGAAAGAGGACACCAATTCTACAAAGGATTCGCGCTTTTCTTTCCTCATCGTAGATTTGTTCTGAAATTTTATACGCTTCATTGTTCCATTTGAGAGCTTCAGGGTAATTGTCTAATTCTTGATAAATTAACCCTATGCTTTCAAAACAATCTGCATTGCCTTCAAGATTTTCGATTTCGTCGAAAAGCTTATACGCTTCCTCATACCATTTCAAAGCTTCTTGAAAATGTTCTTGATCCCTAAAAATATCTCCAATTTTGCGTATAATTGTTGCTTGGTTTGTAAGGTTGCCTAGTTTTTCTTCAATCTCTAGTGCTTCTTTATATCTATTTAATACTTCAGGGAATTTTTTACGGACAAGAAATATATTACCGATGCAAAGAAGTCTATGGGCTTTGCCTTTCATGTTTCCGAGTTGATCATCAATGTTTAAAGCTTCTTCGTATAATTTTAGTGCTTCAAGATAATTATCCTCATCGAAATAAATATCCCCTATACTCGTAAAAATATCTGCTTTGATCTCAAGATTTCCTAAGCTTTCTGAAACATAGATAGCTTCGTTATATCTCCTTACGGCTTCGGGATAATGCTTCTGAGCTTGATAAATTTCACCAATAACATTAAGGATTTCAACTTGTTCTTCTAAATGACCTAATTGATCTGCAATAAGTAAAGCTTCTTCGTAACGTTTTAAAGCTTCAACGAAATCCCATTGATCTCGATGGATCTTACCCGAAATATTCAGACAAACGGATTTTTTATGTAAATTTCCAATTTGTTCAGCAATCTTGATTGCGTCATCAAATTTTTCTAACGCTATCTCATCTTTTCCGGTATAATGATAATTTTTACCGATTAAGTAGAGGCTCTCAATTTTGCCTTCCATGTTATTACTCTTACTGAAAATCTCAAACGCTTCTTCGAATTTTTGCAGAGCTTGTGGATAATCTCCTTGATCTTGGAAAATAACCCCAATCATATTTTGGAGCTCAGCTTTTTTATCATCTTTTCCAATTTTTTTAATAATATCAAGAGCATCTTTATATCTACTTAAAGCATCTTTGAAATTAGCTTGTTCTGCATAGTAGTTTCCTATATTTTTCAAAGTTTCAGCATTTCCCTCAAGATTTTCCGTTTCTCCATAAATTCGAAATGCTTCTTCAAAGTTATTTAACGACGCTATGAAATTTCTTTGATCGAGATAGATTTGTCCAATAGTAGTAAGAATTGCAGCTTGATTGTTTAAATCTTCATATTGTTCTAATATTTCGAATGCGCTTTCAAATCGTTTTAGAGCTTTCGGATAAGATTTCTGTTCCTTGTATATTAATCCCATATTTCTTAAGACATCAACTTTACCCTTTACTTCTCCAGCTTGGTCAAAAAATTTTAAAGAATCTTCGTACCATTTTAGGGCTTCAAAATGTTTATCTTGTTTTTGAAAAATTAAACCTAGTTGGTTTGAAAACTTAGCTTTTAGTAAATTATCTTCCATTTTTTCCGCAATTTGAAAACCCTCTTCAAAGTGATCGAACGCTTTGGGATAGTTCCATTGATCACCATAAATTTTACCAATAGAATTTAGAGCCTCTAGTTTTCCTTCCATTTTTTGCATTAGATCATAGATTCTTAACGCTTCATTACATTTTTCGAGACCAGTGAGCGAATCTCCCATGTCGTGAGATATTTGGCCGATGAAATTTAGAATTTCTGCTTTATCTTCAAAATTCTCTAATTTTTCGCTGATTTCTAAGGCTTGATTAAAATCTTTTAAAGCTGCTTCGTAATTCTTTTTTGCATAATAAACCTTTCCTTTGAGTTTATAATTCGATGCTTTTTCAGCAAGATTCTCATATCTCTCATTAATTTTAATAGAGGATTCAAAGTATTTCAAAGCTTCATCGTAATTCTCCTGGTTTTGGTAAGTAATGCCAAGGTGTTTTAAGATTTTAGATTTTTCGTTAAAATCCTTGATTTTTTCATTCTCTTTTAGAGCATTTTCATAATTGCTAATTGCTTCAGGATAATTTCTCTGAGCTTGATAGGAAAGACCCAAATACTTAAAAATGGAAACTTTTTGAGGAAATATCTTAATTTTGAGTTGAACTTGTAAAGATTTCCGCAACCATTCTAATGCTTCCTTATAGTTCATTTGTGCATAGTTGATAATACCCATCTCCATTAGGGAAATTGCTTTCCACTGATTATCTCCTGAGTCTTCACTTAATCGAAAAATTCTTTCTAAACATCTTAAAGAATCAGTATAGTTTTTAGTTTCGAAATAAATCTTATTTGAAATATATAACTTTGTCAATTCGCTTGGTTCATTAACGTTAGATTTAAGCCATTCCATCAAATTAATATTGAACTTATCTTTGCTTAGCTTTTCTTTATTCTTTAAGAGTTTCCCAAGAAATTTTGGAGTATTGATATTTAGGCGATAAACATTAACAGAATCGTTTAATCTCTTAATTTCTGAAAGTTGTTGATCTAAATCATCCATACCGGTTGTATCGCTACTTTTTGGCTTTCCAACAGCAAAAAGATCTTCTTTAGTTTTACTATCTGAAATGTGGTTTATCCAAATTAGACTTTCCAGATCATCCATGATTTTAAGAGTCGAAATAAGATCGTAATCGTTCTTACCTGAATATCCCATAATTATAAGTGTGCGTTCTGATGAGGTTTTTTCTAAAAATTTAGCTTTATAAGGTTCTAACTGGATAATATTATTCTTGGTCTGGTTTAATCCGATTAATTTTAAAGTATTTATAAACGATTTTCTTGTGTCTTCTCCCGTGATTATGTTTTTAGGAGAACCATGAATTTTATATACGGGAAATCTCCCACTTCGATAAAGTTTTTCTGGATCACTGAATCGTTCGTAATCTTTCTCTGTTATAACGGGGACGATTTTCTTTTTAGGGATATCAGATTGTAAGAGCGCATATTCCAGAAGAAAATCGAAGTTGGTAGTTATTATAAAATGCCCTTTTTTAATCATTTCGGCTAAAACTAAATGCTCAAGGTTGGGTTTGTCACTTTCCTGATAAAAATCTAGAAATTTCACATCATCTAAGGAATCAAGAATAATACCCGTTAGAATTTCAAACGGTAAATTTTCTATTTTCAAGATTTTGTCTATTTCTGACTTAGAACATGAAAATTTAATGAGCGCTTCAATCGTCTCACTCGCTGCGGGTAATTGCGAAGGAGACTCCACCGAAGCTCCCGCCCCTACTAAAAATGTAAGTTTTTCGTCTTCCGATATTAACTCATTAATATTTAAATTAGATTTTTTAATTGAACTCAAATTATTCTCACCCAAACTAAAAAAAGTCTGTAGTAAGATTATTATTTCTTTATCGTCTTAAAAAATTTTGCCTTATTAAAAATTTAATTTAAGATAGATATGTTACTAATACGAAAAAAAATTTTATCTGTTTTGATTAATAGTATCAAATATTAGAATATTTTTAGTCACGCTATTATTTTATCAAAATGCGATTTGAAGATTGGCATACCCACAACTCATTATGCAAACATGCGGTTGGTACTATAGAAGATTATATAAAAGAGGCTGTTAAACTAAATTTAAATGTTATTGGAGTTAGCGATCACTTCCCTTACGAATATCTAGCTTCAGAACTTCCCACTCTCGACCAAATTCCATATGAAGAGTATGCAATGCCTTTATATGATCTTGATAAATATATGCTCCAATTAGAAGAACTAAGAGAAAAATACATTGATCAAATACAAGTTAGGTTCGCTTTCGAGATTGATTTTTTCAAGCACCAAGACTACATGCTCAATAAATACCTAAAAAAGTATATTGATAAACTAGACTATATTTTAGGGTCTGTTCATGTTCTTTTTGGAAAAGCAGGCACATTTGCTTTCGATGATGGGCGATTCTTAAATAAATATAGGGAATATTCTGTTAACGATGAAATCTATATCGAATTCTATAATTCCTTACAAGATATGATTAAATCACCTACATTTGAATTAGATATCGTTACCCACTTCGATTTACCAAAAAAATTTGATAAGAGAGTTGAAGATCACGACAACGTTATGGAAAAAGTCATCGAAACTCTCGAATTGGT
>JAHQWP010000002.1 GCA_029856235.1 Promethearchaeia archaeon
GAGTTAAGTTTACGAGAGATAAATTTAGTCATGATTTACTTACAGATTTAAGAGCTGTACTGCAAAAACTCTTTATAACCATCCATATTTTATCAGAACAAGAAATTTACATAGATCCTAAATTTCTTAAATTCACCGTAAATCTTACTCGGGAAGCGTGTACAGTAATTAAAATATTGAATAACTGGGCTTCGGGATTTTATGAGGAACTGAGAGTAAATTATCATCAATTACATGATGAACTTGCTTTTTTAATTCCAGAAAAGAGAGCTGAAAAACCTATCGCTAGAGAACATAGACCATTAGGGAAGGGAATAAAGGAATGGTAGAACATACTAAAGTCAGTCGAAAAACCATAAATGAGGACAGGATTGCAATATGCCCTCATTTAGGGTGTAAGACGATTAAGAGAGTGAAACCTTTGAAATTTGGTTTTTTGGGGTTTGGAAAATACCCTAAATGTAAATCACATCATCTCCCTTTAGTATATGTCGATGAACGAATAGGTGAGATTGTTAATGCTTCCTTAGCATGTCTTTTTGATAAAAGTGGACTTCCTCCTAAAGAACTACTCTCATTTATTAACGATAAGTTCCCCATGGAGTTGAAATCCTTCATTAACAGTTGGGTATATTGCATTACAATAGGGAGGGGCGCTAAAATCATCTCAATTTATATGGACACTATGACAAAAGCCTATTTAAAGCAAATTACTAAAAAGCAGCTAAAAGCTCTAAAAGATAATAGAAAAAACAATTTTGAAGCAATTAAGAAAGGCATGGATGAGATAACTTTACAATATGAAAGACTACTGAAACACCTTCGAATTCACTCTGAAGTTTTTGTTGATATAAAAGAAGTATTAAAGCTCTCTGTGGGATTAAAGAATACTATTAATACTTGGTTAGAAGACTCATCTAGAGAGGTTTCAGAAATATTAAAAGTAGAAGAGAAACAAGATATCCCGTTAACGCAACTTAAAGATTATTATGATAAAATCTTAAATTTAGACACTTGTAGGTGCCTACTTGGATTCTCACCAATTGAAAAGCATTTTAAAAAAAGAAGCGTGTCAGCCTTTGACAGGTTTTCTGTGTATTTTGAATTTTGGCAAGAAAATTTAACGCAAAAATTTACGAAATCAAATATTGATAATTTGTATAATTCATATAAAGTCCGTATAGTCTCCCCAAATGCATTCACTAACGATGAGTTGGAGTTTTTTAAAAGAAAGGATATTGATCCATCTAACCTTAAAACTCGTTGGGCATGGGTTAATAACAAAAAAATCGCTGTGGAGTTTTATAAAGAAGTAGTATTACCCAAATTTGACAGTGTTCCTAAAGCTCATGACGTTGATAATATAGGGTATAGAGGATTTAGAGCATCAATTAAAAGATTAGGAATAGGGATGAACGATATTACTAAAGCTGCTGGTTTCAATCCTTACTTTGAGATAAAATATGCCAATATGAATTATAATGAGATTATAAACTTTTATCATAAAACAATTATTCCTGATTTTAAATTAAAATACCCCAATGATATTAAATCTTACCTGAGACAACGTTTAGTAATGCAAGATTATCGGGGGTTTATAGATAGACTTTATAAATTAGTGAAAAGTGCAGCTTCGAGGGATAATATATGGGCAAATTTCCTAAGGAAAAATGGCTTTGAACCCTTGAAAGAATTTCAATATAAATCAAAAAGTTTTTCAGAACTATTAGATTTATTTGTCAAAGAAATATATCCCAATTTGAAGAAGAAATATAATTTAGGGCAGAAACAAGCTCCTCTCAAGGAGCAACTTGATGATGAATTTAATGGATTTCGAAAAGCGATAAGAAGATTAGGTTATAGTCTTTCTGATTTATATATAGTACTCGGTTTTAAACAAAAATTTTGGAAGATATATGACAATAAGTCATATATGGAACTCCTAAATTTTTATAAAGAAATTATACATCCATCTTTACAAGAAATTTATGATTTTTCTGATACTGAAGCACCTTCTTATGAAGAGGTCGAAATTAATTTTCGTGGTTTTATTCAGGCTCTTATTCGCCATGGAAAGCATCTCTCGAACGTTAATAAAACTTTAGGGTATACATCTCGAAAATTTGCAAATTTGGGAGTTATAACTCATTCAGTAATGAATTTATTATTATCTTATTATATAAATAATAAAAATTTCCCATCTAATTATTATTCCGAAGTAGAATTATTTTCTTCTTCTAAACACAGAATTGATGGTTTCCTATTTGTAACTACATCCCTTATTTCTCTTTTTAACAAGCAAGTGAAAAAATTACTATATTCTAATTTAGTTATTAAAAAAGAGAGGGAAGAAATAATATCATTACTAAGGAAAATAGAAGGGAAGCAACATTTATTAATTGATTTCTCAAATGGGTTTTTTAAGCGAAGAAAAATTAATTCAGAAATTATTGGATTTAAAGCAAAGAAGTATCTTGATTATCCCAGCTCGTTTTTAATCTTGATTGGAACAAATTGGAGCAATTTGGAATTAAGAAAAAGGTTACCCAACGCTGTAAAATATAAAGATTCTTATTATAATACAACAAACATAGCTTTAATTAATCCAAAATTGTTTGGAATTTTAATAGGTATAAATGGTAAATATAAAGATTTGTTAAATAAAACAATCTTATATAGTAAAAGAGAAGATATAGATAAGTTACAAGGATTAAATAAATCATTAGAGAGAATAAAGGATATTAATTATTTTAGCACAGAAGAATTTAATAAAATAAAGGAAAATAATACATTGATTAAGTGGCTTTGAATCCTACTAGTTTTTCAAGTAGGAAAATTGCTCCTTTTTTGTCTAAGGGATCATTTCGATTTCCACAACGACTAGACATGGTACAACCTGGACACCCATTATCAGTGTTACAGCTGCAAGTCTCAACCAATTTTAAGGCTAGTCTTAATAATTCAATCAAGTTAAAGTAGAGCTGTTCAGCTATACCAATTCCGCCTTTGAAAGCATCGTATATGTATATTACAGGCTGTTGTTTAACTGGATCGAAATCGATAGAGACACCACCTAAATCCCATCTTGATATTTGAGCTAATGCTGGAGCCATTGCAATCATAGCGTGCTCCACCGCGTGAATAGTGCCACCTAAATCGAATCCTTTCATTTCTAATTCTTTTTGATATTCGAATGGAATACCAAACCAAACAGCTTGAGTTTCAAACTCAATAATAGGGATATTTTCTAAAGGATGTCTAGACAAAGTCTCTTGCGAGAGTGTATCAATGACTTTGTAAGAATAGTACTCGTGCTCAACTTTTACATGTCCAAAGAATTTCTCGATTATATTATTTTGCCCCGTAGTATCTTGCAAGTAAGTTTCAAGTGGAAATATTTCGGTATGTTTTAGCGATTGAGTGTAAAATTCAACATTAGCTCTAGATAAATATACAATTTTTTCATCGATATCTAAGTCTTGGACCATATAAGTTTCAGTTTCATAAAGATATACCGCTCCTGGATGTAAATCTCGAAAAACATAACTTTCGTCTTCAACGGTTAACAGTTCTTCGAATCCACTCTTCCTAAGAATTACTTTATAACTTCTAGAGGAAAGTGCGTTCAACCCGAACTTCTCGTTAGGAAAAAAATCCCCCTTCCAATAGTACTTGTCCATTCTTTTCATCAACAACGATTCAGAAACTAATTCACCAATACTATTGGCAAATATCTCCTTTTCTTCGATTCCAAATTTCTGAAATTCATCTATGTTTAGAGGAATTTCTTTAGCAGCACAGCATAAATGATTTTTTAAAATATATCTATTTTTCAGAGTGATGAGTATTTCTTCTTGAATATTTCCAAATAATTGCTCATGGTTATGGACATAAAACAAATCTAATGGATTTTGCATTGGAATAAATGTTGAAATTGATAATTCAGACCCTCTACCAGAACGACCAATCTGCTGTTTGAAGCTTGAAATAGTTCCGGGAAAACCAGAACTAATTGTAGCGTCTAGAGAACCTATATCTATTCCTAATTCAAGAGCATTTGTAGAGCTAACCCCTAAAACCTTCTTGTTTTTAAAGTTTTCTTCGATCTCTCTTCTTTTTTTCTTACTAATTCCTGCTCTATAGCTATAGATTTTATCTTTTAGCATGGGAAGAGCTTTTCTTGTCCAAATAGCTTGTAATTCAGCCATCTTTCTTGAAAGGGTGAATGTTAAGGTCTGTATCCCATTTTTGTATTTTAAATGAGTGACAAATAGATTTTTGGTTTCTTGATGTGCAGATCTATATTTTCCCGAAACCTTATCATATGGCAAATCCCATAGTATCACTTTTTTTGGTCCTGATGGGGAATCGTCTTTATCAATAACTACAAAGTCTTCTCCAATTAACTTTTCGCAAAACTCTTTTGCGTTGGAAATTGTAGCACTAGATAAGATCCAAATTGGTTTTACGTCAAAGATTTCAAGTATTCGCTTTAATCGTCTTAATAGTAACGCAAAATTTGATCCAAAAATGCCTCTATATATGTGGATCTCGTCGAGTACTATATATTTCAGATTGGTACAAACCCTTTTCCATTTCTGCTTGAACCACGGTAAATAGAAGTGTAAACCATATGGGTTGGTGATAATTATATTAGCGTTTGTTAATATTCGTCTTTTTTCGTCCGGAGTAGTATCCCCATCATAGATGCCAATGCGGTTTTCTTTTACATTTGTATCGCTTAGAATATCTTTTAACTGAGAATATTGGTCCCGAGCTAACGCTTTAGTTGGAAAAAGGTATAGTGCCGTAGTTTTTTCGTTATTCAATAGGTAATCTAATACTGGTAAGTTATAGCATAGAGATTTTCCTGATGCAGTGGATGTAACGATAACGGTGTTATTGCCTTGCCTGATTGAATTTATAGCTTCTGCTTGGTGTCGCCAAAGTTTTATTCCTTTATTATTTAGCCATCGTTCTAATCTTTTCCTTAACGGTTTATCCAAAGCCTCAAAACGAGCCTTCAATTCGGGGATATGTTCAATATGAAATATTTGGTCAACATAAAAATCTTGAGACTTGATAAATTTAAGAAAATCTTCAAAATCCACCATAGACTAATTCAAAAGATTTAATGAATTATTTGAATTAAAAATTCAAAAGATAAATGATTTTATAATTTTTAAGCCTCTCCAATAATGTCACATTTTTTAACGAAGATGACTTACAATTTAAATTATGGAAGCGAATGCAAGAAAAGAAGAAGATTTTGATTCTCCTACTTTAATTAACTACCTAAGACAAGACATTCCCATAGAAGAAATAAGAGATTATTCTTCATCAGGAAGAATTGAGAGCATTGATTTTGTAAAGGGCTTTGCAATAATCTTCATAATCTTGGCGCATTATGCTGCAGTTTGGCTGAACGAAGATTGGTATTTCGTGTACGGATTAGCGTTTATGTTTCTAGATATTCTAGGTCCATCGTTATTTGTTTTTCTCTCTGCTTTAAGTGTAGTTTTTACCGTGAAAAGAAAAAAAGGGAAAATGCCAGAAAAACTCATCAGAAATCGCGTTTTTTCAAGAGGACTAATAATTATGGCTATTGGTGTGTTGATAAACCTGACTGAAACCAATTATGCCTTTCCCTTAAATCTATGGGGCTGGAATATCTTATTTTTTATGGGATTTTCACAAATTTTTTCGTATTACGCATTAAAACTAACTAAAATGCCCCGTGCCCTTATTGGAATTTTTATCATTTTTTTAACTCCAACTATTAGAGCTTTTCTATATAATGAACAAGATACAAATTTAATAGTAGGATTTTTTCACTTTATTATAACTTCTGCCAATCCATCAGTCACGCTTTTACCTTGGCTTTCGATCTGCTTTATTTCAACTATTTTTGGAGAATATCTTTACGAGGCGATGAATGAAAAATCAGAAAATACTTATAGAGGATTATTTCGAATCTTCTTTACTTGGGGTATTTTCCTCATTATAGCTGGAGTTATTCTGGGTTATTCACTACAAACATTTTTGACGATGAATAAATATGAATATGGCCACTTAGATCTATTGAGAATAGCTAACAGTCAGAGTTTTTTTTACTTGCCAGGTATGCCTGATTTTTTAATCAGAGGAACTGCCTCCAACATGTTGTACAATTTAGGTGCGGCACTTACAATTATTGCTATTGCGTTCTATTTCATTGATTTAAAAGGTAAATCGAACAATATTGTAAGAATGTTTAAGTATTATGGGAAAATTTCCTTAAGTTTGTTTCTGGTGCATTTTATCTTTATGCCCTTATATATTAAGCAATTGAATATTTTTCTATTCCCGGTCATATATATTGCGAATATCGGTTTATTAGGATTTTTGATGTATATATGGATCGAATATGGAAAAGGAATAGGATCACCTGAATGGTTAATGGTTCAAATCGGTAGGATTGGACAAAAAACGGGGGAAAATCTAAAAAAAACTTCACAAATTGCTGTAGAAAAAACTAAAGAATCGATCAAAAAGAGAAGGACTTAAATCATACAAAATTTTCTTTTATTACTGATATTTGAGGTCTAAAAGTATACCAGTTGATTCCTCACCTACTAAAATATAAAAATAATTACCCCATATTGAGATTAATTTACTTCTAAATAAATGAAATATCATTAGTTGAAAAATGTCTAATTCTGAGTGGAATAAAGTAGATTTTCAAACTTTCATAGATGAATTTAGTAAGAAGGTAATAGTGGATAACGCTCCGATTATATTATTCTCGAAGAAGGATAAGGAGCACGAAGCCTTAAACTCGTTAATAACGTTTTTCTTTCTTACTGGAGGTTTATTTATTTTTATTGCATTATCGATAATTTTTGGATTTGTTGAATATTTTATTATTTTATTTGTTGCAATCATCGTTATTGTAGCACTTATAGATTCTGTTTTAATTTATTATTACGTTCGTTCTCACATACCAATCAAACCTTTAGAAAATTGGGTAGAAGTATATAAGGGGAATACTCAAGGAGATAATGTTTTTTATTGCTTATCGTTTTATCCGGTGTTTTCTGGAAAATGTCATCCAAATAAAGCAAAGAATGTCTTGTACAAATTGCTTCAAGAAGAAGTTTTTAATAGTAGCATTGATATCACCCAAATTGAAATTTATCTGCGTTTTAACTTAACTGAAAAAGAGAGTTATTCAGTAATCGGTTATTATTTTCAATATGGGGAAGGAACTCCATTCAAAAGCGTTAAGATCAACAGAAATTCATGGAGATTCTTCCCAGGAGATTACATCAACAACGAGAACTTTATCGCCGTTGCTAATTGGGACCACCAATATGAGTGGCGAAATGATTTAGAATTAGATTACGATAAATTACATAGCTACGCACCGTGGATAATCCTAAAATGGGATGATATGAATGTAAAACCATTAACTAAAATCTTTAAAAATGAGGTTCAATGGGATTTGAGAGGAATCGAATCTTTACCGAAGTTAAAACCATGGCTACCTAATTTTGAAACGACTCCCTATGATAGTTTTAGGGCGTATAAAGACTTTCAATTAATGAACGATGCGATTGAAAAAGTGATAGGTAAAGATATAAAAATAGAAAAATTAAAAGATATTAAAAAGTATATCTTAGAATTTAAAGCATATCTAAAAGACCTAAAAGGTCAATAGTTTTGTATTAATTTTTACGGAGATGATATTATGGAAACTTTACAAACACTTGATAAACTTGAAATTGAAACTAATAAAATCTTTTATGATAAAAAATCAGAAGTTTTATCTGTTTACCTCCCCAGCTTTGTTTTCATTGGTAACTACAAGAAATCTGTGCGCATTGCAACAATATTAGATGATATCTATAAATCGCTTGGAGAGACGCAACTGGCTAGACAAAATGTAGCCATTGTTGATTTTGTTACTCTTCAACCAATTTCTGAAAAAATGAAATTAAAACAACTTAAATTAATTTCAAAGAAGCAAAAAGAGTTGAAAGAAGAGAAAAAAGAAGTAAAAGATGAGATAATAAAATCGAAGCCAGGTAAACTAGAAAAAACGGCAAAGGAGATAGAAGCACCAAAGAAGAAGGGTAAACAAGAAGAATTCAAACGTCTGAAACCAAGGCGTTCCATGCCCGCTCCAAAATCAGTAGCAAAAACTAAGAAGAAGGAGAAGTTCTACGACATGGAAGATTCTGATGATGGAATCTTTGCTGATGAAAAAGCAGAAATGTTAAGAGAAGATAAACGTGATGAGTTCGAACTTTTGGAAGAAGCTGAGGAAGAAACTGAAATGGCGCCACCTAAGCTATCAAGAGCGCCAGCCGCACCTCCACCTCCGCCTGGAGCTGGAGCCCCCGCAAGCTCTTCAATTGAAGAATTAACTACAGTTGAAAAAGAAAGTGTATTAGGAGAGCCGGTTAGAGCGGAACCTATAATCGAAGAACCGAAACCTAGAGTTTATGAAATAAATATGGGTCTGCAATACTATTCAGTTATGATGGAACAAACTAGTTACTTATTTTACATCTACCTTTCTCACAAAGAATTGAAAATTGTGGATGAGGAGGGTAAGACAGTATTTGAAACCTCTTTTGTAATAAAAACTACAAAAAAAGAGCCCCCAATCCTAAATTTGAGAGTAGAGGGAGATGGATTTGAAGTCCACCCCCTATTCGGGAAGGTAGAAGTCAGTAAAGATGCGGTAAATCCCCCAGTTATGATTTTTTCGGTGCTCCCAGTAAAAAATAAAAAACTCAGCAAAAAAGAAAAGAAGGAAGGAGAAAGAAGATACTTACATGTCTATATTGATTTCGAAGACAATGTTATAAATCATTCGATTTTATCCATCAACGTCCAACCCAAACATTTCCATCTAGATCTTGGCCCTTTTCACCTAAATGTTAGTAAAAGAACAGCAGCTATTATATCCTTAGCATCCATTCTTGTTGCGATAGGATCATTAATTTTCACAATTTTCTCGTTCGATCCTCAAGGAACAGCAATTGATGTTTTAGGAAATTTTGCTCCAGGATTGGGATCCATCCTATTCATAGTAATCTTTCTTTATACATTATTTAAAGAGGGACTTTATCCATTAAAGCAAAAAATAAGCGCATTCCTCAATTTTGATCAAACAGGAGTAATTCAAAAATAAGATTTTAAAATTCTATAATCTAATTTTCTTTTTTATTTTCTTTAGAACTAAAAGGAACTCAGTTATTTAAATAAACGTTAGTTGTAGGATTTTAAATTATTAAGAGGTTAAACTCGGTTCTTTGCTTTTTTTTTTATGTATTCCCAGAAATCTTCTTTTAATTTACTTAATTCCTTTCCTTTAGGTTTAATGAAATGCAAATCTCTCCTAACTACTATTGGGTGATCATTTATCTCTAAAGTTCTAACTAAACCTGCTTTCTCAGCTTTATTAGCTATGATTTCACTCATTATGCTTATGTAGTTTGAATCGCTTACTGCCGAGATAATTGAGTCGTTGTCGTCCATCTCGAGTTTGATTTTTAACTTTTTATAATCTGGAAATTGCTCCTTAAAAGCACTTCTCATCCCTGAACCCTTTTCTCTCCAAACAAAAGGAAATTTAACTAGCTCTGTGAAATTCACTAAATTATCAGCATCTTTTAGTAATTTATGGATAGGAGAACAGATAAATTTTAGTTGGTCTTCTCCAATTTTAATGTAATCGAATTCTTCCTTCCTATAATTTAGGAAACTACCTATACCAGCAAAATCTGCTAAGTTTTTAACGATATTTTCTATTGACTCTCGCGAATTATTGATCTTAATCTTAAATTTAATGTTAGGA
Organism: Promethearchaeia archaeon; assembly: GCA_029856235.1. Classification (GTDB taxonomy): domain Archaea; phylum Asgardarchaeota; class Lokiarchaeia; order Sigyniarchaeales; family SOKP01; genus SOKP01. Next base: position 9,848 of record JAHQWP010000002.1, read on the forward strand.
TTTTTGTCTCGGTATTCAGCAATTTCCCCAGGAAGAATATAAGAACCAGGAGTCGTCGATGCTGAGATGACAATATCTTCATAATTAATATCGCTAAACTTTGATAACGCTTTAACACACGCATCGAATAAATCTACAATTTTTTGAGCGTGATCTAAGAAAATTATTCCAGCTTCGGTTATTTCAAACTTCTTTGTGCTCCTATTTATCAAAACAACACCAAAATCTTTCTCTAATTGAGATATTTGATGCGATAACGTACTTTGAGAAATAGGTAGATCGCGTGCTAACTCAGAAAAGCTTTTGTAATTCACTAATTTAACGAAATTTCTTAGATATTCAATATACATTTTATACTCTCTAAAAAATCAATTGTTTCTAATTAATTATTACTTTACCGATAATAAATAATTTATCGAGAAAATTAATAAATTAATACGAAAAAATTAATAATTGATTATTAATTTGAAAGCTTCAACTGATCACTTAAAATTAAAACTACAATAAGTAACCATGACAGATAAGATAAAAGTTTTTACGGTTGTAATTGGAGACGCTGCTTATACTTCTGAAAGGCCCTATACGATGTTGCGATTCGCCTATACTTCCTTATTAGAGGGACATAAAATTAATATCTTTTTAGTTGAAGATGGCGTATTCGTAGGTAAAAAAAATCAAAATCCTTCATCATACGATAACGTCGGTAAATGGCTTAAAGATGTGATTGAAGAAGGCGGAATTGTCAAAGCGTGTGGAGTGTGCATAAAAGCTAGAGGCGTGTCTGCAGAAGAATTGATTGAAGGAATTGAAATTGCCACGATGAATGGATTTGTTGATATGTGCGTCCAAGCTGATAATATCTTATTTAGTTAAATCAAATAGAGATGATATATCGTGAGTAAAACATATAATTTGAAACTCGATGGTTTGGTTTGCCCATTACCCGTCGCCAAGACTAAAAAGAAGTTGAATGAAATGGAACCTGGTGAATTTTTAGAGGTTACTGGTGATTTCGGTGAATCGGGCGAAAATATCAAGCGATACATAGAAAAACATGGAGATTCAATTATCGAGTTTAAAATCGAAGGGGAAGATTATTTCATTAGAATAAAAAAAAAATAGGTTTCCTAATTTTTATTGTAAGTTTTATTAAATCGTCATCTATTGGGAGATAAAAAAGGGAAAACCAAAAAAAGTTTGGTAAGCCATCATTCTTGATTCTGCTTTGATAGAAAAAAACGATCTAACCATTGGAGAGAGAGTTTTCTTTCCAATCCGAGGTAAGGGGGTTAATGGGACTGTCGTTAGAATAAATAAAAAGACTGTCACCGTTTTTGATAAATTAAATTCCCGAGTATATCGTGTCCCATACTCATTGCTGTTCAAAGATATAACCTTTTCTCGTCCTCCTCTCATATTCGATAATTCGGTACTATTAACTGAAGAAGAACTCAGTGATTTAGCTGATGAATTAAAGAAAGAATATCAACAGGTATTTAAAACTTTTAATTCCGAACAAACAAGATTGCTTGAATCTGTCAAAATTAAGTGGAGTAAAAGACCTACATACCGAAAGGGAGGATACTATCTTAAAAGTGCTAAAGGTCAATTGAAAAATGAAATTACTATTTCAAGCACCTTTAAAAATACTCCTAAAGAAGTTATTAAGCTGGTACTTTTTCATGAGCTATTACATATTAAGCACTTTAATCATTCGAAGGAGTTTCGATCTTTGGAACAGAGCTTTACTAATTTTGAGAAGGTTGATGAAATAATGGGAAAAATTCTAGTTGAATATAGGATTAGAAGAATGAAAAATTTGATTTGAGTTGGGTTGAATTAAAAATAAAAATAAAATTAATGTTTAATTCTTGCTGAAACCCAATCGTAATAGCCTTTGTCTTCCATTACTTTCGGAATTTCGGCGAAGAATTGAGCAGTTATCTCTTTTACGTGTTTAGCGGCTACGGGATGGAACATCATGGCCAAATCTAAGCCCACTAAGCTTAAAGATAATGCATTAATGATTTCCCATACCGGTCCTCTGTATTGTCTTAAACCCCATTGAGGCGCTTGCTTTTCACTCATCCAAGCCTCACGGGCTCCCCATGCATTAGTAGTTCCACCACTAATTGGATAAGCTAAATCAGTCTCTCCCAGCAAACCTGCGATTCGCATCCTTTGATAAATACTAAAACTATATTCTAGGCCGTAGCCTAAAGTTGCGCAAGTTGGGTCCATTACAATCCTGT
>JAHQWP010000003.1 GCA_029856235.1 Promethearchaeia archaeon
GTTTTCTTCAGCACCTAAAAGGGCTTCCCCTATAAAATAGTCACTTTTAGCCATAATTAAGATAGGACCTAATTTTTATTTATTTTTTTATGTGTTTTAGATATTATAAAATAATTCTTTACTACATGGAAAATAATAAATTCTCCGTTATTAAAATTATCCTTCCCCTATTTAGAAAAAAATGCATGGTAGATAATTATAAATATCAAAATTGATATGTTCTTTAAAGAATACAGATTTATAATTTTCAGTAGAGGTGTGAAAGTAAAAAATGTCAAACGCATTATCTGAAGGAAGATATCCTAGACAACCCGATATAACAACAGTTTTAACTACCTGTCGAGAAGATTTTAGAAAATTTAAGGAAAATGATGGAACTGTGTTATCAGAGTACCTTAGCACTTTAATTACTGTCTTAGAAACAAAAGGCATAAACCCGGATATCTATAAAATACAAAAAGATAATTTGGAAGAAATCAAGACATTACTCGCAAAGGGTCAAGAAAAAACCGCTTTTACTCATTTTACACGAACATTTCCATATTGTATACCACATAGATCAATATTTTAAGGTTGAATAAATAATTTTTCTGTATCTTTAGCGACACGAAGTAAATTTTCTAGTTTCTTTAAGCCTAAATCGTGAGTTTCAAAAATAATGTGTTGACAATCATATTTAGTATAATCACGTTCTACAATCTTCAGTTTAAAATAATCCCTCTCTTCCCATAAGCGAGAACCAGGATAAGGCGTAGCCGCAAAATAGTTAATCTTATCGTCGTTATTAAAAGGCAAACTCTTAATGAACGCGATAGTCTTTTGAAAACTAAGTTCAGTTTCACCTGGCAGCCCTAATATAAAATAAGCTTGAATTGGAATATTTTCTTTTTTTAAATGTCGTATCCCAATCGCTACTTGTTTAGGATCTTGGTATTTCAAATTTTTTTTTAGTACTTCTAAACTTGCAGATTCTATCCCAGTTGCAACTAACCGGCAACCCGCTTTTTTTAACAAACTTGCATCTTCAGAGGTTATTGAATCAACTCGTAATTCACAACCCCATGGAATTTCAATCTCATTATCAATAAATAATCTGCAAAAACCATGGAAGAATTTTCTGTTAATGTTAATATTGTCGTAAAAGTTTATATAGTTGTACGTTTGATATGTTGCAATATCTCGTATTTCAGATAAAATTGAATCGAGACTTCTTATCCTTACTACTGGAGCCATTTTTTGTCTGGAGCAAAAAGAACATTGATTAGGACACCCTCTATTAATAATAACGCTCGCTACTCTATAATAAAAGTTTTCCTGAGGTAAAAGGTATCTTGCAGGCAATGGTAAATTGTCTATCTTAACGGTTTTGGGAAAACCTGTAAGTACAATCTCTCCTTTTAAATTTTTATATGCTAATCCTTTAATCGTGTTCAATTCTCCCTCGTAATCGTGATGAATTCCATTTTTATTTACAACTCTTATAAGAAGATCAACTAATTCAGGAAAGGAATTTTCGGATTCTTTGATGCATATAAAATCTATAGCATCTTCTTTAATTAAAATCTCTTCGTAGTTAAAGGATACATGAGGGCCTCCCATAACAACAATTTTTTTTCTACTATAACTTTTCACCAACTTCGCAATGCGAATTGCTAAATGAAACGTATTAGTAAGCGAAGTAATTCCAACGATATCATGAAGTTTAATTTTTTTTATAATAATCTGGTTGATATCATCGCTCTCCAATCCATAATACTGTTCTAAATCTAAAATTTCTACAGGTATGTTATTTTGATCCATTATGGCTGCTAAATATAAAATTCCAAGGTTTGGTTCTCTAAAGAATTCTGTTTGAAGCTCAGTCGATTTAGTTGTTTTAGGATTAATTAACAGAATCATTTCAAGAGCTCAATTTTGTTTATCGTTCTCGGTTGATTCAATATCTGGAAGTGAATCAGGTATTTGAAAAGCAGAGATGAGTTTTCCCATATCTCCTTCATTGCTAATTTTTTCTTCATGAATAATAGGTGATTTAATTTGAACAACAGGCATTTTATCGCTCTCATGCACAAATAATTCAATCCCTTGGACGGATCTACTTTTTACTATCACTCTAGTAGAATAATTCCTGTCATCGAAGAATGTGAATCCATTGTTCAATCTTCCCATTTTTACTATGCTGTCAGAATCTTCTTCTTCAGATAGAAACGATTTCGGAGGTTCTTCGTCAGAATATATGGTACCTGCAATAATAAGAAATATTCTATTGAAATCGTCAGGTGTAGAATAAGAATTTATATTTTCCAAAGCTTTGCTTAGTCTGGGATTATGAATACTTATATTTCCTAATGCTCTTTGAGCTGCTGTTTTAGAAAAATCTTTTTTATCGATTGTTTTTGCTCTTCCTGGTCCTATAGTTTTAACCATGACTTTTTGAAATTCAGGATCGTCCATAGAATATTTATTTAACGGAAAAATTCTATAAAATATTCCTATCTGTTTACGCAGCATTCCAGCTAGGATTCCTCCGAAAATTTGAAGTTTAAAAGAGCTATACTGACCATTATAAGTCCAAATTCTCTTAGTGTCGTGATCTACGAGCAGATAGACTTTACGACTATTCATATTATTAATTACATCCGCAACTAGTTCTCCTTCCTCGACTTCCACAGTTAGAAAATAAGGATCTTCTCTCACTTCTAAAACTTCAAAAATCTGTATCATTTAGTTAAATCCCAAGTTATATCTATATTTTTAATAGGATGTGATCTTTAAAATAAATTGTATTTTTTTTAATAATATTCTCAGAAAATTTCTATAACACACAAAATCAATAAAATTTTTAAATTTTAGGATATTATTCATAGTAATTTCCTTTTTGTAAGTTTGATAAAAATGAGCTCAGATAAGAGAGTATATAAGCTAAATATTTCTGGTGGAACCTCAGGACCTGGAAAAGGATTATCTAAATTAATTGAGATAGACGAGAAGAAGTTTCGCTTTGAAGCTATGAAGATCGGGGATACAATAAAAGGGGGCCTTATTGGTTTTCCTAACTATGAATTTGAAATTACAGGCGGTTCAGATGCCAGCGGTTTTCCTATGAGAAAAGATGTTCATGGTCCCGTAAAAAAGAAAATATTAGCATCAAAAAGAGCTATCGGTTACAAACCAATACGAAAGGGTGAAAAAAGAAGAAAAACAGTTCGGGGCAACGAAATTACGTTCGATATGACGCTTATCAACCTCAAAATACTAAAATATGGAGAAACCGAACTTTTTAAAGCGACAGAGTAATAGGATTGAGCTTATTAGTAAAGTGAGATGAAAATTCCATGGTTAAAGTAAAGCGATGTTCCTTTTGTGGATACGACATTCCCATCGGCAAAGGACACATGTATATTAAAAAAGACGGAACAATCTATAATTTCTGTACGCATAAATGTAGAACCGCTCTAATAGTTCAGAAACGTAACCCACGTAAAGTTAGGTGGACAACGCTTTACGGGAAAGAGTAATTGTTATAAACGAAAAAATAATTACTTACTATATTTCTAGACATATTATTAATTCAATTTTGAAAGAAGTAAGTATTATAATGAAAGTTTTAATTGTTTTTAGTACAACATATGGAAACACTCAAAAAGTTGCTGAATTAATTGCAGATGGAATTAACTCCGTTGAAGACAACGAAACAGTTGTTTCTAATGTAAAAGGTTTCGACATTAACGAAGATAAGACTTACGATTTAATAATAATTGGATCTCCTAACCATGGGGGACACCATACAAAAAGTATTAAGAAATTTATAAATAACCTACCTACAACAACCTTAAAATTCAATTCATTTGCTGTTTTTGACACCTACATGGGAAAGGATTTTGAGAAAGCTGTTAAAGCCATGGAAAAGCATATAACTGAGGTTTTTCCGAATTCAACCATCGCACTCCCGGGATTATCAATAAAAGTTGGCAGAATTAAAGGTCCAATTGTAGAGGAAGATTTGGTCAAATGTAAAGAATATGGAACTAAATTAGCTAAGAAAGAGTAAGGTGCACCTTTCTAAATTAATGAATTAAAATATTCCTTTTTATAATAATAGTAAAATTTTTTTAGAATACTTCTTTTCCTTATCTATAATGATTATACCGATCAGGTGTTTTTCATGCGGGAAATTAATCGCCCATATCTATAAACCCTACTTGGAACTCATCGAAAAGGGCGAGGATGCTGATGTTGCTTTTAAGCAATTAGGTATTGAACGCTTTTGCTGCAAAAGAATGGTGGTTTCTCATGTTCCGCTGCTAGATGATCTTCTCAAATTCTCGCGACTTCAGTAAATAATGAATTAATTAAATCTCCTAGTCTTTGAATTAAGAATCAGCTTAAGAAATTTACTCCCCTCTTAAAAATTTCTCTTTAATAATCTTAAATTTATTTTCAAAGTCAGTTTTCCAATTTTTGTTTGATCGTTACTCCATTTTGAGAATTAAAATTTTTTAGGGATTAGTTTTCAAGTTCAAAAGGAATTATTTTTGATATAATTTCTTCAATTTTAGGTCTTGCATTTTCAATTTTATTTTTTAATTTTTGCTCAACTTGAGGGAACTCACCTTCGGTGATTATTAATAAATAAAAATGCAATTGGCCAATTCTAATAATCTCAATAACACCTGAAAAAGGTGTACCATTTTTAAAAGCGTCTGAAAAACGGAATTTAGCCCTATCTTCGTTTTTAATCCTTCGTTCGACTTTCAAATAAAACTCGTAGATCTTATTCTTATCTGATAAATGAACGCTGGGTAGATAATACTCACCAATAATGATTCCACTTGAATCAAATAATGCCATTATCAAAATATCTTGATTTTTACTTATCTCACTAAAAATGCATGGAATGAGTTTTGTCTTGTCGAATAATAGAGACAAAGCACTTGAATAGCATTCTATAATTGTAGAGACATCATAAATACTCGTCTTAAAAAAGAAGAGATCAAATCCTTCAGCATGTTCTCGAAATGAATACTTTAATAACACCACCTGTTCATCTATTTTTTCTTTCTTTTCTTTTGGTAAATCAGGGTCGTATTTATGAAGCATTACAATTATTGGTGGTACATCCCATAAGTTTTTTATGAGTACATCTTTTAATTTTTTTATTATTTCTTTAAAATAATCAAGGGATTCTACATACCACAAAGTTTCTTGAAGATCTATCACATAAAATATAATATCTGTAAGAAGGAAAAAGTTTTCTGGCTTGCGAAGATACATATCCCTATAACGTCGTTGTCCTCCAAAATCAAAATGATTTATATCATGATCTAAAACTTTTAAATGCTGTCTTTCAACTCCTTTTGTTGGACGTAAATTTCTAACAATGCCTTCGTAATTCAGAAAATTTTTAAAGATACTATAGATAATAGCGGTCTTTCCTGCGTTTTGAATTCCCAAAATGCTAATTTTTGAGATTTGATAAGAAAATTCTTTACTTATCCATTTGTCTTTAACGACAGATATAATATCTTCGATATCATTAAATTCCGACATCCATGGAATTTTGCGGATACCATGATAGCGTTTATTAACAACTCTTAAAATAAATTCATAAACTCCTATATCAGCATCAAACCCAAATGATTTTAAATCATTTGAACTGATTTCAAATCTCTCAGATTTGCGTTTTAAACTTTCAAAAATTTTAAATTGATGATATACCTCAGATTTAATAAAAACTAAAACTGGTTTATTTAAAATCAACGCTGTCTTAAATTCTTCCTCTGTTATTGAATTACCCGTTTTAGGATAAATTGAACCATATGTTCTTCCAATTATCAGAATATATCTATCGGATTTCTCCACATTTTTAAGACATTCCTCAATAGCGTCCAAGTTATTCGTTTCAAATCGTTTTTTATACCAAGTCGGTTTGAAATCTAATTTTTGTAACTCTGAGAACAGGTTATTTGTAATATCCATAACCTCACTTGTTCCTGACAAGAAAACTGTTTGATTTTTTGAGGATATCATAATACTTAAAGTAGATTTTTAATATTTCAAAATAAATCTTAAAGTTATTAAAGATTTCCCTTTAAAATGCGAATATTCTTTTTGTTTTTTAAAAAAATTTTACTATTATAGCTTAGCTTCAAATCAAAAATTTTATTTTACATCAACAATTAATTAGCACATTAAAAATCGATGATTTATGATAATATATTAAAACAAATATATTGGAGAGAGAAAAAATGAGTTATGTAAAATTTAAAGTTCCTGACGCGTTAAAAACTGGCATTAAGGAGGCCTTAAACAAAATAGCTGGTACTCGTGATTCAAAAATTAGAAAAGGGATGAACGAGGTTACTAAATCAATTGAGAGAAGTTTAGCAAAATTGGTTATTATGGCAGAGGATGTAACCCCACCAGAGATTCTATTTCACATTCCATTACTTTGCGAAGAAAAAGGTATTCCATTTTGTTATGTATCAACGAAAAAGGAATTAGGGAATTCAGCCCGCATTAATGTTTCTTCTTCTGCAATCGCAATTGAAAACGTTGGTACTGGAAATGAGCGAGAATTAGAAGATATTATAAAGAAGTTAGAAGCAGTAAAAAAATAATTCGGTGAAAAATCTTAGCAAAAATAGATAAATCAAAAGCAAAAAACGTACAGGATTATTCGATTCCTGCTGAGGTCATTCAGATTGTTGGTAGAACTGGTTTAACTGGAGAGATAAGTCAAATAAAAGTAAGAATTCTTGAAGGACCAGATAGAAACCGAATTTTAACCAGAAATGTTAAGGGTCCCATACAAGTTAGTGATATTGTTATCTTAAGAGAAGTAGAAAGAGAAGCAAGAAAAATACGAAAACGAAGATAATAATTTTAATTTTTTTTATGGTTCTACTCGTCAAAAAATCCTAATAATTGTAAGTGTTCAAATTCAGTGTGAAAAAATTCCCTTAAAGCAGTTCTAATTGCCTCTGAGCGACTAGGAACAACTTTCATTTTGATGAGTTTTTGAATGTTAACATCATATATATCAGGAATGTTAATAGTAATATTTTGCATTGCTGGTTTCTTCTCTTTTCTAGGATTCGGCAATTTTAATCTCACTAAAATTATTAATTTTTAATTATAGGTTCAGAAAGGTGGATCAAGTAATAGTACAACCGATCTATTATTGTTAGCCCTTAACTAATTCCAACTTTTTGATAATAAAATATAAGTTAAACTTGTATATAAAATTATCTCTCTGATTTTAGCAGCATTTTAAGAGTTCTAAGTCAGATGTAAATAATTTTGATGTTTTTATCAATGAAATGAACAATTAATGTCAAAAATTTAAAGTTAATTGAAAAAATTTTACTTTAAATTCAATTAAATTCTATCTTCCTTTTTAATGTAGCGCCCTCTTGTTTCGATAATTGAAATATTTTTTACAATTTCTTCACACTCATGTATCTTATCCGTTCCATACCCTTCACGATATCCTTCCAGAAATGCTTCAAAGCATATAATAAAATCATTACCATGGGATGATATTAATACTCTTTTAAACAAGTGTAAATCAGTGCTTTTATCTTCGATATAATCAGAATAATCGTGAAGACCAAAATCAATAATGAAAATATCTTGAGAATCTGCTATAATTACGTTACTTGTAGTGATATCCCCGTGAACATGTCCATTTTTATGTAAGAGTGCAATGTTTTTGCCTAATTCCTTTAAATATTGCACCTTTTTATCGGTTGATATGGAATTTAAAGCTTCCTTTAATTTCTCACCTTCAATATACTTCATCACAATGATTGAAGATTTAGTGTCAATTTCGTAAACTTGAGGGACCTTTACACCATATTTTTTAACTCTTATCAATGCTTTAGCCTCGTTTCGAGTTCTATTATCCCTTAGCTTTTTATCAATTTGTTCTATGCGATATCCTTTGGGGATGCGATGTTTAAATATAACTTCCTTTCCAAACCAATGACCGTAAATAAGACTTGCTTCAGCGCCTTTATGAATAACTTTTTCCATAACTATATCGTTGGACGTTATTTTAAGCACCACCTTTTCTCCAAGGAATACTAATTTGATCCATTCTTTCTTTGGGATTAATTTGGGTATCTGAAATAATATTTCCACCAGTAGCTTTATATCTTAAAACTCCTGTCCATCCAATCATTGCGCCATTATCACCAGAGTATTTTAATGGAACGACCTCATATCTAGCACCATGTTCATTACTAATGTATTTGATCATTTCTTGTAATCTTTTATTAGCAGCTACTCCCCCGGTTAATAAGACTTCCTTTTTTCCCGTGTGAGCTAAGGCTCTCTCTGTAACTTCAGTGAGCATAGCAAATGCAGTTTCTTGAAGTGAATTAGCCACATCACTCAAATCATATTTTTTGTTATAATCTTTAGATTCTAATAATCTTTTGGCAGCAGTATAGAGCCCTGAAAATGATAAGTCCATGCCCTTCACAACATATGGTAAGGATAAATATTTCGACGAGTCTTTGGCCAATTTTTCGACTTTTGGTCCACCGGGATGAGGCATTCCAATGTCTCTCGCAAATGAATCAATTAAATTACCAATAGGGATATCCAAAGTTTCTCCGAAAATTTGATATCGGCCAGATTCATACGCACTAATTATCGTATTTCCCCCAGACACATATAAGGTGAGTGGGTCTTCAATTTCGCACATTAGTCTCCCTATTTCTATGTGAGCAATACAGTGATTAACAGCGACTATGGGTATTTTTAATAATTGACTCAACAATCTCGAAACTTGAGCACCAATTTTTAATATTGGCCCTAAACCAGGACTTTTACTGAATGCGATTAAATCAATATCTCTAATTGAAATTGAAGCTTCTGATAAAGCCTTATTTATTACTCCCATAAAATTGTTTAGGTGTTGTTCTCTCACTAATACGGGATGGAGCCCTCCCTTTTTGGGAATAAACATATCGTTTGCAAGGCTAATAACATTACCACTAAAATCTATAATTCCTACACTCCATGTATGTGCCGTGGATTCTATACCAAGAGCAAGTTTGTTTTTTATACTCATAGATTTCACCTAAAATGCATATAGCATTAATAATATATTGAGTTAAAAGGAAACAGTGAAAAAGTGAGATATGTTTTATTAATTCTACGTCGACTTCGTGCGCTTTCTGGGTGCTCTTCTACTTCGGGCAACAGTAGCGGCTCCCTTCTTGGTTTTTCTCTTAAATACAGTGTAACCGCATTTTCCGCAAGATGATCTGTCATAATGATCTGCGAGAAAAAACGAGGGTCCGCACTTTGGACATGCTCTATGAGTCCTTTCTAATTTTCCATCTTCAAGCTTATAATATTTGGATGCGTTTGTCATAAGTTTTCATTTTTATTATTAATTATTGTGCTTTATTTTTCGTATTCAAATAAGTGCGAGTAAGGTTCTTTTCTTTTTTTTAGTTTGTATATTTCTGATCGCGTATCTTTTGGTAAGTTCCTTACTTGAATGTGGAAAGGTTCGTAGAATTGAAGTTCTTTAGCATCCTCGTAAATATTTGCTAAACCTACATCGTAGGCTCCCCCAAAATGAGTTTGAATTTTTCGAACGATAGTAAATTTTTCGTTAGAATTCTTCAGTGCTGCAATTTTCTTCTTTATTTCTAACCTATTCGGCGTGCTTTCGTTAAAATGCTCGATCCTAAATTTTATTTCGTTTCGAGCTATTAACGAATTTTTCTTTTCTTCTAATATTTCAATAGTAAACGACATTTCGAACCTTCTTACAACGATTTTTCTCAGTTAATCAGTTAATTTAAAGATAATTCTGAGTTATAAAAGATTAAAGAACAGTAAAAAATAAAATTTTGGTTTTTTAACATAAAAAATGACTGATTTCAAAAATTATCTTATGAAAGCAAGAATCATGATGGTTATTGAAATTCTGTTACTTATCTTTACATTTATTATCTTTCTAGTACTAGAGAATATAGTAGTAGGTATCTACTTTACTTTGTATATTGTAAGTTTATTTTTATGGGTAACGCTTTTCATTTTAACGGTTATTCTTTACTATAAAGCAAAAAAAAACAACAATGGGTTGAGATTGGATGGATGAAAATTTAAAAGTTCCCGAGGCTGAGAGACATAAGTTTTCTCAACCGTTGGGGAAATTATATGCGGGTACGAGAAACAAGACTATTCTTGAAGTTGAGAAGGCAGTAAAAGCTTTATTAAAATCAGAATTTGATGTGAAAATTTACTTAGTAGGAGATATTGTTACCCAAGATTTTCTTGCAAAAGACTTTCTAAAAAAGTTCATTAAACTCTGCATTATTGATGAAAAAACTCAAAGAAATCAAATTAAAATCGAAGCTGAAGAATTTTTCGAGGAGATCATAGAATTTGAAAACCCTCAAGGAGGAATTCAGAGAGAGAGTTTTAACCTTTTAAACGATATAGTAAGTTCTGATAAAGTAACTCTCCTCAAAATAACTATAGGTGAAGAAGATTTACTTGTATTACCGTTAGTCCTTAGCATTCCCCTCAGTGAAAGAACAAAAAGTTTAGTGTTTTATGGTCAACCACCGATAACTGATTCTAAGAAAACAATTCCTGAGGGTATCGTCATGGTGAATGTCGAAAAAAGAATACAAAAAGCGGTAAAAAAGTTTATAGAAATGATGAAATGATAATTATGCTATATCTTCCTAATTTTTCTTTAGATTAGCGCACTCTTAGAGCATACTTACCAGGAAAATGAATTTTTAAATAATTTGCCATTTCTGAATTCCTTGGATCAATTATTATAACTTCGCCAGTATAATCATCACTAAGACTATGAGTTTTACATTTTGGACAAACTGTTTGGCTTTTTGTTATTAGGTGACAATTTTTACAGGCTTTTTCAAGTTTTTTCATTGATGATTTTCACTAAAGATTTTTCTAATTAATTTTTATTCCTCAATTTCTCCTTCTTCATCTGTCTCCTTAGACTGGATCCCCTCTTTACTAGCGTACTCTTCTTCGACATCAGCTTCAATCCAATCGTATTTTCCTAAATACTTTTGGCGCATTGTTAAACCTAACTTACCGCTTCGTCCAGTGCCTAATGAAACTGCGATTACTTTAGCTCTTACCTCATTATTGACTTCAAGTATTTTTCCGGTTTCTTTGCCAATAAATCGATTACCGACTTGTTCGTATGATATGTAATCGTCGCAAATTTGGGAGACATGAACCAAACCATCCAACGGTCCTAGTCGGCAAAAAGCTCCAAAATCTACTAACTCAACTATATCCCCTTCCACTACTTCCCCAAGATTTGGTTTGAAAGATAGAACGGAAAACTGAACTTGATGAAATGTATTGGCATTTCCGGGAATAATGATCCCTGGACCTACAGTAAGTATTTCAACAATAGCAACAATGAAACCATAATCCCGTGTAATTATTCCTTCGTACTCTTCGCTAAGAATAATTCTAGCGCTGATCGTCTTAGGTTGGTCGAAGAGAAAGGGGGGGATTTCCACTTTGGTAGAAAGACTATAAATCTTAAAAATAATTAAGCACCCATTAAACAGATGAATGTGAGTAACATGAAAAATTAAGCATAAAATTAATAATTTGTGGTTTTTACTAAATAACGTATTAAACTTAGAGGATTTTAGAGGTAATTAGAGAAATTAAATCAATTTCGCTATCTTTTCGCAAGTTCTTCTGCAATCTAACAATATTAATCCGAGTCTAACATCTTTCGTAGTAGATACTGTTAAAACCGCGTTCTGACCTGCTTGCATGACTAAAAGATAGCCTTCGCTTCCTTTTATATAAAGTTGATCAAAGTCTCCCTTTCCCATCTCAATAATAGCTCTTTCGGATAAGGAAAGTAAAGCTGCAGTCATTGCTGCGATTCTCGTTTCATCAACACCTTGCGGAAGCGCAGAAGCAATAGGAAGTCCTTCAGCAGATACGATGGCAGCAGATTTTACTT
>JAHQWP010000004.1 GCA_029856235.1 Promethearchaeia archaeon
GAGAACAAATGTTTTCCCCGCCTTCTAATGTCCCATCCAACACTTTTGCAATAACATCTTCAATGGGTCCAACGATACCTTGTATAACTTCGATTCCGTATTGACCAAAGAAACCAATTGCTCTATGCCCTATTCCACCAACAATCATACATTTCGCACCTTGATCGTTTATGAAGCTTGGTATGCTCCCAACTTCGTGTCCGGGATTACGTAATACTTTTTTATCAACTACTTCGTTATTTTCAATTGAAACAAATGTAAACTCTGGAGCACGACCAAAATGTTGCGAAACGCTCCCCATTTCCGTACAGATTGCTATTTTCAACTTTTTAATCACATCTTTCTTATTTATTATAATATTATATAAGTAATTATTTTGAATGAATATTCAATACCATAAAAATTTTATGACATTTAATAAAAGGAATCCTATTAAATTAGGATTGGGTTTTAATAAACAAAAAAGAAATTTAATCAAGAAAATATTCTAAAAATTAAAAATAGCGTGATAACGAGGACCAGGAAGTAATTCTATCTTTATCGATGCCCCATGGGTATTCTTACTTAATTATTTCTTCAATCGGGTTATCGTTAACAAAATCAACATCGTTTTGGATGTTTATCAAGTCTTGCACGCGATCGAGACGATTGTTTTCAATCGTTGTAATTTTTTTGATTCTAAATACGCCGCCGCCAGAAAACAACTTTTGATGTTGAATACTCAAATTCACTAAAACAATTGCCAAATTTATAAATAAAATTTTTCTAATCTAACCCAAACGAATGATTCTTACTAAAAATCGTAGATGTAAGAGGATGTCACTGCGAAGGATTTGGGTTACTAATTGTTAGAAATTAAAAAAGTAGATTTAGTTATATCTAATTTGATAATATAAAACTATTAAAAATATTAAAGCTTATTGCGTTTTCACGTTAAAACTTACCAAATCATTTAGGCTTTAAGAAATGAGAATAGTTTCTTGATCCATTCATTTACGATTCAAATGTAATTTTGTTTCGAAATACTTAAATATGGTGTTTAATATTTAATTTATGATATGAATGATTATTCAATAAAACTTAAATAGTTAGTTTGATATGTAATACATAGGATGTAATAGAAAATGGATAATTATTCATAATCTATTTTTCAAAAAAAAAAAAAAACAAATTAAATATAAGGAGATGATAATAAAATAATGCCTGGTGGAGATAGAACTGGCCCTAGAGGCCTTGGAGCGAGAACTGGACGAGGATTAGGATATTGTGCAGGATATGACGCTCCGGGATATGCTTCTGGTCCAGGATTTGGCTATGGACGAGGAAGAGGATATGGGATGGGATATGGTGCCGGACGAGGAAGAGGATATGGGAGAGGATGGGCTTATAGAGAGCCGATTTATCCACCTCCATATATACCTGCTGCCCCATTTTACACTTCAAGAGTCCCATTAGAACCAGTAGATAAATTAACAATGCTAAAACAGGAAAAAGATTACTTAGAATCCGAGCTTAAAGGTATAAGTTCCGCGCTAGAAGACATATCCAAAAGCATTGAAGATTTAGATAAAAAAGAATAATTTTTTTTTCATTTTTTTATAGATTTTAAAATTTAGAAGGCTATACTAATTAAAGCTGAGTGTGATGCTGCAAATTAGAGAAACTTACGAAGATTATCTTAAAGCGATTTATACTGCGTCCAAGAAACATAGGGGCGGGTGGGTTTCAAATTCAGAGATTTCTAACTTTCTCAAAGTAAGACCATCTTCTGTATCAAGTATGCTATATAAACTAAAAGAGAAAAATTACATAAATTGGTTTCCAAGGAAATCAGTAAGACTGACAGCGGAAGGTAAGAGAATCGCATTAACAACTATTAATAAATACAACAATTTAAAACACTTCTTTGAAGATGTTCTAGGCGTAGACAATAAATTTGAACTCGAAGAACTTTGTTGTAAAATAGAGCATAGTATAACACCTGAGATATCTGAAGCTTTAGAAAACCTTTCTCTTAAAGAAATTCAAGAAAATATCTAAAAAATAAACTCAAAATTTAAATCTTTTAGTAAGCAATTAGAACTCATGTCAGATATTAATTTAAAAGTAAACGATGAAAAGGTTCCTTTAAACGAAGTTATGGTATGTTAGAAAATCTGTTTTTGGGATATTTAGAAGCGGCAAAAGGTATCCCCGAAGACATAACCTCGATTAGTGTAAAAATTGATTTATAATTTCTTTTTTTTTTTTCATTTTATTACATGTTAAAAAATTGATGGATTCAATGTCTAAAGATATTCGTACGGTTCAAACTTTAAATTTTATTTTATGAGACATTTTGAAAATATCAATAAAACTTGATACATCCATCTGTGGCTTAACACCATCTATAATTTTAATTTTTTCATTAATAAATCTCCAAAGAGATTTTTCATCCTCTGCAATAATTCGTGCTACGATATCATGATCTCCTGTTGTGGTTGCAATAAGTTGTATTTCCTCGTACGAAGCAATTCTTTCAGCAACTTCTTCCATTCTTCGAGGATCTATGGAGAGACCTATGAGAGCAATAGTATTAAAGCCTGCTTTCATTGGATTTATAATAGTATCTTCTTTTTTTATTATTCCTTCGTCTAACATTTTTTGAACTCTATTATGAACGCTGCTCGCAGCCATTTTAACTTTTTTACCCAAATCTCTATAGGAGATTCCAAAGTTATTCTGTAGAATATTTAATATTTTTTTATCAGTATTATCCATATCAATTCCTTAGGCCAATAGTTTTTTTATATATTATTTGGGATTTCATTCTTTTAAACATTCCTTTTTATAAATTTTATCCAAGAAAATTAGTAGTATCCGAATCAGAAAGATGAATACAACCTTCTCGAACCAATTTTGTATTGTTAACAACTTCTAGTTGAATAATGTATTATTATTATAAAGCATGCAGTAATTTATTCAGTATAGTAGAGAATTCAGATTTCCTTAGTCTTCCATAAAAGAGCAAATTCAAATCATTATAATTAAGAATCGTGCAATTGAACTTTATTCGAAAAACTTAAATAAAAATGATTTTTCTATTATACGAATTATGAATAATAATCCAAAATGTTTAAAAAATGAGCTGATAAAAATTGAGAAGTTATAAGGAAATAATAAAAGATGATACTTTTAAACCGGAAGATGATTATTTTGTGGATACAGCATTAACTAAGATGTGTTGGGGTTGCGAAACTAAGCATAAATCAGGCCATATGGTTTATGATGCTACTAAAATGCGAAGAATTTTTTTTTGTGAAGATTGCTTCACAAAGTTGAAGAATTAAGAGACTTATGCATAAATGGCATAAATCAAATATTTTAGGACTCTATTTTTTTCGAAGAATTTCATAAAAATTGGAGATTGTTATTGATTCTTCCGTTGCTTGATGCCAGACTTTAACTCAATGATTAATTCGGCTAAAAGAGTCTTTAGTTTCATATTTTTTTCTAATCCGTAAAAGTCTTTATAAATTTCAAACCTTCAATTTTTCTTGAGATTTTAAATAGAACACTCATATAACGCTCCTATATTTCTTTATCATTTTTTGAAAATTTATTATATATTCAATTGAATAATATGTTTATTTTATTTGGATATCCATACATTATACGCTTTTTACCTGTGTATCGGAATATTATTCGGTAGATTTAAATACTATAATGTATATTATTTAATCGTAAAACCTATAAAAAATAATTTATAAAAAATAAAAATTATGAGGTGGTTGTGATTTATAAAAAAATTTTGATTGCGATAGATGAATCCAATAATTCAATTAGAGCTATAGAGAAGGTAATTGATCTTCAAAAAAGTGAAAACTGTAAAGTTGTAATGTTCCATTCAATTGGGCATCCTACAAGACCTCTTATTGCGACCGTACCGATGGCATCTGGTGTTGGATCATTTAATATTAACGAAACGGAATTGCTTTTTGAATACAAAGAAGCAGGTAATAAGTTACTTTTAGCTAGACAGAAATTATTTAATAATGAAGAATTAGCCGTTGAGAAAAGACTTATTCTAGATGAAACACCAGAAGAATACATTGAAAGAATTGTAGAGGAACAAGGATTTGATCTCGTTGTTATCGGCTCTAAAGGCATACATTCTAAGTTAAGCCAATTTCTCCTAGGATCGGTAGCCCAGAGAGTTGTAAAACATGCTGTTTGTGATGTTTTGATTGTAAGATAAAAAAGTAAAAGGTGATAATAATTTATAAAAAAATCTTATTAGCTATAGATGGATCATTTCATGCAAATAATGCTGCTGAACAAGTTGCGGAAATTCAAAAGAAGTGGGGTAGTAAGGTTGTAATATTTCATTCAATTAAGCATCATAAGATTCCTAGGGGAACATTCACTAATGAATCTTTTCCTGTTGAACTCTATCGAGATATGGAAGAAGCAAGCAAAAAAGCGGGAGAATTATTGTTAATTGAAACGCAAGAAATCTTCAAGCAAAAAGGATTATCTGTTGAAACTCGCTTGATTGAGGACGATGAGCCTGAAGTATATATAAGAACGAGTGTGGAACAAGAAAATTTCGATCTTGTAGTATTAGGTTCTAAAGGTCATCACTCTCAACTGAAAGAGATTTTATTAGGTACAGTTTCCACAAAAGTAGTAAAAAGCGCTCCATGCGATGTTTTAATAGTTAAGTAAATTTTTTTTTAATTTTTATGATAATTATGAATGATAAATATTTGGGTAAATAGAGGTGAATAATATGATGGATAATACTGACAAAAAAATATTGGATATACTTCAAGACAATGATAAGCTATCTTATTATAAAATTGCCAAAATATTAAATATGGCTGCTAGTACAGTTCACTCAAGGGTAAAAAAGATGGAAAAAAATGGAATTATAAAAAGTTTCAGTGCAATAATAGAGCCAGCAAAAGTGGGATACAATACTATGGCCATTATAGGTTTAACTGTTGATGCTGGAAAAATGAGCAAAGTGGCTCAAAAAATTTCATCATATAAAGAAGTTCAAATTTTATCTACTTCAACAGGAGATCATGATTTGATAGCTTTGGTAATTGCAAAGGATGAAAAATCTTTATGGCGGTTTGTAAATCAAAGAATTAAAACACTAGACGGTATTAAATCTCGAATGGATGTTTCAAGTTTTATTGATATATATAAAAATAGTCATGTAATAAAATTTCAAAAAAATTAATAATTTAAAAGAAAAAAAAGCTTGTTGTAATAAAAATTATTCAAAATTAAATGAAAAAATGAGGTGTATTATATGCTAGAAGCAAAGTTTGGCATCGCCCAAGAATTAAGTAAAAGAAATGAGCAAAGTCTATTAAAAAAAATTTTAATCACGAAAGAATTAAGAACAAAGATTGATGAATTTACGGAATACCTAGTAAAAACTAACTTCCCATATGATAATTTGTGTTGGGCACTTGCAGAATTTGAATTGATATTTGAAAATGGTCATAAACATTATACGGAGCATGAAGTAATTGCTAGAGAAAAAAAGATTTTTGATGCATCACTTGATTATGAGGAACTCTGTTGGTTTATTGCGAATCTTAAGGTATACCTTGAGTATATTAATTTATATCCGTGATTTAAAACTTTTTTTTCTTTTCAAATTTTAAGACAAACGCGCTGAAATTAATTTATTTCTTAATAAATCCGTTTTTCTTCTGAATTCATAAAAAAAAAAAAAAGGAAATTTATAATTCTTGTATAGTTTTTTGTCTCGCTAATTTTTCTTCTTCTGTGAGTTCGACTTCGCCTCTTTTTACGAGCATCATCATGATAAACGCTAAAATGAAGAAAATAGCACCGTTAAGCATTAAGGAAGGAAGTCCAAATAAGTCAGTTAAGCCTCCAACGATCATAGGTCCTAAGATCGCTGCCATGTAGCTAAAGAAGTAATAGAGTCCTGTATAAGTGCCAATTTTTTTCTGAGTAGGAGCTAATTCCCACACAATTACGATCGAGTTTGTATTAATCATTGCCCAGCCAATTCCAAGAAACGCGAGAGGAATAGCCATAATACCTAAGGGAGCTTTGATTAGTCCAAAGAAGAAACCAAGTATTAGCATACCCGTCCAAAGTATTACTCCAATCTTAATTGTCATTCTTCTTCCAATTTTAGCAGGAAGTAGTGACAATGGGTAAATTGATATTAATAGAGGAATAGTTACTATAAAAGGTAAAAATGACGCCAAGAACTCAGGATATCCTAATACTACAACTCCGTAAACCGAAACAAGAGCAACAATTCCCTGATACCCGATAAACCAACAGAAGATTGCTAGCAAGATGAAAAGAGTGCTCTTATCTTTTTCAGCTGCAATATCTTTAATACTCTCTATTAATCCCGGTTTTTTTTTTCCTTCTTTAACTTTTTCTCCTTTTTCTCCTTCTGCTTCTAGAATTAACTGATAACTATAGGATTCCTTTTCTTTTACTCGCCATAATAATACAAAGAGTGCTACTACCATTATTACGGAAATTAAAAGAAATATCCACTGACGATCGATAATAGATAGCAGAAGACTGAAACCGTATCCGAATGCTACGCCTATTCCTCCCATGAGATTAATAATTGCGTTTCCTTTACTTCTATTAACGGGTCTAACGAAATCAGGCATTAACGAAACTGCTTGTGATCGATAAAAGCCCATACTTAAACCAAAGAAGAACATATAAATGATAAGCGTTAAAAGCGAAGTTTGCCATGGTATTAAGGCGAAAAATAGAGCCCCTACAGGAACTCCAACAATTAAATATGGCATTCTCCTTCCAAATTTAGTCCTAGTGCCGTCGGAGATAGATCCCATTATAGGTTGAATAATTACTCCAATTATGTTATCTAAAGCCATAAGGAGCCCTACTAAAAAAAAGGAGGTCAAATAACCTAAGGGATTCTCTGGAGTTAGAGTAAGCATCAGTGGAATTTGTCCATTATAAAACGCCCATGCGATTTCAGAAGAAAAAAAAGCCAATCCGATAAGAAAAGTGTGTCCAACTCTAAATTTTGATGTTTCTGACATTTTTATCACATTTTTATTTTAAAGTAGATTTGAATGATAATATACAATAATTTTCTTTTGTTATATAAAATTCTTTTTTTTTTTCAATAATTAAAAGGGTTTATAATTTCTCTAAATTTTTTCTTATCATTAGACTGATAGGATATAGCAAAATGATTTTAGAACCTGAATGTGTGCCGTGTCTTCTTAACCAAGTATTAAGAGCTTTTCAATTGTTGAAGCCAGACATTTCCCGTGAGAAAATATTAGCTACTCAAAAGAAGTTTATGGAATACCTTCTGAGTTATGATTTAGAAAAAAAAGCGTCTCCAATAATCGGTAAAGTAGCGTACAACCTAGTAGCTGAAACTTTAGGTGTAAAAGACCCCTACGCTTCAATTAAGAAAGAATATAACCAGTTAGCTTTACAATTCTACGATGAGGCTAAAGAACTTGTCAATAACGCCGAAGACCCCTTATTTAAGGCTATTATTGTTGCCGCTCTTGGAAATACAATTGATTTTGGTACCAATCATAAAATAGATTTTATCAGAGATATTAAAAATTTTACTCCAGATAACTTAGCTATAAACGATTACGAGAAATTCAAAATTTCTCTTCAGAATGCAAAACACTTACTCATTTTACTTGATAATGCAGGAGAGATTGTATTTGATAAGTTATTAGTAGAAACAATTGTTAAAACCTTCCCAAATCTAGAAATTGTTTGTTCGGTTCGAGCTTCCCCAATTATTAACGACGCAACTTTAGAAGACGCTGAATTTATTGGGTTAATTGATTTGGTCCAAGTCATAGAAGGGAGCGGTACACCAGGCATCCATTTACCATCAACAACTAATGAGTTCAAGAAGCACTTTTTCTTAAAGGGAGGGGTAATCTTATCAAAAGGTCAAGGCAATTTTGAAAGCTTATACGGTATGGAAATACCAGATAAAGACATTTATTATTTATTAAAAGCGAAATGTTCCTTAATGGAGCGAATTTTCTCCGTTAAAGAAGGAAATATTATTTTTAAGAGAAAAACAGATAATTTTTAAAAAATATTGGAAAGAAATGAAGTATCACTTTAGGAGTTAAAGTAAATACGTTAGTTTTTCGTTTGAGCAATTGCTTCAGTGAAAAATCCGAAATCTCGAATTTTATCTTTATTTCTTCCATTCCTTCGGTCGAAGTACTCAACAATTTGGTCGTATAAGACTTGTTTAAACGATTCAAACTGAGAAACATCGGTACAATCGCCAATTTCGTTTTGATAAAGGTGATAAAACATGTCCAGAGCTTTTACTGCTTCGTCCCTAATATCGTCTTTAACGAAATGTTTGTCCATTATCGCTATTAAAACAAGGTCAAATTTATTCACGATTATCATTTGTATGGATAATCCCTTAATTGTAATTTCTTCAATCTTTCCCATATTTTCCGCCCCAAATAGTGATAACGCTCCTACAAAAGAAGAAAGCAACATAGGATTAATTTCAGAATCTAAAATAAGATCTAATAAATATATACCAGTTTGTTTACAAATAACAATCCCTTTTAAAAGTTTTGAAACTTCTGAGTTTTGAGCTAAGTTGATTTTAAATTACCCTTTATCTGTTATTATGAAGATTTTCAACTTCTCCATTTGAATATAAAAATCATATAAGTACTTGTTTAAATTCTTTTATGATTTATCAGACTTCATATTATGGTGATATATACACCTAAATTTCCTAGGAGTATAAGGACTACTAATTTTTTGTCGATTTTTGCTCATTAATAACTTCTCTTCATAGAAGGGATTTATTTATTATAATCATCACCTTTTATACTCATGAATATCTATTCTCAATTAATATATACTTAAAAAAAATGGTAACCATGAATAAAATTATAGGAATTCCTTCAAACGGCCCAGAATTATCAAGCACTATTTCCGAACATTTTGGACACTGCGATTACTTTATAGGAGTTGAGATTGATTCCGATCAAAACATTAAGAAAGCATTCTCGCTTCAAAATAATGGACATTCGGGATGTATGGAACCTGTTATGAATATGAAGGATAGAGGCGTGACACATATGATAGTAGGGGGTATTGGCGGCAGACCTTACGCTGGGTTTACCCAATTTGGAATTGGATTATTCAAAGGAGTTAGTGGGACTCTAAACGAAAATATTCAATTATTCTTACAAGAAAAACTGCAATCCCTTAATGAACCAATATGTGCTGGCAATAATGACCCAAATCATAATTGCTAATAAATTAACAATAAAAAATGTAAAAAAAAATTATTTTTCTAATTCTTCTCTTATTTTAGCTACAGCTACTTTAAATGCCTTAGTACTTTCGCTTTCTGGGTATTTCAAAACAAAAGGTAATCCTTGATCTCCTTGTTGACTTACTTCGATCTCAAAAGGAATTTTTCCTAAAAACTGTATGTTAAAATCTTTGGAAGCTTTTTCTGCACCACCAGGAGGGTAAAGATCAATATATTCGTTACAGTGTGGGCATTTAAAACCAGACATATTTTCAATTATCCCCATGACATGTCTTTCCATTGTTTTTGCCATTACAATAGTCTTCCGAGCGTCCATAAGCGCAACTTCTTGGGGTGTGGATACAACAACTACATTTTCATCAGGAATTAATTGCAGAATATCAAGAGTTTCATCAGAAGTGCCTGGAGGTAAATCACAAATTAAGTAATCAAGATCACCCCACTTTGCTTCTCCTAAAAATTGTCTAACGGCTGACATTTTCATTGGACCACGCCAAATTACTGGAGTATCGCTATCTTCTATCAAAAAAGCCATACTAACGACTTTCGTGTTTAAAGGTCCATCAACGGGGTAGAACTTCTTTGCTTCTGGGTCAACTCGAGGTCTAACGTTAGTGTCAATACCTAACATTTTATTTACATTCGGCCCCGTTATATCTACATCTAATATCCCTACGCGTAAGCCTACGCTTGCTAGACTCATCGCGAGATTTACAGCTACAGTTGTTTTACCAACTCCTCCCTTCCCTGATATGACTACAATTTTATGTTTTATTTTAGCCATATTATTACGAATATTCACCATTTGCTGATCCAACGCCTCTTGCTTGCCTTGGTTTACCGTTTCCTTTAAATCTATATCAGGTATTTTATCTTCTCCCATAAATTAATCACATTATTAACTGTTATTTGCTATAAAATTTTTTAATTTATATTAATAATTTTAAAGATACAATTACCTCCTTTAACTTATCGTTAATATTTTGAAAACACTTACTTATTTTCAATTATATCCAAATAAATTTGATTAAAAGATAATTATGATTTTGAATAATTATTCTTTATTTTTTAATTTTTCTCTTATAATGAATAATTAATTATTAAAATTGAAAATACTAGACAATCTGGAGCGGAATTACAATAATCTTTTAAACTTTTACTAAATTATTCAAATCTAGAATCATATATATTTTGATAATAAATTTTAATACATTTTTTATCCTAGTAGAGAGGTTATCCTTAAATGGAAATAATAGCAATCCCGAGTTATAGAGATGGTGGTTTAAATGAACTGGTTCACCCTAAATTTGGAAGGTGCGACAGTTTCACTTTTATTACATTAGAAAATAATGAAATTATGGAAGTCAAAGTGATCGAAAACTCTGCTGCCGATGAATCTCACGGTTCTGGAACTCTCGCAGCTAAAGTTATTAAGAAATATAATGCCGATAAGCTTATTGTGAGCAAGTTGGGGCCAAATGCTTCTATGGCACTAGATTCTTTGAAGATTAAAACATTCCAAGCGCCTGGAAGAAAAATTCTCATAAAAGATTTATTAGATCTTTACTTAAAGGGAAAAATAAAAGTGACTCCATCAGAGAATCTTATACTTGATAAACTTTAAGAGTAAATTACATTTTTAGGTAAAATTTGTATAGATAACTCCCTTTTTTTAAATTCTGAGTTAATATCATTCGTTTTTAAGAAAATAAGTTGATAATCTCCTTAGTTTTAAGAATAGCGTTTACAAGTTATTAGTTTTTTGTAGTGATTATGAGTGATTATGAATAATTATCCAAAATTTTAAATTCTAACAAAAATTAGTTTAATCATACTTTAAAAGGTGATATTTAATAGATGGTAATAGTTGGTATTCCTACATTTGGAAATAAAGGCTTGAATGAGGTTATGAATAATCGTTTTGGAAGATGTAACACCTTCACATTTATAACGATTGAAAATAATGAAATAGTAGAAGTAAGATCCGTTGCAAATGACGCACAGGGTGCGATGGGTGGCGCAGGAATTCAATCGGCGCAAATCATTGGTAATAACGGAGCCACTGAGGTCATTGTAGGCAATTTAGGGCCTAACGCGATGAATTCTTTAAGCGCTTTAAATATTAAAATTTATCAATCTCTGGGTGGAAGTTTAACCGTGAAAGAATTAATAGGTTTACGTTTAAGCGGTAAATTGCAAGTTATTACCTCAGCAAACGTTGCTGCCCACGCAGGGATGGGTGGAGGCATGGGTGGTGGTAGAGGCGGTGGTATGGGTGGCGGTAGAGGCGGTGGCATGGGTGGCGGTAGAAGACCAT
>JAHQWP010000005.1 GCA_029856235.1 Promethearchaeia archaeon
AAAGGAGTGTAAATGATTAAAAACGTTGTGGTTGATAATATCAGGCAAGTATTAAAGGTATTTCCCCATGAAGCATTCACATTCCATATATACGCACTAATAATAAGAGCAAAAATGATTAGGATAATACGTTTGTGAATTTTAGTAAGCATAGATTATCCCTAACTGTTATTTCTTAAGGTGAAATGTTGTAAAATTGAATAAAAAAATAAAAGGAAATAAATTTATTTAATTATGGCTTATTGGGTTTTGGGCAACCGTGGTCATGAGCAATTTGACAACCAGGTTTACTTTTTAAACCGGGGCATGGATCGCATTTAACTCCTCTTAACATTTTTACGACATCGTCAACTTCCATTCCGAATTCTTCGTCTTCCGTTTCGTCCGCTAACATATCGTCATCAATTTCGCTCAAATCGTAATCAAGATCCTCTTCTAAATTATCCTGTTCATCATACAAGTCAAGAATCTCGTCACCATCGTCATCTACTTTTCCAAGGGGAACGTCTTCCACTTCAGTTTCATCTGGTACTTTCTTTTTTTTAGCCATTGATCTCACGATTAATATTTTTAATTTTTAAAAATAATATAAAATAAAATTGTTACTATAAAATTTAGATTTTATTATTTTTTTTTGATGGATATTTTAATTAAAAATTAAATTCATCGGAACAAATACATTTAATTAGGTTTTTCTACCTAATTTCGTAATTAATTTTCTTTACTTTTTTCTTTTAGAAATTATAATTGTTTTGTTAAGATTTTATTCATTTGTTTAATTAATTTTGAATTTACACTTAATATATTAATGGACTTATTGATATGATTTAAGATTTCTTCTACTTCTCCTTTTTCATAAACATCATAACGAGGTAATTCATATAAAGAATTCATAAATTTAAATTCAACGTTAGGGAATAGATTAGAACTATAAAGAACCTTATTGAGTTCATCGTAATGCTCTAAATGTAAATATAGTTGATTTACTAATGAGTTAGATAACTTTTCATAAAAGTTGAGATGATTAAGAATATCTTTTAATTTTGTATTATTTTCTAACTGAAAATTTGATCCTTGCAGAGTTTCATATTTTAGCTGATATAAGAATTGGAGTACCTTACCTATATGTGAGAGAGTTAGAGGAAATTTATTTGGCAGTGGAATATTTTTTATAAAACTTCCATTAAACCTAAGGTACCCCCCAGACATGTGTAGAGTTCCGTATAAAGTCTTAAAAACCAAATCAATTAAAGCTGAATTGAGTATCGTTAGTAAACAGAAATAATCATCTGTTTTAAAAGATGGCACATTCAAAAAATATAAGCCAGTTAAATTAACGTAGACCCCAGGATCATATACACAAGTAATATCTTTAGCAATTTCCCTGAAGATAATTTTTTCATTGCTAAGTTTGTCCCAAACTTCTTTGTATTCGGATTGGAATCTAAAATAGGTTATTTCTTGATTTTTTTTCGCAATTTTAATATGCTTTTTGTGATCAATATAAAACCTACCAACATTTCCAGTCCCGATTAATAATAAATCTTTATTAGATGTCTTGTTTTTAGAGATATTTTTGAAATTTTCTGCCCAGTTAATAAATCCAAAAGGACGATAAAGAATTTTTAAATCTTTTATTACACTTTTCATAGGTTTAAAATTGGTATACATTTGATTAACCAATTTTACACTTTGTGATATCGGTATTACAGCTGAAGGAAGATTTTTAATTAAATTTTGGTTATATGCTATAATTCTTTCATCATGAAATTGCTCAAAATCCGCCAAAATCTCAAAATTTTTTATGATAATTATATTTTCAGTGCTCGTGCTTTTTTTAAAAGATATAATTACAGGATAAGCTGCTGTTTTATGAAAAATCGGTAAAGATGAGATATTTATGATCTCTTTAAGTTCTGTTTTTCGAATCATCAATTCTCTGATTTTCAGACCGTAATCGGCTGATAAAAATTTGTTAGTAGTTATAAAGGATAAGCATCCAACCCCATTTTTTAACAGTTCAATTGATTTTTCAATGAAAACAATACTAAGATCGTATAAACCGTAAGCAGATTCAAATTTTTTTTTTATTTTTTGTTTAAATTCTAAATCTAATATCTTCTTATTCTCGACATAGGGAGGGTTTCCGATTATAATATCAAAATCCGTTGAATTAAATTGTAGAAGATAATCAATATTACATATATTAAATTTCACATCAAGATTATTGACAAACTCTTTTATTTTACCAAGGTCTGAATTGATATCAATGGATTCATCCAAAATAGAAGCATCAATATCAGAATAAATCCATGATATCAACCTTATTTTTGATATTACATATGCTGATTCATCGATTTCGATTCCATAGAGATGATTTTGAATTATTTTTCTTTTTATTTTTTGATCTGAGCACTTTAAATCAAGTGCTTTATAAATCTTGAAAAGAAATTTAGCAGCTGCAATCAAAAATCTTCCTGTTCCACAGGCGGGATCTAATACTTTAATATTTCTAATTTTAGTCTCAAACCTGTATTTAATATTCTTATTTTCTACGAAAAATTCTTTTAGAATTATGCTATCACAGTTTTTTTGGAAGATTTTTTGGATCTCAGGAAATTTGCCAAAAAAAATTTTAAAAGTATTTCTTACCATATAGTCTGCAATCGGTTGAGGTGTGTAAATTACTCCTCGATCTCGATTATTATTTTTCTCTATAAATTTCTTACTTTCAAATTCATCAATTATCTTTTCCAAAACGGATATCATTTCTTTAGACAACGGCTTTTTATGGAAGTTTAACTAAAAAAAATCAATTTTTTATACTAATTTTTATAATCAAATCCCTTATTTATTAAAATGTAAGGTACTAATTTAAAAATTAAACTATAACCGATTGAGATAAATAAAAAATTAATGTGCAATTGATATTGAGACATGCCAAATGAAAATATTATGAATGATATTATTGCAAATCCATACAAAATATCGGAGTTAGAATTTCATAAGATTTCACAGATTTTAAACAAAGCAGAAGATATTTTGAAAGAAGAAACTTTAGTTATGGAGTTAAATGCTGAAAATTTTGGTAGTGAGACTTTCGTAATTGGTGATATTCACGGTAATCTAGAAAGTCTATTAAAAATAATTAAGATTATTGAACAAGCTAATCCTAGATATGTAATATTCTTAGGTGACATTGTTGATAGAGGCCCATATCAATTAGAATGTTTAATTTTGATACTTGCTCTAAAAATAAAACAACCTAATAAATATTTTTTTTTAAAAGGAAACCATGAGTCATTAGAAATTAACCAGTATTATGGATTTTACCAAGATTTTATTTTTAAGTATAAAGATCAGAGTAAATTCAAAGATGTTTTAGCATTATATAAGGTTCTCCCTATCTGCGCTTTAGTAAATAGAACCGTGTTATGTATTCATGGAGGAATTCCAGAGGATTATGAAGTTTTAAACAAATTGAAAGGGGTAAAAACACAAGATTTAGATTTATTAAGCAAGAGTTTAGCAAAAAGTCTAAAGCAAATAATGTGGAATGACCCCAAATCTAATTCAACTGGTTTTTCAGATAGTTTTAGAGGAATAGATATCAAAAATTTTGGAGAGGATGTTTTTAAGGATTTTATGGAAAAAACCAAGTTAAGTTCCTTAATTAGGAGTCATGAACTATATCCTGAAGGTTATAGATGGTTTTTTAATAAGCGATTACTATCTATATTTTCCTCTGCTAATTACCGGGGTAAAAATCCCGCATCCTACGCGATAATAAGAAATAACTTAGTTATACCAAAATTAGTGGACTAGTTATAATAGTAATTCAGGAAATTTCTTTATTACTTCAACACATTTTGATATTTCTTCTTTCCATCTATCAATTTCATCTAATTCTAGAGATAAGTTTTGCGATTTAATTGTCTTATCTGTAGGTATGTAGATCGAAGCTGTTGACTTTTTGTTATTTTTCAGATAAATTTCTGTTTTAACTCGCTCAAATAATCCTTCATAAACTCCTTCGATTAGATCTAAGGTTTCTAATTCTCGCTTGTTAACATCAAACTTAAGAGCTTTAAAAGAACTATTCGATCTTAAAGCATAAGGGAACCAGCCACCTTTAGGATAAATTCTTGTAAAGTTTTTTACAAGACAAACCTCAACATTGGGTTTATCTTTCCACAAATTATGAGTTAAAAAAGTACCATAACCAATAATTGAACTGAGATTAGAACCAGTTGAGTTATTAGCAATCAATAGAGATTCTCAATTTATTGGATTTGAGAAGCATCCGGTTTTATAAAGAGTAAATTATTACCACGAATAAAGATTTCGTTATATTTAGCCACTGGGCTACCATCCATAATTTCCGTAGCGTTTTCTAAAATCATATTCATGTAAGCGTCGATTTCCTTTAACAAACCCTTATATTCCGTACCATCTTTTAATCTTAATAAAATCTCACTGTTTTGTGCGGATTGTAGAATATTCAATGGGTTGTTATTTCTATTGTTTTGATTAGACATATTATAACCTTTATCAAAAAACATTATTTAATATAATTATTGAAAAGATAATTTAAAGAAAAACTTTTTTCAATTAAAACCTTTCTAAGAATATTGACCCCTTTAAACGAAGATTCAGACAAGAAAAAAATAATTATTGAGAAATATAATTCAACTTCAAGCTTCTACGACGATAGGTATAGGAAAATACAAAATGAGAAGTATACTCTACAATTTAATAATACTGATTTTAAGCATAAAACTCTTTTAGATGCGGGTTGTGGAACAGGACTTTTATTTGAATACATTTCTAACTTGAAATTTGTTAATTTAAATAGAGAACTTAGGTACGTCGGATTAGACATCTCTTGGAAAATGCTTGTGCAATTTTATATGAAAACTAGACGTTCAAATTATAGAGGAAATAGTAATTTAATTTTAGGGGATATTGAAAATTTACCATTTAGAGAGGCTAAATTTAATCTAATCTTTTCAACCACATCTCTTCAGAACTTACAAGATTTAAAGAAGGGACTAAAAGAACTAGTTAGAGTGGGCAAAGAGGATGCTGCTTTAAAATTATCAATATTGCGCAAACAACTAAAGTTGGAGGAAGTGATTTTATATTTGAATTCGTGTACGATCAACCTGAGAACAGATATTTTAGGAGGATTAGAAGATGTAATCATCCAAGGAGACCTAAAAAAGGATTGATTTAAAACTATTTGTTATAGAACGATTGAATAATCTCATAAGGGTCGCTTTCGACATGGTATTTCTTTTTGAAAAAATTACATACATTCTCTATATCTCGTTCTAATAGAGATTTAGCATTTGGGTGATCTGAGGGAACCCATTGTAACCAATCAATAATCAAGATATTTTCTTTATGATCTAAGACAATATTAAATTCTCCTAAATCTCCATGTATCATATTCGCTTTCTGGTATATTTCTTTGATTTGTTTAATGATTTTATTGAAAACCTTACTTGGTTTTTTGATATTTTGAGAATATGCTAATTCCTTTCCTCTCAAGTATGACATCACTATTATGTGTCTATTAAAATCTATTGGTTTGGGAGTGTCCAATTTGAGTTTATAAATTTCACCTAAAGCTTCAAATTCCTTTTTAGCTGCAAGTCTATTAATGTATAACCAAGAAATGTGTTTTCGATCCCCTCGAAAACTTCTTAACTTTTTAATATTTTTGAAACTGGTTCTACCTATTCTATAAATTTTTAAAGCGAATATGTTCTTACTATCATCCATACACCCGTAAACATCTGATTCTTTTCCTTTACCGATTAAAGGTCCTAATTGACTTATTATCTTCTTCTCAACTAAAGTGTGAAGCCCCAACACATCATAACCAATAGAATTTAGCGTATAAGCCACCTCGCTTTTAGAAGAGTCTCTTACAATTAGATTCCATTTATGTACTTTTTTAAGACGAAAAAGGGTTTCTTCTTTTGGATATCTGGAATAAAACTTTATGTTGTTTACCGTAACATATTCAGATCTTTTCATTCCTATTTCAATTGCCATTAGAATTCTTAGATCTTCTTTTTCCATATCCGGAAGAATTTTTGCTGCTTCAGCCATACTGATAACTTCAAAACTTTTCTTAATAATTAAACATTTTGACAGGTATTATTTCAAAAAATGAATTTTCTGTAATTCTTCATCAATGAGATAAGCTTTATCGTATTTGGTATTTCAAAAACTAAAATTCCTAAGATAATTACGATTAGAAACTCAACTATATCATTTTGTCTGAAATAATAAATTGAAGAAGAAGAACCTCCTTGAAACAAAAATAAAAATATCCCTTGCTGTAAATAAATAACTAAACCGATACAAACTAATACCCCTAACAAGGAAAAAACTATAGCTTGGTATTCAATTTCAATAATTCCTATAATTATCATAATACTAAAGAAAATTAAAGAAATCAATATTAAAATAAAGGAAATTAACAACCAATTATTATATGCTTCTGCTCCAATTTCAAAATTAGCATTTGATTTTGTCCACATTAATGAAGAAACAAGATTTAGATAAGATAAGATAGGAAAAATTATCGAACCTAACAAAAGAATAAAATATAACCTTAAGGTCGTAAATCGGGAAAATTTGTAATAATCTTTTTTTTCTTCTTGTTTTATTTTATTTAACATTAGATCTATCCTATCTTGAATATTACTTGGTACTTTTTTCTTTAATATTGACAGTTTAAAATTTATGGTTGGGTAGTAGGACATTAAAGTTTCTAATAGACTATATCCTTTTTTAAGTTTTTCTTGAGAGCTTTTTGGTCCATTCCATAAATAAATAATATTCCGCTCTTCGTCCAAAATAGCACACAGATCGTGGTACAGTAAACTTTTATCTTCTTCAATCCATTTTTTGTTAGAATCGTCGAAAATGTATGTTTTTAGCATAGATATTCAAGTAATTTTAACTCTAATTAATTTATATTTTTTTCTATAACTAAACTGCTTTGTAGGGAAAACAAAAAAAAAAATCAAATTTTTATAAAGTATTGCGAAGAAAGTGGTTTATTCATTTTCAATTCTTCTTTCAATTTCTTTCCATTGTGCTTCAATATAACTTTTATATTGCTCAATATCTTCATTAGAGATGTCTTTAAACCTCTTTTGAACGTTTAAATATTCTATGATAGGTTTTCTTTTATTAGGATCTATGAATCTTTGACTATCCTTTGATAAAATAAACTTACCTTCTATAACTTCGTATAACGGCCAGAATCCTGTTTGAACGGCTAATCTCCCAATCTCAATTGAGTCCTTAGGGTTATATCCCCAACCTGGAGGGCATGGGGCGAGAATATGAATGTATTTTGGACCTTGAATTTTTTGGGCGTTTTTAAATTTCTCGTATAAGTCAAGAGGGTAGGAAGAAATGGCTGTAGCAACATAAGGAATTCCATGAGCCTCTAGAATTTTAGCCATATTTTTCTTATATCCCGTTTTACCGTTAGGAGTAGTAGTAGTGTAAGCACCAAGTGGTGTACTTCCACTTCGTTGAACCCCCGTGTTCATGTAAGCCTCATTGTCGTAACAAGCGTAAATAAAATTAGTACCTCTTTCAACAGCTCCACTTAAACTCTGAATTCCTATATCAACAGTTCCGCCATCACCTGCGAACGCAAGTACATTCACCTCGTCAGCTAACCCCTTATCTTCAAGTGAAGCAACAATTCCCGAGGCTGAGGCACCTGTAGTGGCAAACGGGGTGTGAAGGACAGAAACTTTAGTTGTACAGAACCCTTGCATGCCGTGTAAAACAGTTAAACAGGATGCCGGGACTGTAATTATTGTCTTTGGACCCATTGCTTTAAGAGCTATTCTATATATTAATGCCATTGAACATCCCGCACAAGCTCTAGTGCCGGGAAAGATGTATTCTTCTTCCGGAATTTCCATTAATTTAACCATTTTTTTTATCCTCCTTTAAAATAATCTTCCTCATCATAATCAGCTAAATCGCCCAGTTTTAAACCAATAAAATCAGTTTCATGGGAAATTTTTCCTTTTTCAGATTCTATTATTGCTTTAGACACTCCTTTAGCAATATGTTGGTCGGTTACATCCCTTCCGCCTAATCCTACGATAAATCCTTTAATAAACGGGGCTTGTTTCAAACCATATAAAGCTGCTTTCAATTCATAAGAAAGAACCCCTTCATAACCATAACCAATATCTCTATCAAAAACTACCACGATTTTTGTTTCTTTAAACAATTCTCTTAATAGTGTTACGGGGAAAGGTCTAAATAGTTTTAAACTAACTAAACCGACCTTTAAACCTTCTTTACGAAGCTGGCTGATAACATTTCGCGCTTGAGAAGCTACTGATCCCATTGCAAATATTACTATATCAGCATCTTTCGTCAAATAAGTTTTGTAAATCCCGTTTCCATAGGATCGTCCAAATTTTTCTGAAAATTCATCGTGAACCTCCATTATGATTTCAATTGAATTTTCAAGAGCTTTTTGCATTGCGTATCTATATTCAAAATATCCCGGAGCTCTACCTTCAGAACCTCTATCTCTTAAATGAGGAGTGGTTACTGGATCTATCCCTTTCACAACAGACACATCAGAAAGATTGTAATGATGGTGTAATGGAGGTAAAAAATTGTCAATATCCTCTTGATTTTCGATAGAAACTGGCATCATCGTATGAGATAAGATATAACCATCATAGGCAACAATAGATGGAAGAAAAACCCGAGAATCTTCAGCTATTTTGAAGGCTTGTAGGTTAGTATCGTAAATTTCTTGATTATCCATACAGAACATCTGAATCCAGCCAACATCGCGTATTGTTATAAAGTCTTGATGATCTGTCCAGACTGACCAAGGGGCACCAGTAGCTCTGGTTGCTAAATTTATTATTATTGGTAGACGATTTCCAGAAGCCCATGGTAGCATTTCATACATCAACATTAACCCGTGTGACGATGTTGCAGTACCAACTCTAGATCCCGTAGCGGAGGCAGCACAACATACAGCAAGTGCTGAATGTTCTGATTCCACTTTCACAAAACGGGCTTCTAATTCACCTTTAGACACAAACTCCGCTATCTTCTCAACAACAGGACTCTGTGGAGTTATTGGATAAGCAGCTATGACTCCAACTCTCGCTTGCCTAAGAGCATGTGCTGCAGCGTGGTTTCCAGTTATAATTTTTATTTTTCTATCGCTTGAGTCATGATTTTTTTCTGTGATTGTCACTCAATTTTCACCTCTTCCATTGAAATTGCTTTCACGGGACATTCTTCCTGACAGATTCCACATCCCTTGCAATATTCTAAATCTATTTCTGGAGGGATAGTCCGGGTTACTACTGCTTCTGAGCAATATAGCCAACAATTAAAACAGCTAGGTTTTCCAGATTTTACGGGAATGCATTTTTCTAGATCTATTATAGGTTTCTTAGGACTCCATGTTCCTGTTTTTCCAGCTTCACCTTTAACGGGTTTTTGGACTGATCCTAGGATTTTTTGATAATCTTTTTTAGTATTTACCATAGATATTTCACAATTTATTGAATCATAACCGATATAAAAATTTGTATCTCTTGTAATAAAACTCTTCCTATTAATTAAAATAGGGTTTGATGTCAAGAATTCTATAAAAAATCAGTTTCGTTTTGACCTGGAAAAAAGCTGAATATATATTTCACCAAGAAAAGAATTTAGGTTATTATCGTTTGGAAATCGAAAGAAATTTATATTCAACAATTTCATTATCTCTTTAGAAAAATATCAGTAATGCATAAATTTCAAGTCTTTAGGTGATAAATATAGAGTATAATAGAGAAGAAGTAAGAGAAAAATACAAAGAACTGTTTGAACACTCGTTAGATTTAATTTATGTTAATGATTTGAATGGTAATTTCCTTGATGCTAGTGATTTAACATTAATTGCTCTTGGTATGGAGAGAGAAGATATCCCTAATGTTTCTTTTATTGATTTCCTAGATAGAGATAATTTAATAAAAGCTTACAAAGTAACGAAGGAGATAAAAAAAACAGGAAAACAGTCTGCTCAGAGTGAGTACAAACTTAAAACTAAAATGGGGGATTATATTTACCTAGAAACCTATGGAATTCCTCTTAAGAAAGATGGTGAGTTATACGCCGTATTAGGAGTAGCTAAAAACATAACGGAGCGTAAAAACGTAGTAAAGAAGTTAACGGAATCAACAGATATGTTCAAGGCTTTGTTTAAAGAAGGATCAATACCTGCTTATACTTGGAAAAAGATGAACGGGGATTTTATTTTAATCGATTACAACCACGCTGCGGAAAAAATAACACATGGAAGCGTAGAAAACTTTTTAGGAAATAAAGCAACTGAAATGTACAAAGATCGCTTAGACATTTTAAATGATTTACATTTGTGTTTTAATGATAAAACTCATATTAGACGAGAAATTAATTACCGATTTCAATACACTAATGAAGAAAAATTCTTACTTGTAAATTATAGCTATGTAGATCCAGATTTAATAGTTGTACGTACAGAAGACATCACAGAAAGAAAAAAAGCGGAAGAGGGCTTAAAAGAATCCGAGCTCAAATATCGTAACATGGTTAACAATCTTGATGTTGGTTTTTATCAAGTTACTTTAGACGGAATAATGCTAAATCATAATCCAGCACATAATAAGATTTTAGAATACGACCTTTCAGAAAGTTTAATAGGCAAAAAAGTAACAGATTTCTGGCAATATCCCAAAGATCGAGATGAATACAAAAAGAAAATTTTACGTGATACTTTTGTTAAGAACTTTATATGCCCGTCTTTGACAAAGTATGGTAAGAAGGTTGTTGTTCAACTAAATTCACATTTAATGCTAGATAAACAGGGAATTCCTTATGGAATTGAAGGGACCTTTATCGATATCACAGAAAAATACAAATTGGAGGGAAAACTAAGAGAATCAGAGAAAAAATACCGCAATCTTTATGATAACACACCTTTTTCAGTAGTATTAATTAACACTAAAGGATTAGTTGTTGACATGAATCCTAAAGCAACTCTGATGTTTGGTTATTCCCCAGAAGAAATTCTTGGCCGCAAATTCATGGATGTCTCAATTATACATCCAGACTATTTACCTACAATTTTAAAGCTTTTTAAACAGTTTATAAAGGGAGAAGAAATACATAGGATAGATGTACAAATACAAACTAAGGATGGAACGACAATATGGACAAATTTGCAAGCAGCCTTAATGAAAATTGATGGTGAAAAATTCGTCCAAGCGCTATTTACAGATATTACGGCAAAAAAAGAGGCCGAGTTCTTAATTAACGAGGAAGTTAAAAAATTGAAAGAACTTGATAAAATTAGAAAAAACTTAATTTCCAGGGTTTCTCATGAATTGAAAACTCCACTCGTTTCTGTTAGTGGAGGTTGCGAATTGCTATTGACCCTTTATGGTGATAAATTAAAAAAAGAGGAACTAGAAATACTAGAACTTATTGAGAAAGGAGGTAAAAGATTAAAACATTTAGTTGATAATTTAATTGATATTTCTCGAATCGAATATGATAAGTTCAAACTAA
>JAHQWP010000006.1 GCA_029856235.1 Promethearchaeia archaeon
CCTAAATACGGGAATGATAAAGATTACGCAGACTCTATTACCCAACAAATTTTCGAGATTGTATATAGTGCCATTGACGGACGTCCAAACACTAGAGGAGGAGTTCACAGAATAAACCTGCTTCCTACAACTGTCCACATCTATTTTGGAAAAGTAACCGGTGCCACACCAGACGGGAGAAAAGCTTTTACGCCTTTATCTGAAGGAATATCGCCTGTACAAGGGATGGATCTTAATGGTCCGACGTCGGTAATAAAATCCGCGGGTAAAATTGACCATCTTCGAACTGGGGGGACTTTATTAAATCAAAAATTCTCGCCCAAATTCTTTTCAAGCGAATCAGGAATTAACAATGTTGCTCACCTAATACGTTCTTATTTCAAAATGGGGGGCCATCACATTCAATTTAACGTAGTTTCGGCAAATACCTTGCGTGCTGCTCAAAGCGATCCCGCTAAATATCACAATTTAATTGTACGCGTTGCAGGTTATAGCGATTATTATGTAAATTTAGGAAAAGATTTGCAGGACGAGATCATTAAAAGAACCGAACACCTTTCAATGTAAATCATGAAATTTAGATAGGTCTATAGTATGTTTTTCAAAAAGAGAGAATAAAAGATATTAGAAGTGTATAATAAATACTGAAAAATAAACTATCTTTCTTCTATATTCACATAATTTCTATCTAGTGTATTTCGTTATACAATCAGATTTTTTAAACTAATATTTCAGGAACAATATCAGTTAGATTCTTACAATTAGTCATTATCATCGCTTTCGCTAAAGTTTTCTGCAAGTATTCCATCTGAATCCGAACACCGTCTAATCCTGCCCCAACAGCTGCCCTGACGATATCTCTCCCAATTAACACGGCTTCTGCACCAATAGCGAGCATTTTTAGAACATCGTACCCTGTTCGAACACCCCCATCGACAATAATTCTAATTTTACCCTTTAATTTAGCTACTATTTCTGGAAGCACTTCTGCAGTTCCAGGAGTATGATCTAAAACCCTTCCCCCGTGATTCGATACAACTATGGCTGCTGCTCCCGCATCTTTTGCCAGAATAGAATCTTCTATACTCATGACTCCTTTTACAATGACGGGTAATTTTGTCGATGACACTAATTCCCTAAGATCATGACTATTTTTCTTATAAACCGGTTTATTATGCGTAGACATAGCATAAGACCCACATCCATCAATATCTACTCCAACGGCCACGCATCCAGATTTTTCTGCTTTTTTAAAGAATTCTATAATGACATCTTGTTCTCTTGGTTTCACGATTTTAACTCCAAATCCACTAGCTTCAGCAATTGCGTCAATTCCATATGAATTTTCAAGAGAATAAGTATAAGTATCGCCTCGCCAGCCCAATGTTCCAGCTGCCATACAACCGAAAACTACTGAACGGCAAAACTCTTTTTCTGAAATGACTTTTTCTCCTCCAAAACTATTAACTCCCGAAACACTCGCTCCCATTATTGGCATTGAAAGTTCTTTACCGAAGAAATCATACGTAGTGTTTGCTTTAAAATGATCTCCAATGAGTTTCATTTTAAGTTTTAATTTCTTCAAGGCTAGAATATTGTTGTTGAAAGAAGCCCCGCTTCCAATTCCACCGAACCCAAGTGGTCTTCCGTAACTTTGACCTTGACAAATTCGCATAGAATCTCCATCACATATTTTATATACTCCACATACTCCTAAGAGTTTCTTTTTGGCTTCCTCTCTAACCTGAGTTAAACTCATTTCATCTACTGTCATAATTTCACCTTTGTTATCTCTTAAACCATATTTTTGGGGTCTAAAAGATCGTCTAAATGATCGATTTTTAAACCCATTTCTTTAATAATTACTTTACACGATTTTCCTTCTTTAAACGCCCGTTGGGCGATCTCAGAGCATTTATCGTAGCCTAATATTGGTGTTAGGTTAGTAACAAGCATTAACATTTGCTCTAGGTTCATATCGATTTTTTCTGTATTTGCTTTTAATTCTACTAAACAATTATCAATAAATGAATTAATTCCACCAATTAATATTTCAAGTGACTCAAGAACATTAACAATCATTACCGGTTTACTCATATTCAGATCTAAAATGCTTCCATACATTTCACCACTCGTAACGACCGAATCGTTGCCAATTACTTGGAGACATACTTGAATTAACGCTTCAGATTGAGTAGGGTTGATTTTTCCAGGCATGATAGACGATCCGGGTTCATTTTGCGGTAAAATCAATTCCGAAAGACCAGCTCTTGGACCACTACCCATCCAACGAATATCGTTTGCCATTTTCAAGAGCGATAGCGCTAAAAGCTTTAAACTACTGCTAGCGTAAGCTATGGTATTGTGTGAAGATATTCCTTCTGCTTTTACGGGATTGAGTTTAATGGATAGCGAAGTTATTTCTGAAAGATGGGATATTGTAATTCTGCCAAAATCCTTATGAGCGTTTAATCCTGTTCCTAAGGCAGTTCCACCTATTGGAATGTAGAACAACTCATCCAATACCTTATTTAATCGCTTAATATTAGTTTCAATTTGGTTTTTGTAAACTTCAAACTCTAATGAAAGTGGTATTGGAACAGCATCTTGTAAATGAGTTCTTCCTACTTTAACAATACCTTCGAATTCTTCGATTTTTGTTTCTAAAGCTTCTTTTAATCTATTTAATACTGGTAATAATTTCGTGATCATATGAGCGGTAGATACATGCATCGTACTTGG
Source organism: Promethearchaeia archaeon (assembly GCA_029856235.1). Classification (GTDB taxonomy): domain Archaea; phylum Asgardarchaeota; class Lokiarchaeia; order Sigyniarchaeales; family SOKP01; genus SOKP01. Next base: position 2,743 of record JAHQWP010000006.1, read on the forward strand.
TATGACATCATTAGAAGACTGGCTTTTATTTACGTGATCATTTGGATGAATAGGATGTTTTTTACCCAGAGGAAATCCCAGGATTTGACATGCTCTGTTAGCTAAAACTTCGTTCATGTTCATATTTGTTTGAGTTCCACTTCCAGTTTGATAAATATCGATTGGAAACTGCTCCATGTGTTTATCTTCTTTTAAAATCTCGTCAACGGCTTGTAGGATAGCTTCACCAATTTCTTTGTCGATTAAACCTAGCTCCATATTTGCTAATAGGCACGCTTTTTTAACCTGTGCTAGCGATATGATAAATATCTTAGGGAATTTCTTGCCACTTATTTGAAAGTTTTGGATTGCTCTCTGAGTATTTATCCCCCAATAAACATCACTAGGAATATCTAATTCCCCTAGAACATCTTTTTCTTTTCTAAAACTCATTTAATTTTGCCATTATTTTCCTTTTTAATAATGTAAAATGGATAAGATAATTAAAAAAAGTTTATACTAATATATTATAATCTGATTATTTAAGCTGATTCTCTCGTTCTCTAAGAAATAAGAGTGCTCATTATTTCTTCATAATATTTAAGGACCGTAGAATAATGTCCTTCATTGGGATAGAATTTCCCTTTACAATAAGGGATTAACTTGCACATCTCGTGACCCATCTCAACGGACACATTTTTATCAGCCACTCCATGCCATATATATACTTTAAGTTGAGGAGATATATCTTCTAGGTTAAAACCCCAAGATTTCGCATATATTTTTCCCTCATGATATGTTCCTTTACTACCATGGCGAAATGCTTCGCCAGCTTCCTTAATAAATTTTGAAAGAAGTTGGGGATCAGCAAGAGCTTCTCTATCAGCTTCAGGGAGTTTTTTCAGAGATTTTTTCATTTTCTTTTCTGCTTTTTCTAAATCTTTCATCCCCCGAGATTGAATCCACATCATCAACTTGAATAACCAAGGAAAATTACGAATAACGCTAAGAAGTTTGATCTTCTTCTCAATTTCTAAATCCTTTGAACCTAAGCCACTTATTATCCCGCAAGAGATTAATCGCTCAGGAATTTTATAAGCACAGGCCGCAGTATAGGGACCTCCACCCGATGTTCCTCCAACTGCAAATTTATTGATATCTAAAGCATTAGCTAATTCAACAACATCATCTACCCAATCCAGAAGCGTTCTATTTTTCTTAAAATCTGAAAGCCCCATTCCTGGTCTATCAACAGATATGAGTCTGATATTTAATTTATTTATCTCCTTATCAGATAATAATGTCGCCTCTAAACGAGAACCGGGAAACCCGTGAAAGTAAAATAATGGTTTTCCATCCTCTTTACCTAAATCTATATAACCAAGATTCCTACCATCTTTTAATTTGACTGTTTGATTAACATAGTCATTTTTAGCCATATCTTACATCACTGTATAAAAAATAAATGGTGAGAGACATAAAGCCCCGTTATATAAAAATAAACTGAAATTCTTTTCTTTATCTATGGTAAAATCGAACATTAAATTAATTTGTGAGTCGGTCAACAAGGAGCTCTTTAAATGCTTGGACATCTTTCCAAGAAGTTGCACAGCGTATTAAATTTCCGTTGTCACTAATTTGAGTTAAACCGCTATCAGTAACTTCAATTTTCAATTCTTCGATGTTAAGCAGATCTTCTGAAAAACCGAGATAAATCGCAACAGTGTCAAAAAGGGTCGAAGTGTGATCTTTTTTTTCCATTATTAGTTTAGCTAAAATTTTTTTTTTCCATATATTATAATTTTCCTTAATTGAATTAACGACTAAATTATCGCTCTTCATGAAGCGATCTAGGAGTAAGCCAGTGAGTCTAATTTCTCTACATGTGTCCAGTGGTGTAATTGTTTTCTCCCACGGTGCTTGAAAAACTTCTCTACACGCCTTGATGTTCTTTTTCACATTGTATTCCTTATGTTGTTTATCTGAACCCCAATATCCAACGCGAATGCTTCCATGCATCCCTACGAAGCGAGAATTATCAGTGATGTTAGGTTTTAATTCAAGTGATTTTGCTACCGTACCTAAGGGTCCAATGGCGATAAGGGTTATAGGAGTATTAGAATCGGTTATTTTAGAACAAATCATTTCCGCAGCATTATTGTGAATAGCGCCAGGGTATTGCGATAAATCATAATCCTTTATCCAAGGATATTGCCAACCTTTTTTACGATTTTCTTCAATCCCAATCCCTATTGGGATATCAGTTCGCCCCACCTTTTCGAGAAATTTGGCAACTAGCTTAGCTTTTAACGGCGTGTTGTCAGAAGATGTTGTAATTAATTTAACATCTAATTCTGGGCATTTTAATAATAAACCTAAAGCCCAAGTGTCATCAACATCCAGACCAATATCGGTATCAAGAATCACAGGAATTTTCTTAGCATTCATTTCTCTAATTTTATGAAAATGGTAAGTGATAATGTATAATTATAATAGATTATTCTAAAAAAATAATACTGGTGTTCTTTTATGGTAAACGCGATATTAATTGTTCTCGATACATTAAGACAGGATCATGTTGGTGCTTATGGTAATTCATGGATAAAAACACCTCATTTAGACAGTTTTGCAAAAGAATCCGTGAGATTTACACGAATGTATCCTGAGTCATTACCAACACTCCCAGCTCGAAAAGCGATTTATACCGGGAAACGAGTTTTTCCTTTTACGGACGATAAACTTGGAAAAACAAAAACTGGAAGGGGGGATTTCATCGCTGACGCTCTTGGTGCTCCTGGTTGGAGTTCCATTTCGGATTCTCAAGATACTCTAGCAGAGCGATTCAAACGTAAGAAATATGTTTCAGCTTTGTTTTCTGATATATATCATCAATCTAAGCCAGGATATAACTTTCACCGAGGGTTTGATCAATGGAAATGGATTCGTGGACAAGAAGAAGACGCATTTCTGTCAGGGCCACGGATTTCCAACGATTTTCTTGAAGAATATCTCACCTCTAAAGGAGATGGAATAACGGCAGCTACTATATTTGCACAACACATGATGCGCCGATTCCTTCAAAATGTTCGTTGGTGGCGCTCCGAAGCCGACACTTTCACAGCCCAAGTGTTTCGCGCTGCTGGGGAATGGCTTGATATGAATTACGATACTCTACTAAAAGGAAAAGGTTTTATAACGGTGGAATCATTCGACCCCCATGAACCTTGGAATCCACCTCCTCATTATATTCGGTTGTACGAAAAAGATCCAGATTGGGAAAAAGGATGTCGAAAAGTTTCTCATTCTATTTATGGACCAGCGAGTATACTTTCCGAAAAAGAACTTAAGAACTTAAGAACACGCTATGCTGGAGAAGTGTCGCTTGTGGACACATGGTTTGGATATTTTATAGAATATATCAAACGGATTGGTATCTGGGACAATTCTATCATTGTGGTGGTTTCCGATCACGGTCATATGCTGGGAGAACACGGGCTTATTGCAAAAGCTGCTAATCCTCTTGGACGGGAAGTAGCAGATCTTGTCGCGATGATCCGATTTCCTGATGGTAAATATAGTGGTACAACCTGTGATAAATTTTGTTATCATCATGACATCGCTACCACTATCTGTGAAGCTTGTGGCGTTTCTGCAGCAAAAATGGATGGTAAAGACTTATTGAAGTTGGTTCAAGATGATGAATTGATGTATTACGATCACATCTCTATAGCATGGGGTGGCTCCGTGGCAGTCTACGATGGAGACTTTTGGTATAATGGATTTGTGTGGGATATAGAAGGAGGGAGTTTGTTTAACGTTAATGAAGACCCCCAATTAATCAATAATATCATTTTAAAAGCTCCCGATAAAGCAAAGGAATTATTAAAACTAAGTTGGGAAGATGCGGGAGAGCCAATTGATATGGAATTCATGCAAAAGTTTAAAGATTTGTTAGGCTGTACGCCAGTTGCCAGAACACTTACTAAAGATGATTCATGTGAATAATTTTAGCTTATATTAGGGACTGATATCTGAAATTAAAAAACTTCTTTTTATAGTTTATAAATACCGAGGCTATAGATATTATTATGATTTGTAACAAAATTGGGTGAACTCTACTAATAGTAGGGGTTAATCTCAATTCACGCTACATCGATTCCACAATTCGGACATATATTCGCTTCTCTATCTATTTTATTTCCGCAGTTGTGACAATGCAATGCTTCAATTTTTTGTTTAGGGAGGGTTTTTGGAGGGATTACTATTGTCATTCTTTTAAGTAGGGAAAATAAACTAGAGAACAGACCATTATACCAAGATTCTTTGAGTTTTTCAACCCGAAATATTGTTCTTGAGAGGGGTGTAGCTTCTACTCGAATCAAAGATTTACCGTTTTCCAAATCGTAAATGTTAATTCGAATTCGCTTCTTCCAATTCGGATCGTGGCCCGTATTAGTATTCATAGTCCCTTGCTTAGCCTCTATAAAAGTAGGAGGATGATTTTTTTTATTTTAGCTTTATGTTGACTGCTTAACCACTGCATTGAGAGCTCGAAAGCTTTATCAACGGAAATTTGCAGGGTTTCCTTATATATCACATTAACATTCATAAGAGCTACTATCAGAATTTAATATATACCAATACAATGAGTTTACATTTTTTATAATTTTTCAAATTACTTCCAATTTTCTTCAAATGTCGATAGGTAGTGAGATTTGAGAGAACTGACAAATAAGTAAGATATTTAAATAAGCTAAGCGTATTAATACTCATCCAATTTTAATCAACTAAAAACCTATGTGAGATGAGAGAATGGTTTTAAAAGCTCCAAACGATGATCCCTTAAAAGACTATTATACCCCAAATCACGATTATCTTGGTGATTGTGATCAAAATTGTAAAACTAAATGGTGGTTATTTACCCCTTACAATGTGGAAGAAACAAAATATTGGCTCTTTAGAATGATAGCATTACCATTAGGTGCCTCATTGATTTTCATTTTTATTTATCAAATAGGATTTGGTTCTATCAACAATCCAATTTTTGAATGGATAACCTACATCTCGTTATTCATCGGGAATATTTTCTTCACTTGTTATTGGAGAGAATTAGCAAGAGCTGAATATTTTAAAATTACGCTAGATGATGGTTTGATTGAGGAAGGAGTAACCCCTGACATCACTTTTAGTAATGATACTGAAGCATATACATATAAGCTTAATGAAATCTCAGAAAAATACAAAATTGGTTTTGTAGGAGACATTATGATGATGAGGAAGCACGAGCTTGAAGCTGATGAAAAGGTTAAAGATTTTTTCAGCGATGCTAAAATTATCGTCGCAAATCTTGAAGGAATTGTGAGAGACTGTGGAAGTACGTTTAAGACACAAGCTCACAAACCAGAAATTCTTACACAATTGGGAAAACTATTAAATTGTAATACTCAATGGTTATTATGTTTAGGTAATAATCACAGCATAGATTTTGGCAATAAAGAATTTCATACTTCTCTCCATAAAATCCGTAAATCTCCAAATACATTTGTGTTTGGTCGAAATGATGTTTCAAATACGTACTATGAAAATCCCGCAATTCCATCTATTTATTATAATTTAACTACAGCTACACAATGGAGCAACCAACATAATTGGGATTGCCTTACGCTATTAGAAGATAGAGGTTCCAATAATGGAATTAGAGCACATCATCACGATGCGCATTTTCATATACTTTATCCTCATTGGGGTTTCGAAAACGAAAGATATGTAAGGACAAGGTTTCAGTTAGATGCAAGAGCATTATTAACGGGTGTAAGACAAGAATATCCAAATGGTTTACCAGCACTTTTTAATCCAGATCCTACTCAATGTTGGGATTTAATAATCGGTCATCACCCTCACGTGCGTCAACCAATAATGAAAGTACCAGCTAAGACTGCAAGGAATGTTAGTTTTAATAGATTAGTAGTTTTTTCTACGGGGAATTTTACTTCAGGAGTTCATTTTTTGCGAGCAAAAAAACATTTGTTTGGTACTTCAATAATTTGCGGTATTGGGCCTCTAACAGCGGATACAAATCAGTGGGCTATAGGAAATGTTAGTTGGCAAAGAACTGTGAATGTAAGAACGAAACCGGGAGGTTGTAAAACCAAAACAATTGAAAGAGATGAGGGAGACTACCCGAGTTTTAACAGAAATTCATTCTGGTATGGAGTTATAATAATCGTAGGAATTCTTATTTTTAGAATTCTTGAAAGGTTCTTCTTCTAAATCAGAAGATTAAATCATAAAAATAAATAATTAGTCTTTGATTCGGTAAAATGAAACTAACAACTAAGTATTGAGTACCTTTAGAAGACTATTATGATACATCAACTAAAATAAAGGAGCTTTAATTTTGGGTATTTTTCTTACAGCTCTGTTTTTTCCCTATATATATTTTGTGTGTGCCTTTAATTAGCAAAAATTTTCTCAACAGATGGAGGGAGTGATATAAAACCTTATTTCTCAATTAAATTATTGCTTATATCTCTTGTTTGTATACAAAAAAGTAAGATATATAAATAAGCTGTGGGTATAACTAACTATCCAATGTCTATTACTAATAACGAATTCAAAAACCAAAACTATATTGATTTAAAAAAAAAAAGGTGACAAAATGGAACTCCAAACTTCAAAGGATAAATCCTTAGATGATTACTATAGCTCTCCCGAAGGGAAGAGCGGCGGGATTGATGAGGCTATAAAAGCCGAAAAAATGGGAATTAGCCCCTATGAGATAGAAGAGACAATCTATTATTTTGGTAAGCATCTGGCGTTACCGGGAATTGTAGGCGTGTTTATTCCTTTAACGATCATATTCGGCATATTTGAGAATTCTTTTATTGAAACGCTGAGTTATATCATTTACGCTTTGGCAGCAATCCTTCTTCTAAGTGTGGGGAGAGAACTCGTAAGAGGATGGAGATATAAAATCAAAGAAGGAGCACTTTATTTACCGGGACCATACGTTATTAAACGCGAAGCGGAGAATTATGAACCTTGCATTAATGAAATAACTGATACAAAATATACAATAGGATTTGTTGGTGATATAATGAAGATGAATAAATTTAACCTTGAATTTCATCCTGACATTAAATCATTCTTCAAGGACACTGATTTAATAATTGGTAATTTAGAAGGAATAATATCTAATGAACCCTGCCCAAGGCTAAAGCAAGCACATAAAAAAGATATCTTAGCACAATTAGAAAGCTTGCTAAGCGATAATAATAAGTGGTTACTTTGTGTAAGTAATAATCATAGCGAAGACTTTAGTAGTGCCCAATTTAACGAATCCTTACATAAAATACAAGATAGATCTAATTTTGATGTCTTTGGGCGACAAGATTTATCTTTTATACGTAACCAAAACAAAGACATAACTATAACATGTGCTACGCAATGGAGTAATCAAAAAACTTGGAACTACACTTTCAAATATAACAACCCTACTATTGCCAATAGTGACAATAGTGACAATAATAATGATGAATATCCTTTTCATCTCATTCAAAATACAAAGTTTAACATCCTCCTTCCCCATTGGGGCTTCGAAAACGAAAAATATGTGAGAACAAGATTCCAAAAGGATGCTAAAGCACTACTAACTGGCATAACGCCTAACTATAGAGGTTTGCAAAAAATCTATAAAAAAAAATTTCTAAGAGGTATTTTTGCTCATCCTGATCACAAATGGGATCTCATTTTTGCTCATCATCCCCATGTTCTTCAACCGATAATGAAGGTTCCTGATGAGATTAGAATAGAAAATAAAAAATCTTTTCCATATAATAAAGTAGCTGTGTTTTCAGCGGGTAATTTTACTTCAGGGGCCAATATCATTCGAAAAAAGAAGCACATTTCTGGTATAATTATGAAATGCCAAATTGGTCCTTTAGAGGGACATGAAGAAAAACTCGCCATTGGTAGAATGGAATGGCGTAGAACGAAAAATTTAAAAACTCGAGTGGGAAAAAAACCAGCAAAACTAGTGTGTATCGATAACGAAAAATACCGGACATACAATAAGCCCTTTCTCGTAAATGGAATGATACTATTTATTATATTTCTAGCGTTTTACTTAATTAATTTGTTTATTTAATAATCTTGAAGAGTTAATATCTCTGGTAATCATTACAAACCTAATTCCCGTAATTTGCGAGTAACTTCTTGTTTTTTGGTACCTTTTAGATCATACCACTTATAAAAAATTAACGCACCCACGCTGCAAACAATGAAAGGAAGTAATCCTTGTATTATCCGAAGACCTAACAAAGCATTATATTGATGAGAAACATTGATCGGGTTATATAAAGTGAGCGCGTGTATAATCGCTATTATAAAACTCTGAATCATTACGGAACTTCGAATGAAAACATTCCTAATTCCAATCAACGTAGTTTGTTGATGCTTTTTTATTTTCACAGCGATCTCATCGTAGCAATCGGCAAAAACGGGCGATACCATAATTAAGAACGAGGATCCTGATATTCCCATAAAGATGCTGATTAAATAGTATTGAAAGGCATCAGCAATAAAAATGTAAAATAATAAACTTACTCCATAGGAAGCTAAACCTATTGTGTATGTTCTCGAATGGCCTATTTTTTTAGCGAAGCGAGCCCATATAGGTATTGTTACAAAAGAAGATAAAAGCATTAAGATTGAACCTATACTTCTTATATATTGCCCCTCCTGTAGAACATCATCAACAAAGTTGACTGTATTCATGCTCATAAGACC
>JAHQWP010000007.1 GCA_029856235.1 Promethearchaeia archaeon
ATGCAAATACTATCTTAATTGGTGATGATCCAGCAGAAGTACGACAATCCTTAAGTACCCAATATATGGGCATGAATAACCATTTGATCAATGTAAGCTATAGACGTGTAATTTCTTACGCAGTCGACTACGAATATATTACCGAAGAAATCCAAGAAGGAACTGCCGATCGATTGGAATCTCCAATCCCAGAAGGTATTACATATGGCAATTGGTCATCTCAAGAAGCAATCTATAACGTGACAAAGGCAAGAATGATGATGCAAGAGATGGGCTACGGATTTAATGGAACCGAAACTACCAATGGATGGCTAAACTGGGATGCAACAAGCGATTATACTGCTTTTGATTTGGATTATGATGATGTATGGGTATACGCAGCAACCCACGGACGAGCAGCGGCAAGTTTCTCCTATTCCTATAACGTTGGTAATCAGATGCGAGAAGACATGCTAGCCTTATTACAGCGAGACTTACCAAGAGTAGGTATTACAGTAATAGGTTATGGTATGACTTGGAGTGAAGTGATTTATCGACTATACGAAGTAGGAAATCTTGACAGAGACGATTTGGAACTTTGGTGGATTGGATGGGGTCCAGATTATAACGATCCGAGCAACTTTATCAACCCATTGTTTACCAACAGATCTGTTGCATCAAATGGTGCTCAATATAATGGTTACCTATCAGCAATAGAAGATGGTAGAGATCAATTTGATATGTGGGATAATGTGCAATTGTTAATGGAAGAAGGTTTAGCAGAAACCAATCCCACTACTAGAGAAGCGATCTACGTAAGGATCCAAGAACTTTTAGTTGAAAGAGACATGCCATGGTTATTCGGTTACTCTTCAAAAGTCTTCGACGCTTACGTATCTGAGCTAAAGGGATTCGAAACTAATACCATGGGTAAAATTTGGTTCTATCCATGCTATTATTCCTAAGCAAAAAGCATACCACTAAATAAATTATAACTAACTTTTTTTTTTTAATGTTAACGGTTTTTCAAATGAGTCCAAAAAATTCTTTTTTTAATTCCCCGAGTAAATTAAAATCGTTTAAAAAAGATTTTGCTCCTGTAGGTTTCTATTTTGATATATTTGATACGGACATATTTAAAGTTCCCGTAATGCCCGTCCCAATGAGAATTGATAAATTAACTAATGGCGATTCAACATTATTTATATTGCCCGATTTTGGAAGTTTGAATAAATTGTTAAAAAAGCTGGGTTTAACTATTAATTTTGAGAATTTTTTTTTGCTTGGAATCTCTAACTTTATAAATTTCGCAAAAGGAAAATATAAGGAGATCGTACACCGAGATCTAAACCGTGAAATAATATTGAAGTGGTTTGAAAATTCACGACTAGTAAACATAGAAATTCCTAGCCTTATTGAAGTTTATACTTACATGCTGGCTGAATTTTTGAAAACTTATTCTATTATTGAAGAAAAAGGATTAGATCCAAGCCTCGAAGGATATACCACTGAACTTTTACGATATTGTGATAAAATTGTTTCTTATACGAGAGAAATCATAGAAAACAATTCAATCCTAATTAAAGAAGAAGGTTCCACAAAAGAAGTGAAATTATACTTAGAAAAAAAAGGAAAGTATTATCCCCAAATAATACCCATTAAAATGGATAAGGAAACGAAAATGCACTTTATTCCTTATTTAATTTTTGATGATATTCTTGATATTTTTTCCTATGATTGTATACTTATAAATGAACGAAAACAGATCCCAATTGATATTACAATATGGAAATGCAATGGAATAATTAATAAGTTATCGAATCTAGATTTTAGTAACGGTTTTGCAAGAGATTTTGATTTGAAAAAAATTGATATAGAGAAAGTTTTATGAAATTCAAAATTGAATTTAGTAGGCAAGGAAATTTTATTTTAGCAATATTATTGATTCATTTCGTATTTTTCGGATATTTAAGCAATATGTTTCAAAAAGATATTGGAGAAAGAATATTATATTTATACCAAGTCTTCATTGATCCAATGTCTTATTTTTCAATAATAATTCTATTTTTAATTGTGTTTATAATGGTATTGAGAGAAAACTTCTTCGAATATGGAATCAGAAATAGCATTTGGCTTACGCCCATTATAATAATCCAGTCTTTTATATGGTTTTGGATTATGTTTGGTTTTGATATTACGATAATTGGCGATTTTTTTACTCGTTATGAAGGATATGTTACAATTTTTTCAATATTAGGTGTAAATTTGCTTGCTGCGATTTTAGCAGCAATTTTCAAACAGTATAGAATTAAATGGAAAAAAGTAGAGAAATCAGATATAGAGATGGAGATGAGATGAGCTATGAGCATGATTAAATTTATTATAAGAAGATTATTATCGTTGTTGCCCGTGTTATTTGGAGTTATAACATTGACCTTTATCCTTTCTAGATTAATGCCAGGGGATCCAATTATAGCCCATCTCCCCAAGAATTTTACGGCAGAGATGTATGATGAAATGTTAGAGCAACTTGGACTTAATAAACCCATATTTGAGCAATTTGTGATATATCTGGGAGATTTATTTACTGGTAATTGGGGTGTTTCTGTTACTCTTGCTCCGGGAACTCCGGTATGGAACCTTGTTTTAGAGAGATTTTTTAGGACTTTTGATATTGCTATCTTTTCAATTATTATTGCAGCAATTATCGGACTTAAAACGGGAGTAATTTCAGCAACACATAGAAATAAAGCTAAAGATACAGTTTTAAGGGGTTTTTCACTCGTAGGAGTTGCCATTCCAGTTTTCTGGATGGGAATGATGCTTCAATTGCTTCTAGCGTTTCAAATACCGCTTTTTCCGGGGATTGGGTATAAAACTGCGGGTATTGGAGATCCTCCTGTTATTACTCATCTCAGAATAATCGATTCTCTTTTAGCCTTTGACATGGTTATACTATTCGATTATATTCACCATTTAATTTTACCTATAGCATGTTTATCATTTATAACTCTTGCCTCAATTACGAGACAAACTCGTTCAAGTATGCTAGAAGTTTTGGGACAAGATTACGTTAGAACTGCAAGAGCGAAAGGATGCAAAGAAAAGGACGTAATTAAAACTCATGCACGAAAAAACGCGTTAATTCCTACCATAACAATTATAGGATTAAATTTTGGAGGATTATTATCGGGAGCAGTTCTTACTGAAACTACTTTTAATTTACACGGATTAGGTGAGTTATTACTTGTATCGATACAGAATACTGATTATTGGGTATTAAACGGAATAGTGTTCCTTACTACAATAACATTTATTGTTATAAATTTAGCTATTGATCTCATTTACGGCTTTATAGATCCACGAATAAGATATTAATTTAAAATAATAAAAAAAATAAGTGAAAGATTTATGGAAGAATCATACGATCAAGAACTTAAATTTGAAGAAGTAAAAGAAAAAAGTGGCATTATAAAAAATACGCTCTTATGGATTTTACGAAATATCAAGTTTCTTCTTATCCCGGGTTCCAGATTAGAGGAATTATCACAGAGGGAATTTGATTATGAAAAAACTATAAGCAAAAGAAAGTTTATTAGAAGATTAAAATCAGTATTAACAATTTTGGGAATTGTAATTATTTTTGTTATTATTACTTTTGCTATTCATGGAGCATGGATTGCTCCATATACAAGAGAAGTAGCAAATGGTGTTTTAGTAGGTTCTTGGGATCCCCCAACTCCCGATAATCTTTTAGGGCAAACCAAATTTGGACGTGATGTTTTATCAAGGGCTATATATGGTGCATATTCTTCATTAACGATAGCTTTACCAGCTATATCATTTAGTGTTATCTTAGGTGTTATAGTTGGAATGATCTCTGGATATTACGGAGGATGGGTAGATTCGGTAATAATGAGGATTACTGATATTTTTCTTGCATTTCCAGGACTGATTCTTGCTTTAGTTTTTGTAGCAATATGGGGCCAAAGAATGGAATATATAATGTTAGCCTTTGGAATTCTAGGCGTTCCTTATTATGCGCGGTTAATTAGGGCATCAGTATTACAAGCTCGAGAATTACCTTATGTTGAAGCGGCAAGAGTATCTGGATCGGGTAATTGGAGACTTATGTTTAGACATGTTTTGCCGAATTGCATTCAACCAATCATAATTTCGTTTACATTTGATATCGGTGGAATTATTTTAAGTTTGGCGGGTTTAAGTTTTTTGGGTTACAGTGATATGAGCCTAATCGAATGGGGAAATGACATTAGTCAAGCAAGACTTCATTTAACTGATGCAGTATGGGCTGTCTTCTGGCCTGGTTTTATGATCTTAATAACGGTATTGGGTTTTATGCTGGTCGGTGATGGGTTAAGAGATGCTTTGGATCCGAGAATGAAAAATCAATAATTTACTCTTGAAATTTATTGAAAATATATAAATAGGGGATATAAAAGGAAATGGATGTGACCATAGAAAAGGAAACTAGTGCTGAAGTTGATGAAAAAAATCAAAATGATTCAATTATAACAAGGAATTCGGAAAATCTACTTGAGATCAAAAATCTTAAGACGAATTTCTACACGGAAGAAGGGATAGTTAAAGCTGTTGATGGGGTCTCATTTAATATGAGTAGAAATGAGATCCTAGGTCTTGTCGGCGAAACAGGTTGCGGGAAATCTGTTACAGCTCTTTCTATATTACGTCTTGTACGACCACCAGGAAAAATAATCGACGGGTCTATCACCTTCGATGGTGTTAATTTACTGGATTTAACCGAAGGGCAAATGAGGGAATATCGTGGCAAAGATATTACCATGATATTCCAAGATCCGTTAAATTCGCTTAATCCCATTCTTCAAATCGGTAGACAAATATCGGAAGTATTTTTATTACATCAGCAAGAAGAACTACATGAAATTCTTGATCAGCGACGTTTAGATAGAGATAAAGAGAAGCAAGAAATAGAAGAATTAGAAGAAGAATTAAAGACAAATAAAACGCGGTTAACGAAAGAAGAAAAAAGCGAAATTGAAGCAAAAATAAAAAAACTAAAAGCAAACCGAACTAAAAAACTAACTTTGAAAGAAATCGCATGGGAAAAATCTGAGAATATTATTAAAGAAGTAGGAATTGCGGATGCTAAAGGTATCTTAAGTCGATACCCACATGAACTAAGCGGGGGTATGAGGCAACGCGTGATGATTTCAATGGGACTATCGTGTAATCCCAAGCTATTAATCGCCGATGAACCAACAACTGCCTTAGACGTAACTATTCAAGCTCAGATTCTTGACTTAATGAAAATTTTAAAAAAGAAATTTAGGACATCGATTCTCTTGATTACACATGATTTAGGAATTATCGCAGAATTGTGTGAGAGAGTAGCTGTTATGTACAGCGGGACCATTGTGGAATACGCATCGGCTGAAAAATTATTTAAAAATCCACATCATCCTTATACTAAAGGACTTATTGGTTCGATTCCAAGCGTAGAAAAGAGAGACCAAGAATTACTCACGATTCGAGGAATGGTACCTAATTTAATTTATCCCCCCTCTGGCTGCAGATTCCACCCTAGATGCGATTATCGACTAGAGATTTGTGACAGTGTAAGACCAGCCAATATTGAAGTCGGCGATAAGCACTATGTTGCTTGCCATCTTTTCGATCCGGAATACAAAAATTCCCCAAAATATCAATAAAACACAGGCAGAGAAAAAGAATCTTATAAGTATTAAATTAAAAATTAATAATATATTAGTAAAAGGAAAATAATAAAAATGACTGTTTATAGCGATAAGATAAAAAATTCGTCAGTAGAAGATATAAAAAAATCAAGCAAGCGCAGACGGGTAATCCTTTCTACAGAAAATCTCAAGACTTACTACCCAATATTCGGCGGACTTTTCAAACGAACCATTGGGTATGTTCAAGCTGTAGATGGTGTCACTTTTAACCTGTATGAAGGAGAAACTCTTGGATTAGTCGGAGAGAGTGGTTGTGGTAAAACTACCATCGCAAAAGTTATATTAAATCTTGTGCCTGCTACATCTGGTAAAATTTTCTATAAAGGCCAAAATGTCATTATCGGAAACACTGAAAAGAAAGGGAGAAGTGACAAATTAAAGCAATCAAATATTGGAGACATTATGTTAATTCCACTAGTTTCTGTTGCAAATTCATTTTTCAGTTTCGCGAAAGTAAGCGCAATGAAAGTTATTCCAAAAATAAAAAATTATGTAGTAAAATTATTACCTCCTTCAAGAAAAATTATCGACGCACCAATATCTCTATTCAAGCGAAACTACCATAATTTGATTCAAATAAAACATCCTTATAACAAAGCGTTAAGAAAGAAGATTCAAATGGTGTTTCAAGATCCTGATTCTTCCTTAAATCCACGCTGGAAAATAGTTAATGTTATAGGTGAACCTCTCAGAATTCTGTTAGGAATGTCAAAAAGGAAAAAGATTCGTAGACGCGTTCTTGACCTTCTGGAAACTGTTTCAATGAAGAGAGAACACTTGGATCGATATCCACATGAATTTTCTGGAGGTCAAAAACAAAGAATTGTGATAGCCAGAGCTCTTGCATGTAATCCTGAAATCATCATTTTGGATGAACCAACATCTGCTCTGGATGTCTCCGTTCAAGCTCAGATCTTAAATTTATTAAAAGAACTTCAGAAACAATTTGGTTTATCCTATCTTTTTATAACGCATGATTTAAGTGTGGTACAACACATAGCTGATAGAATCGCAGTAATGTACCTAGGCAAATTCGTGGAGACCGGTACACTTGAAGAGGTTTTTTATAATCCAGCACACCCATATTCTAGAGCGTTGTTATCTGCACGACCGACATTTGATCCTGGTTCAAAACAACACAGAATTATTTTAGAAGGTGATGTGCCCAGTCCAATTAATCCACCTTCAGGATGTGCATTCCACCCTAGGTGTCCTAACAAAGACGACCATGTTGGATGTGGTGTAGATGAACCTAGAAAAATTCATCTCGGTGGTGATCATTATATATATTGCTTACCTTTTAAAAAAGAGAAAAGATTCTATGAAGGAGTAGAAAAAATTTCAGATACTTGGACCACCTAATATTTTTATCTTAACTCTTTTTTCGAAAAATGAATAATATTTTTCTTTCTTTTCAAATTATAACAAATAATAGTAATCTTGATAAATTTAGAGATATATTGAACAATTAGTCTTATTTAAGAGCAATGTGATCAATATCGCGGATTTAGAATTATCTTATGAAAGCGAGCCTATAAATCACGTACATTCTTTAATGTATGAGCGTGAGGCAGGAACTGAAGGGGAAAATAAAGCAATAAATTATTTACAAAAAGTTCTAACTAAGGAAAACATCGAAATTAAAATTGAGACTTTTAAATGGTCTAAAACAATTACAATTCTAGTAAAATCACTATCGATTTTTTTAATAAGCTCATCTTTTCTCTTCGAGGCATTAGTTTTTTTTAAATTGAATTGGCTTATGATATTACTCGACTTATTTTTAATCGTTATAGTTACAATAGTTTTAAGAGATTTATTTGATATGACAACTGGATTGTTAATAGGAAGAAGGAAAAAATCTAAAAATCTAATTGCAAAAATACCTGCAAAAGAAAAAACCCCAAAACGCCCCCTAATTATTTTTTCTGCTCATTATGATTCCAAATCAGAGAATTATTCATATAATTTGAAAAAATATTATTTTTTAATAGAAGGAACTTTAATTTTTCCCTTTATAAGCTTCACATTAATTCTTTCGGTTTGGAGCTTACTTATAAATTATTCAGTTTTAAACGGTAATGATCTTTATTACGCATTAATTGATGAAATAACTGACTTTTCATATGTAGCATTTGGATTTTTAATTATTTCAATCATTATTTTAATTTTAAACAGGGATCAGAGTAAATCACTTGGTTCAATTGATAATGCTAGTGGTGTTTCAATTTTAATTGAGTTAGCAATGCTTTTAAATAAAAATCCTCTCGAACACATAGATATTTTGTTTTTATGGTGTGGTGCTGAGGAATGGGGATTATGGGGGTCAAGAAAATTCTGTATGAAGCATTTTAATAATTTAAATCAAGAATATAACCTTGACGAATCTTATAATATTAATATTGATATGATAGGGACTGATATAGGGCTTATAGATAAAACTGGGTTATTGAAAAAAAACAACTACAATATGAATATTGTTAATGTTTTACAAACAACAGCAAACAATCTAAAAATTCCCCTAAGAAAATTTGATGTGACTATTGAACCTAGAAGTGATCATACATCCTTTCGATCTTTTGCTAAAAAAACTCAAAAAACCATGGAAGTGTGTTGTTTCCTGTCAAATAAAGATACTCAATTTATTCATACTTCAAGAGATACTCCTAATAAAATTAAACCTAAAAATCTCAAAGGTTGCGTAGATATATGTTATAATGCCATTAAAAGCATAGATTTGAATATAAAATAGATTAAATAAAATCAGATAATTATTGTTGTTTATTCTTAGGAAATTTAGTCAAACTCGCCATATTCCTTTCAAATCTTTTATGTTATATATTTTAATTTATGTTAATTCCTTTAAACATTAAAAATTTTAAATTACATGAAAAATTTATTAATATAACAATCACTTAAAATTAACAAATCAAATAGAGACCAATATATGTCGTTACCAGATAGGGAAGATTTAAAATGCTACGCTTTTATGGTTGTAGTAGTTATATTAATCCTTTTAGCAACATTTTATTACCAATATATTGTTCGTTTTGTATTGTTAATAGTTTTTTATTGGTATATCTCAATACCTTCAATAATAATTAGTATTTCAAGTATAGATTTTGCCATTAGAAAAATACAAATCAGAAAAACTTATAAATCGATGAATTCAGTAGAATTTCAAGAAGGTTTTAGGAGAGCATCAGGAGAAGAACCATTAAAAAATGGAAAACTAACTAAAATTTATAAAAAGTGGCTAATTCAAAAACGAAAAGTCCCAAAATATAAAGTTAAAAGCAAGTTTCGTTTTTCACCGGAAGATATTAAGGGTTTTCTACTTTTGATTATATTTTTAGTAGTGTTAATAGCAGTTTTTCTAGTAATATACGCGACAATCTTTCCAGAATACTTGCTTCCTGTTGTCTGGTAACCATATTTAGAATTTTTTACCTTATTTAGCTTTATCGGCGCAACTCTGGACATTTATTTGGAAATTTCAAGCTTTATCTTCATTAAAAAATCTTCAATTCTTACACTTTTAAATTGTAGTATAATTGATAAAAAAGTTAAGTGATTATTACTTCTAATTTCTATAATGGCGTATAATAATTCTAAGATATTTATAGTTAAAACCTCTCCTAAAACGATCTTAGAAGATTACAAGAAATTAATGCACTTGACGAATTATGAAAAACTCTATAGTAAAGATAAAAAAACAATTCTAAAATTAAATTTAAGTTGGTCAAAGTTCTTTCCCGCATGTTCTAGCCCTCCTTGGCAAGTGGAAGGCGTTTTAAAAACTATGGTTGATGATGGCTTTAACTCCAAGTACTTGTTTACGGCGGAAAATAGGACGGTTGTAACAAATATAGAAAAAGGATTAAAAGGGAATAAATGGGCGCCTATTATTAAAAAATATGGAGTACGGTTCATCCCGTTAACTAGGATTCCTTTTATTCCGTACGAATCTTTAAGGAATAGGTTTATTGCATTAAAAAATAAGAAATTACACGTTCTAGATTCGAAAATATTTCCCGGAGGATTTAGCATTCCAGAATTTTATGTAGGAAAGTCAATAATTCATCTACCAACAATGAAAACTCACGGTCATACTGGAGCAATTGGAGGTTCCTTAAACCAGACTAAGGAAGATTTAAAGAATGGGGGGATTACTTGCGCCATGAAGAATGCTTTTGGAGGGTTACTAACAAAAAGAAGACATTTTAGTCATCAGTTTATGTCGGAAGTTCTAGTTGATCTGTTAATAATTCAAAAACAAATTCATCCAAATATAATGGCAATAGTGGATGGAACAGTTTGTGGAGATGGGGCTGGACCAAGAACAATGATTCCTCGAATTAAAAATTATCTCCTCGCAGGATACGATCAAGTTGCAGTAGACACTGTTGTTGCTAAAATGTTAGGATTCGAACCACTGAATTTGCCTGCTATTAAATTAGCGCACGATGAAGGATTAGGATGTGGAGACTTCGAAAATATTGAAATAATTGGAGAGGATGTATCGAACATAAATTGGAATTTTAAGGTAAAGCGAAGTTTCGTAATTTGGGGGGACCAAATGGTCAGAAAAGGTGCTCTAAAGTTCTTAAATCCATTATTGCACAACAAGATCTTCTTTACCTTACCAATATTAAGTTCTTTAGTATTTCATGACATGTTGTGGTATCCAACAATTGGTAAAAAAAGAATAAATAGGTTTTTTAACACCAACTGGGGACAGCTTTTTAAAGACTATCCAAGTACTTAGAATTTAATTTCTTTTGCATCTCCAAAGGCTTGATTAATCAATTCTTCAAAATCAACGTCAATTTTCTTATCAATTCGAATATGGATTAAAAATTCGATGGATCCCCCTTTACCTAAAAGAGGAGATACAAATAAGCCAATAGGAAAGAAGGAATTATTAATATTCCATTCTAGTAAATCCCATAAAATTCTTCTAAGATTTTTTCTATCATTTATTATCTTGAAGTTTGTTTCATTCCGAAAATCCGTTTCAAAAAGAGGTTTGACTAAAGCGATTATATCTCCCTCCTTTTTCAAGTAATATTTGACATTTGGAAGAATAGATTTAAGTGAAGAGAAAGTTACATCTATAGTAACTATGTCTACATTAGTAGGTAATGATTTCAATTCTCTCGCGTCAACACCTAAGAGTTCAACTATATTTTCTTTCTTACATTTTAAAGAAGGATGTAATAATTCTTTCGCAGTGTCAATTACATAAACTTTTTTTGCTCCATTTTGTAATAAACAATCAGTAAAACCTCCAACTGAGGCACCGATGTCAGCACAAGTCTTCCCTTTAGCAAGAATCGAAAAACGAGTTAGGGCCGCCTCCAATTTAAGCCCTCCTCTCCCAACATAAGGAAACTTTTTAGTTAATTTAATAGAAGAATTGTTCTCAATCCTTTTACCGGGTTTAATTATATTCCTCTCATTTACAATTACATAACCCTTTTTAATTAACCACTGTGCTTTTACTCTACTTTCTACTAATCTTCTCTCAACAAGAAGAATATCTAACCGTTCTTTCATATCTTTAATTTTAAATTATAGTAGTTTTAGTTTTTAATAAATAAGAGAACTATAAAATAATTTTATTGATTTGTTAAAAATGTGACTTTTAAATTCTTTAATTAAGAAATTAATTAAGTATGTCTAATTCTAAGGTTAATCAACTTTTTTTTAGTCAAATCATAAACATTAAAAAACAATTCTTTAATAC
>JAHQWP010000008.1 GCA_029856235.1 Promethearchaeia archaeon
AATCTTTCACATATAAAAGGGATTGAAGATAAAATCTTATATGTCAATTATCTAATTGACCAAAAAAATAATTTTGATACAGAAATAAAGTAATGATATTAAGAAACGCGCTTATATATTATAATGGCTCACTCCAACATGGAGCTTTATTAATTCTTAATGGAAAAATTAGATCTGTTCTCAATAATAACTCTACAGATAGCATAAAATCCATTCGAAGCAAAAATGAAGATGGGATAGAAATAGATTGCGAAAAAAGAAAAGTTCTACCAGGAATAATTGACATCCATTCTCATTTAAGAGATATGGGACAAAGTGAAAAAGAAACGTTTTCTTCTGGGACTTTAGCTGCTGCTTTCTCGGGGATAACGACAGTTTTTAATATGCCGAATACGATCCCCCCCGCGATTAACGCAACTCAAATTAAAAATTGGATGCAAAAAGCGAAAAACAATATATATGTGAACGTGGGATTTATTGCGGGAGTTCCTAAAGATATTAATTTCAAAGAAATTACTTCAATTATTGAATTAGGCGTTATTGGCTTTAAAATTTATCCATTAGGGTCTTTAAATGATGTTGATTGGACAGATCATTTGAATGTTCAGAAAATTCTTAGTATCTCGTCCAAACTTCAAATTCCTATATTCGTACACCCAGATTGGCCTTTATCTCCTGAAGAAAAGAATGAAATTTATACAAATAATACTCTGATTAATACACCCGTGTTGGAATTGCACAATAAGCTATACCCAATCTCTCAAGAGGCTAAATATGTAAACTTTCTTCTTGAGAATTATTATGAAGTCATTATAGATATGAATCTGAGCGCGGAAAATTATCCAATATTACATTTTTGCCATATTAGTTGTAAAGATAGTTATTCATTAATACGAAAAGCTTTAAATATGAAAACAAACTTAAAAATTACTTTTGAAACAACACCACACCACCTTTTGTTAAAGAGTACATTACACCTAAGTAATCCTAACTATGGGAAAGTTCTACCTCCTTTAAGAAATAAAGAACACTCCATCTTTCTATTTAAAGCACTTAAGAAAGGGAGCATAAACCTTATAGGTACGGATCACGCGCCTCATACGCAAGAAGAAAAAGCTCGAGATTATGTAGAAGCACCTTCGGGATTTCCTGGATTTGAAACCTATGCATTAACATTGTTAGATAAAGTTTATAGCAATGAACTTTCTCTTGAAACTTTTGTTAAGGTTACTTCAGAAAATCCCGCAGAAATTTTTAAAATTAAGAATAAGGGATTAATCAAAGCAGGTTATGATGCTGATTTAATCGTAATTGATAGAATTCCAGGATATCCTATTAAACCAGAAGTGTTTAAAACAAAAGCAAAATTTTCTCCGTTTGAAGAATATATCTCTACTGTTCGTATATGGAAAGTTTTTTTAGGCGGAATAGAAATAAATAATGAGAATGCTGAACCTAATGGTAATATTTTAAAACATCTTACTTAAGATATTATTATAATTAACCGTCCACTATTATATACTGAATGCAAGTTCTAAGAGTGAAATCATGTCAGACAAAGAATTGTTTTCATTGGAGGAAGGAAAAACTCTAATTAAATTTGCGAGGGAAAATATTGAGTATTATCTTGAAAATAGTAAAAGAATTATAGTTTCAGATAGTCTAAAGGAAAAATTTTCTGATAAATATGGTGTTTTTGTAACTTTAAATGTTCATAATTATGAAGGCAATCCTTTAAGAGGTTGTATAGGATATATTGAACCTAATTACTCATTATTTGATGTGGTTCATAGAGTGTCAGTAAGTTCTGCTACGGAAGATCCACGCTTTCCATCTGTGACTCTTGATGAAATGGACAATATCGTTATTGAGATTTCAATATTAACGCCCCCGAAATTAATTGAAGTAAACGATCCGTTGGATTATCTTGAAAAGATTGTAATAGGAAGAGATGGACTCATAGCAGAGAAAGGTATGCGCAGAGGTTTATTACTCCCACAAGTTCCTGTTGACCACAATCGAAATTGGGATGTGAAAACCTTTTTAGAGCATACATGTAGTAAAGCCTTGCTCTCTTCTGATGCTTGGAGAGATATAAAAGGAACCAAAATATATTCATTTCAAGCGATTTTATTTGAAGAAAAAGCTCCACGGGGAGAAATTGTTCGGAAATATCTCACTACATCCTAATTAAATAGGGTAAAAAGGAAAAATAATGAAAAATTTTGGAAATGTGATTCTTGCAATCGATATTTCATCTAATTCCATAAAAGTTGGATTAGTTTCAGAAGATTTAGAAGTAGTTCATTTCAAAAAGCAGAAATTAAATATTATCAATGAGGATATCGATGGTTTCGTTAAAAGTCTTGATATGGATATTCTTTGGAATAAAATTGTTAATGGAATAGATCATATTTTACACAAAGGAAGGAATCAAAATCTCAATGTAATAGGCATTTCGTCTTGTGCTCAAAGGATTGCATCCGTATTTTTAGATCAAGAAGGAAATGTTGTTTATGGAGGGCCTAATATAGATATTCGAGGACTAGATTCAGCCTATTTAATAGAAGATGAATTTTCAGAAGAAGATCTATTTGAGATAACGGGCCATAGTCCTTCTTTTTTATTTACATTAGCAAGGTTATTATGGTTTAGAGAAGAAGACAAGAAGAATTATGCAAAAATAAACAAAGTATTAATGTTAGATGATTGGTTAATTCACCGACTTACTGGTAAATGTGTTACTGATTACTCATCTGCTGCGGAATCCCAGCTATTGGATATTAAAAAAAGAGAATGGAGTTCAGAGATTATTGAAACATATGATTTTAATCCGGATATATTTCCTGATATAGTAGAATCTGGTACTATTGTTGGTGATTTAAAGCCAGAATTAGTAAATAATTTTAATATGAAAAACGTTAATATTCCGATAATTAAAACTGGGGGCGATACTCAAGCAACTTTGTTAGGAATGGGGGTTATTGATGAGGGAGATTTAGGTATAAGTTTGGGAACAACAACTCCACTTCATGTCGTGGTAAATAAACCAATTATTGACCCTTCGAGTAACTACTGGACATCTTGTCATGTAGTTAAGGGAAAATGGTTGTTAGAAGGCCACGCAGGCAATACAGGTGCTTCTTATAATTGGTTTAAGCAATGTTTTTTATCCAATTCGAAGGAAAATCCAGATTTCATGATGGACAAATATTTAAAAATGTCACCACCTGGAGCGTTATCAACTTTTGCGTTCTTAGGACCAGAAAACATGAATATTAAAAATCAAACTTCCATAAAAAGAGGTATTTTTACTTTTCAACCTCCTATAATGATTTCTGAAGAACTCCCAAAGATTGAAGATTTTGCTAGAAGTGTTCTTGAAAATATCGCTTTTGGAATATTTGAAAACTATCAGGCTTTAAAAAACTTGGTGAATATGGAATTAGCTACATTCTGTGCGGGTGGTATGGCTAAGTCGGAAGAGTTTAACAAATTGTTAGTAAATGTTTTGAATGCTGATATTTCTATCCCACTTGAGAGAGATTCAGCTTTTATAGGTGTAGCAATGAATTCGCTTAAAGCTTTAGATATTTATTCAGATTATAAAGCCATAATTAAAGAATTAATTAAATATGAGAATCTAAGGAGTGATCCAAAAATTTCAGAATTATACAAATCTATTTATTTAGATTGGAAAAATCTCAAAAATAAAATGGATCAGTTATAAATGATTGAAATATTTTTATAAGAGAAAGATAATTATATCATTCAGAAGTTAGTTGTATTTTAGGGGTGTGAAAAATTGTCAGAGTTTGAGAGTATAGAATCGTGTTTAAAAGAAATCGAAAGGAGGTATCAAGATACCGAAAAAGTAAGGAGGAAATTAGCAAATTATGAAGATCCCATACAAATTACGTTCTTAGATAC
Source organism: Promethearchaeia archaeon (assembly GCA_029856235.1). Lineage (GTDB taxonomy): Archaea > Asgardarchaeota > Lokiarchaeia > Sigyniarchaeales > SOKP01 > SOKP01. The sequence continues at coordinate 3,931 of JAHQWP010000008.1, forward strand.
TAATCATAGTGTTATATTATTAGTTAATAAAGATCAAGGCATTGAAATAAAAGACAATTTGAGTGATGAGAACGCTCCGGTAAAGATAGAATTTTCCTCTGAAAATGTTATGGTGGATTTATTCAATAAGAAAATTGGTGCAGTAAAAGCATATTCCGCTGGAAAAATTAAGGTAATAGAAGGTCAAATTCGGAACTTAATGAAACTAAAAAGCCTAATGTTTTAAAAAAATATAACTATTATTCTTATTTTTATTATTTAGTATTTACTATTTTATAGCCAAATTAACGAATTATTTTCTAATTGAATTGATATAAAATGAGAGCTTTTATAACTGCTAGTATATCTGACGATGTTTTAGAGAAATTGAAAAAGAAAGTGGAAGTAACTTACGAGAGTTGGAGGGAAACTGGAAACATTTATTTTGATGTTAACGAAATGATTGAAAAATTAAAAGATTACGATATTTTTATTACTGTCGCAGATGACTTAAAAAAAGCAGAATTATTTGAAAAAACGAACTTAAAATTGATTGGGTCGTGTCGTGGAGACCCCTTCAACATTAACTTAAATGCGGCAACAGTAAATAAGATTCCTGTTATTTACACTCCTCTAAGGAATGTTGATGCGGTCGCAGAATTGACAGTCGGGTTAATTATTTCATTAGCTAGAAATTTGACTCAGCTTGATAAATTCTTGCATTCAGATGAGTTTGAAATTATTGACTTTGAAGATTGGATTAAATGTTATAATAGGTTTATGGGTAGTGAATTGTTGAATAAAACGATTGGGATTATTGGGTTCGGTCAAATAGGACAACGTGTTGCTGAAAGAATAAAAGCGTTCGGTGTTGATATTCTTGTTTATGACCCATATGTATTAGATGAAATTGTCGAAGATTTTGGTGAAAAAACGGATTTAGATACATTAATGAAAAAATCCGATTTTGTTACAATTCACGCTGCTGCTACAGATGATAATGATAATATAATTAACGAAGAACGGATAAAAATGATGAAAAACTCGGCTTTTTTAATAAACTTAGCTAAAGGAAGCCTTGTAGATTATGAGTTTTTATACGGAGCGTTAAAAAACAGACTCATAGCAGGTGCAGCATTAGACGTCTTTCCTTTAGAACCTCTCGATGAGGATAATGAGTTTTTAGAATTAGATAATGTTATTGTGTTGCCCCACATTGGAGGTAATACTGTGGAAGTAATTCAACGGCAATCGGAAATGCTTCTAGATGATATTATAAATTGGTTGGATAAAAAAGTACCTTTACATGTTTTAAATCCCGAAGTTTTTGAAGATTTTACCGATCAAAAAGAAACAATAGATGAAACACTTTCAGAATATAAAGAGGGCATTGTAGAAATTTGTAAAAGATTATTAAACGATGGACACGTAATTGGATCAGCAGGAAATGTGAGTATGAGAGTAAAAACGGAGGAGAAAGAAATTGTATTAATCACTCCCAGTAATGTTAATTACGAAGAAATGAGTGAAAATGATATTTTAATTATCGATCTAGAAGGAAAAGTACTACACGGGGAAAGAAATCCATCTGTAGAAAAATATTTACACTTGGGAGTTTATAAAGAGCGTGAAGATGTAAATGTAATCATCCATTCTCATGGAATCTACTCGACAATACTTAGTACTCTCAAATTATCGTTACCGCCTGTTATGGAAGAACTTGTACCTTATTTAGGTGGTGAAATTACATGTTCAGAGTATGGCGAAGCTGGTAGCGAAGAGTTAGCAATGAATGTATTAAAAAGTTTAGAAGAGAAAAACGCGGTAATTTTAGCTAATCATGGAAGTTTATGTTGTGGGAGTCATTTAGAGGGGGCTTATACAGTTTTAAGATATTTAGAAAGAGGATCTAAAGTATACTATCTGGCGAAATTAATAGGGGAGCCAAACCTTTTACCTGAAGATACTATAGATTATGAAATGGATATCTTTGATCTATTTAAGGATTCAAAGAAAATTTAGAAATAGAATTATTTAAAATTAACGGCCCAATTATTATTTAAAGCTGAGGATTATGGTTCATTACTCTAAAGAATTATCACTAGCAATTGATTTGGTTAAAAAAGCTTCATTAATTACGGAATGGTTTAGAACTAAGCATTCTTCCTCATTTACAAAGAGTGACGATTCTCCTGTGACTTTAGCTGATTTTGCATCTCAAATCTTTATTATTTCGGAAATTAGAAAATATTTTCCAGAAGATCAAATTATTGCCGAAGAGGAAAGTGGCGTTTTTTTAAACTCAAATGCTGAAGAAATCATAAAAAGTTGTTATAACTCAATAAAAATTGACATTAAAGAAAACCTTAAAGAAATTCTAAATTATCGGGGACCACGCTCTATTCGTCAATGGACTGTCGATCCTATTGATGGGACTAAAGGTTTTCAAAAGAATTTAGCATATGCTATAGGGATCGGGTTGATGATTCAATTCGAACCAATAATATGTGCCATAGGGGTTCCAAATTATAAAAATACAAGTCTCTCAATCTTTTCAGCCGAAAAGAACCACGGAGCTAAAGTATCGTATGGAGATCAAAACTTTACTAAGATAAAAGTAAGCGATATTAAAGACTTAAAAATTATCCGCATGTGTTATTCCTTACACTATAATAAGCCATGGGTTTTAGATTTTGCTAAATCGCTCAATATAACTAATTTTATTCCATTGGATAGTATGGCAAAATTATGCATGGTTGCAGAGGGTTCAGCTGAAATTTATGTTAAACCTATGAATATTGAGCGTTCGTTCACTTGGGATTTTTTACCAGGTGAATTATTAGTTAAAGAAGCTGGAGGAATGATCACGGACATAAAAGGTAATCCAATTAAATACCTAAATGAAAAATGTAAGGTTACTGCTCCTGGTCTTATTGCTTCGAATGGAACTAGGCACAAAGATTTATTAACTGCGCTTAAATCGAATGAAATTCTTAAAAATAGTTAGACAATCTGTATTATGCTTCTAAATAACTTAACAATGTAGTTTGGGCTACACTTGGAGCTTTTTCTAAATTTGATAATCTTATTCCAACAAGCCTAATTTTCTTGTTCACAGTTGAAAATTGATCCAATAATTCATTGATGACTTTTAAGACCTGACTCTTGTCTTGAACATGATGAGTAAAGGATTTTGAACGAGTATATGTTATAAAACCTTCAAGCCTTATTTTAAGAGTTACCGTTTTGTAATAAATCTTATTTTTTATTACACTTTTATGAATTCTATTATTTATTTCTTCAAGTTTAGATAGGATTAGGTTGAGATTGTCTGTGTCCTCATAAAAAGTTCTTTCCTTACTTATAGATTTTCTATCACCATGAAATTCTTTTACTTCTCTAGTGTCAAGTCCATTTGCGACATTCCATACCCATTCCCCGTTTTTCCCAAATAATTGAATCATTTTAGGGAGCGTAAGATTTATAATGTCACCAATTGTCTTGATGTCTTTTTTGTTATAGTAAAGTTTAGATTTTTTTCCAATTCCGGGAATACGGGTAATGTCTAGATTTTTTAAAAAATTTTTTATTTGATATTGCTCAACGATGGTAATTCCATTTGGTTTATTATAATCTGAAGCAATTTTAGCGATTGATTTAGTTGGAGCACACCCTACTGAGATTGTAATACCTACTTTTTTGTGAACTTCTTCTTTTAATTTTTCAGCTAAATCTCTAACCTCTTTAAAATTGATACACTTATCTGAAACATCTAGATATGCTTCATCAATACTTACTTGTTGAAACTTCTCTGAATAGGAATCAACAATTTCCATTACTTCTTTTGATGCTTTCTGATATTTCTCAAAATTGGGGTGAAGATATATTCCGTGAGGACATCTTTTATAAGCTTGAGATATAGGCATAGCTGAATGAAGTCCGAATTCTCGAGCTTTATAGTTGCAAGTACTAACTACACCTCTTCCTTTTCCACCTTTTGGATCTGCTCCGATTATTATAGGTTTTCCTATATATTCTGGATTATCTCGTTCCTCAACAGCAGCAAAAAAGCAATCTAAGTCGCAATGTAGGATTTTTCGGCTCATTTTTTATCAATATTAATAACTTGCTTTAATTTAGACATTGTTAGTATTTCCAAAAAAAATAAAAAAACTTGGACTATATTGAATTTATAATTTAAAGATGATTAATAATAAAAGTCATCTCTATTGAATACCTAATCCAATGAAAATAGATTTTTAATCGATCTTTAATTTACTTTCATATGGCAATAGATAAATTAGAACAACTTCGAAAAACAGTTGTAAGAGGAGCTCAAGAAATCTATAGTAAGGGGCTGGTTGAGGATGGAGAAGGCAATGTTAGCGTTAGGATAAATAAAAATGAAATACTTGTTACTCCAACTTCAACCAAGTATAATATGTTAAGCCCAGAATTAATCGTTCATATGGACTTGGAGGGAAACATATTAGGTTCAGGTAAAATTCCATCCACGGAAGTTAAAATGCACCTAGCAGTTTATAAGGATAGACCTAAAGTTAAATGCGTTATCCACAATCATTCTCCCTACATTTCTATGCTTTCAGTTCTAAGAAAAAGCATACCTATTATAATGGAACAACAAATGATTTTTCTTGGTGGAGAAATTCATTGTACCGAAATTACTGAAGCCCACACAGAAGAAATGGGAACAAGTGCGTTGAAAGCGTTGGATAGAAATAACGCAGCGATATTGGCAAACCATGGTGCTATCATATGTGGCAAGTCTTTAGATCACACTGTTCGATTTTCTGTAATTTTAGAAAAGATCGCTAAAATTTATTGGGGCGCATTGCAAATTGGAGACCCTTTAACAATCCCTAATGAAAATCTTGAAGAACATGAGAAGATGTTTAATGGTTTATTTGCGTGTTATCCCAAAAGACTAAAAAAAACCTAAAGTTAGTGTGAGATATTATGGAGTTAGGTATCAGTTCGCTAGGTATTTTTATTGACAATGGGCTTAATAGCAAGCATAAAGATATTTTCGATATACACTATCAATCTATCGAAGAATGCCTTAAATTTGCTGAAGACAAGGGGATAAAAATTGTAGAAATCGTAGTTGACCCCCAAAATCTATTTACGGGTACAAAAAGGCTAGAATTTATTGATTTATTAAACTCTTATCCAATAAAAAAGCAAGTACACGGCCCATTCATTGATGTTAACTTATGCTCCCACAATGACAAAATTTCAAAAGCTTCAACAGAAGCATATATTGAAACTGCTAAATTTTGTAAAGAAATCAATGTTGATGTAATGACTATACATCCCGGTTTGGCTAACTTTTTATTGAAGTTCATAAGAGATTATAATAGCAAACAATTAGGTAGAGCAATAAATTCTCTTTTAGATTTTACGAATGACTTGAATCTGACTATCTGTTTAGAAAATATGCCCAAAAACACACATATAATGTTAGATCAAGAAAATATTGCAGAGATTTTAAACATAATTGGAAGAACAGATTTGTATCTCACCTATGATACTAGTCATTTCTACACTAATCACGGAGATGTAGATTTGTTATGGGAACGACATCATAAAATCATACAGAATGTACATCTCGTTGAAAACTTTACAACTGATTCTGACACTCATCCACCACTGGGATCGGGGAAAATTGATTTTAAAGGAATTTTAGAAACGATTAAAAATTATCAATATAAAGGAGCGTTAATTATCGAGCTTTCATCTAATGAAGAAATGAGCAATAGTATTGACTATATTAATAAGTTATTGTAAAACTTTTTGGCAATTATTAATCATCTTTATATCTTAATTAGAGAAATAAAATTTCTCAAAACTTATTTTATTCAAAAGAAATTTTATAGACTTATTTATGAAAATGCTTTATAACATATATAATGAAAATCATATCTCTTCAAATCAGCGATGACTTGTTAGATCGGTTTGAGAAAGTTCGAAATCAGAGTGGTTTTAGTTCTAAAAGCGAAGCCTTACGAGACTCAATTTTAAAATTCATTGAAAATCATGAAAGTTTCGAAAATTTAGAGGGTTATCGAATAATGACCATAAACCTTGTTTATCCGTTTAAAGAACCAATTTCAGATGAAATTTCAGAACTTTATCATAAATTTCATTCGATAATTAAGGCTGTAACTGATTGGAGAATAGCAGAAAAAAAAATTGAAGTTGTTTTAGTGGTAGGAGAATTTGGATTAATCAAAGATCTTTACCAAGCAATAGTTAAAATTAAAGATGTAATTAGTTCTATTCATGAAGTGATTATTGATTAAATATAATTGTAATTACTCAAGTTTTAGGGAGATATCTACAAAGTCAGTGGGTTTTTGAGTGAGAATACTCGTACTTATTACATCTGGTTCTGAAATCAAATAATCTACAATATTATCTTTTGTGATATTTCCTGAAACTTCAATAATCACTTGATTGCGTAAATTTTGTTGTTTCAACAAGTTTATAGCGTCTTGAACTTTATCGGGATTCATATTATCCAGCATTATAATGTCAGCACCATTTTTTACCGCCGTTAGGACGTCCTCAACTTTTTCCACTTCAATTTCTATTTTTTTTGTAAAGCTAACTTTAAGTTTTGTGTTTCTGAGTAGTTCTGCCACATTTCCGCCATAGAGTTTTAAATGGGTTGACTTTAAAAGAACCATGTCATCTAGATTGAAACGATGTGGATCTCCTTTTCCAATTTCAACCGCTTTTTTTTCAAATAGTCTTAAACCAGGTAGAGTTTTTCTAGTACAAGCTATTTTTACATTTTTACCCGATTTTTCAATAATTTTTACAAATTTACGAGTAGTTGTTGTAATCGCACTCATATGACTCAGAAGGTTTAGACCCACTCGCTCACCCAACAAAATATTTTTAGTTTCACCGTGTAATTTCGCTATGATATCTCCGTTTTGGATTTTATCCCCATCTGTTTTCTTAAGGGTGATTTCTACGTTTAAAAGACGAAATAAAATCTCAATTTCTTCTAACCCCGCTAAAAAACCTTTACTTTTAGCAATGATTTTAGCAGATGAAAATGAATTTGTAGGAATAGATTTTGAGCTGATGTCAATAAATGCATTGTCTTCTACTAAAAACTGTTTTAATTTTTTTTCGATTAGGATACGATTATAACTCATCTTCAACAGATTTTTTATCAGTATTATTATTATAGATTAAAGATTAATTAAAATTATGCGTGGTATTGAAAAAGTATTCATAAATAATAATGATATTAGACTTGAAACAGAGTTATTTCTATCAAGTTTAGAAAATTTACCCATGGCTACTTTAGTTTGCCACCCGCATCCTCAATTTTGCGGGATTTAAGTCCTTAAAAAGGGAAAATACGGGGGCAACATGTATAATAATGTAGTATCTGGTATTTTTAATCATTTTACCCAAAATAATATTTCATGCTTACGGTTTAATTTCAGGGGCGTTGGAAATTCTACAGGAGATCATTCTAATGGTATGGGTGAATTAAGTGACACGAAAGCTTGTATTAAC
>JAHQWP010000009.1 GCA_029856235.1 Promethearchaeia archaeon
GGGCGCGAATGCACGCTTGAGCCCCTGGGCCGGGAGTTTGGCTTTTATTTCCACCGGGTGCCCTTACTTTAATGTGAATTCCATTCACACCTTTATCCCTCAGTCCGTTAGCAACTCTAAATCCGCATTGCATGGCTGCGTAAGGATTAGATTCGTCTCGGTCAGCTTTAACTACCATACCACCAGTGCATTTTGCGAACGTTTCTGCACCGCTCAAATCAGTGGCCGTAACAATTGTATTGTTATAGCTACTAAAGATGTGAACGATTGCCCATTTCATTTCTTCTCTTTTACTCATGATTATTACCTATTAAGTATTTTCTTTTACAGCGGAGAGTGGACTTTTGGCGACATAGTTAATCATCTCCTCTTCAGCTCTTTTTACGATGTAAGAAGGTGCGTCTATTTTTTTTCCTCCAACTTGGATATGTCCGTGAACGACAAACTGTCTTGCTTGATAAATTGTTTTCGCGAATCCTTTTTCGAATACCATCGTTTGTAGTCTTCTTTTTAGGATATCTTCGACAGTAAGTAATAATACATCATCAAATCCGGCTTCTTGACCTAAAACACCGAGTGTAACTAGTTTTTTGATTAAAGTTTGCTGAACTTCATTAGCTCGTTCTTGGGGTAATGATCTTGATTTTCGTGCTAGGTCCCGCCAATTTCCGAGAATAGTTCGCATTTTCCAGAATTCGCGCTTGTTTCTAAGACCATATTTTCCTAAGAATTCGAGTTCCTCGAGCAGTCTTTCTTTTTCAAAGGGACGTTTAGGTTTTTTAAACTTTTTCTTTAACCTTCTAGGATCTCCGATTTTACATCACCTTACTTTTGACTTTTCAATTTTTTTCTCATTACACCAACGACTAATCCGTGGCGTCCAGTGCTTTTGGTTTTTTGTCCTCTTACTTTTAATCCCAGATGATGTCGGACGCCTTTATAGCTTCTGATGCGTTTCATTCTATCGATGTCTCGTTTTACAGATAATTCGAGTTTATTTCCGATGATGTGTAAATTCTCTCCAGTAACCAAGTCGTTCTTACGGTTAACCATCCAAGCGGGTATTCCATTTGTTACTGGATCCAAAACGATTTCTTCAATTCTATTCAAATCTTTTTCAGGAATAGCTCCAATTCTCATGTCAGGATTGATTTCTGCGATCAAGACTATGGCTTGAGCGAATCTTCTTCCAATCCCTCTTATTTGAGTTAGGCCATGTTCTACTTTAGAGTTGCCATCCACTTGCGATCTGAGTTTTCTGAAAAAAACTTTTTCTCGAAAGTTGCTTGGTCTTGTAGTTAAACTCATTTTACTGATTAATTATTACTTAAAGATATAATTCTTAATATAAAATTTAATATTAATTTTATGGTTTAGAAAGAAAGAAGCTATAACTGAGAAAAAATTCGAGAGATTTTATTATCTAATATTGAGGGAACCTTAGATTCTCTTCCTTTTTTTTATCGATATGTTTAGTACATTTATTTCTTTTTGATTTTGCGATCCTTTCGAGGAGTGGTAATCCTGGTTTAACATCCGCTAGTGCTTTTGATTCAATTAGATCGTTTTCAATTAGCTTATTATATAGTTCCTTTCCAGTTTCAGTTCTTATAAGAACGGTATTCCACCCTGAGGGAGAACCGATGGAACCAATTGAAATATCAGCAGATTCGGAAGTTAAATCAAAACATACCTCACAATCTTCTCGAGCTAAATGTCCAATCTCCTTAATTGGAACCGTAAATTCTTCACCTGAATTGGTATATACAAAAAACTTTCCTTTATTGATATCAGTTTTCTTTACATCATTTACATCGACTTTTACAGTTTCGCAAATTTTTAGGAGAGATTCGTAAGAGAAGGACTCCATACAGAAGATACCAATACGGTATTTAATTTGGTTTAACGAGGGTATACCGATGTTGTAAATTGAAGATTTCAGTAGAGCTTGCATCATGCATGGGACTCCAACAACAGCTAGACTTGATTGATTTTTATTAAGTTCGTTTAGTACTTTTAAGTTAGGGTTGTTTACGTATTTAGTTCCTGTAGTTGAGAGAATATCTTCTTTACTTTTAAGTACAATCGGTTCTGGTCTCCACGGAGTTTTACTCATTTTTGCTCCTAATGCTAAATTAATACTTTTAGAATCAAAAAGATAATGTAAGCAAGTGCTGGTAATTCCACCATCTTGACATACTTTCGCAATGTCTTTTAGTTTGGTTCGAGCAGAATACGCTTCTAAGTAGTGACCTACTTGAGAATAATTCTTAATTTCTGAAGATTCATTCTGCGTCATGTTTAAAACACTAACCGGTAGATAACTCCGAGGACATACATAATAACAAAGACCACACCTAATACACTTATCCTCATCAATTTTACCAAAACCATTATAAACTTCTAAGCAGTTTACAGGACAAATACCAACACAGAGTCCACATCCGGAGCAGTTATGAGTCTCAAATATAGTTTTTACGGGTTCGTAAATTGACTTTACCTTAGAAGGATCGATATCGTACTTCTCGATATCGAAATCCTTAAAAGAAGTTGATTCAGGAGTGTTTTCATCTCCTTCAATAGTATCATAGATTTCATTCACTTCGATAAGGTTCTCGTTTTTTAATAACTCTAACAGGCTTAAAGTCTTTCTAACTTCAATAGAATTTAATTCTGAAAATTTTTTAATTGCTTTAAAATTGTCAGAATCAGGATTAGATAAATAACTGAAAAGCTTATATTTCAAAAGTTCTTCATCGAACATTTTGAACAATATTTCTTCGTATTGTTCCTCGTTGTAGATACCAGCTTCTAAAATTTCTTTTTTGGCATCAATTAATACACGAATCCGATACGAATCTACAGTAACGGCTATATCTTTTAAGCCTTCCTTTGATAATTTTAGCTTGGAACTCATTTTCTTTTAACAATGGGTTGATTTAATTTAAAATCTTAATCTCCGAAAACTCATGCTGTGAGTTAGTTACCTTCTAACTAAAGTTTTTTAGAAGGGTCATTCTAATTCGGATTATTTTTTTATTTTGGTAGAGGAGGGAGAAGTTCTACTTTGTGAGTAATATCTTCTACTGATTTAATGAATTTTTCAACTTCCGCTGCTGAGCAGAAATATTGCTGAATCCGTTCTTCAGCAAGACCTAAGTGGGTGAATAGTCTCTTTAAAAACTTAACATGCTCGTAAGTATTCATATTCCCATTTCCAAATTCACATTCACCTTCTTTTCAAGAGATAATAGCAACTCCATCAGCGCCATTTAGAAAACTCTCCATTATTAAATGGATTCCTATTCTTCCGGTACATCTTACCCTAATTAAGTGAAAATTAGTAGAGTAAGATTTTCTCGTAGTACCCGTTAGATCTGCCGCAGAATACCCTCATTTTTCGCATCCAAAGCCTATAATTTTTCGATCTTTTACATTTTCTGTCATGTTTTATCTTCTCTTGTCGTTTTAATTTTCCATTTTAGTAGATTTTTCTGGTATTTTTTCAATAATATCTTCTCCGATTCCTTTGATTTCGGCTTCAAATTGACTGTCTCGATAGTATTTCAAATCTATTGCTCGTGCAGGGCAGGAAGAAATACATACTCCACAGCCCTTACATTTCAACTCGTCCACTCTCGCAATATCGTCTTCATCAATGGTTATTGCTTCGTATTCGCAAAGTTTCTCGCATCTATGACATCCTATGCATAGGGTTTCATCTACTTCAGCGATAATTAATTCTTGACTAATAGTTTTATGAGAGAGTAACGCAGCAGCTTTACTCGCAGCTGCTAGAGCCGTAGAAACAGAATACGGAATGTTTTTTGGTCCTGCAGCGCATCCACAGATGTAAATTCCCATGCTATTAGTTTCTTGAGGTTTTAAACAGCCATGAATTTCTGATAAAAAGCCGTTAGGTCCTGTACTTAAACCTAATACTTCGATCGCTTCAATGGTTCCTTTCGAAGGATTCATTCCAGTAGACAAAACTACCATATCAGCTTTTAATTTAATTAGTTCACCGGTTAGAGAAGAGTATGCTCGAACGATTAAATTTTGATCTTCATCTTCAGAAATTTCACCTACTTTTCCTCGAATCATTCTAACATCCGCTTCCCTTATTGTTCTATAATATTCCTCGTTACCTTTATCGGTTGTTCTAATATCGATATAGAAAATAATGACATCCATTTCTGGATATTCTTGCTTCAGTAATTGGGCGTTCTTAAGCGCGACACTACAACACACCATAGAACAGTAGGGATTAGCTTTTAAAGACCTAGAACCTACACATTGAATCATTACGACAGTTTTAGGCGTTTTTCCATCAGATATTCTATATATATGTCCTCCAGTTGGCCCAATTGGGCTTAACAAACTTTCTAATTCAATCTGTGTAATAACATTAGGATAAATCCCATAATTGTACTCGTTAGTTTCGATTATTGGATACTCATCATAACCCGTCGCAACAACTACTGCTCCTACTTTGACTTCAAAGATTTCAGGTTCTTGTTCAAATTCGATCGCTTCTGCGGGACACACTCGTTCACAACTTTTACAGTCAATACATACATTTTTATCCATTACAGCGTATTTTGGGACTGCTTGGGGAAATGGGATATAGATAGCACTTCTCTCGCCAATTCCACCATAGAATTCATTAGGAACTTTTATCGGACAGTTTTCGGTACACAAACCACACCCAGTACATTTACTTTCGTTAACATATCGTGGATTTTTGCGAATTTTAACATTATAAGCACCAGGAATACCACTGAACTCAATAATATCGCTATAAGTTAATAATTCTATATTAGGATGTTTTGAAGCGTTTACCATTATGGGGGCAAGAACTCATATACCACAATCATCGGTAGGATAGATTCGATCTAATTGAGCCATTTTACCTCCAACAGTAGCCTCTTTTTCCACCAAATATACTTGAATTCCGTGTTCTGCTAAGTCTAATGCTGCGTTCATTCCAGCAATTCCCGCCCCGATAACTAAGGCAGCTCTTTCAACGGGAATTTCTTTATAAGGAACGCTTTCCAATTCTCTAGCTCTATTTATTCCTCCATGAACTAAGCGTTTTGCTTTTTCAGTTGCGTTTTCCATGTCTCCTTGATGAACAAAAGAGCATTGTTCTCTTAGGTTCACCATTTCGAAATAATATGGGCTTATACCTGCTTCTATTAATACAGCTCGATAAGTTGGTTCATGGATCTTAGGCGTGCAAGCTGCAACAACAATTCTATTTAAATTTAATTCTAAAATATCATTTTTAATAACCTGTTGTCCAGGATCGCTACAAGTAAAATTATTAGTTCTTGCTATAACGACATTAGGTAGTGGTTCAGCAAAATCTCTGACAGCATTGCAATCAAGGTGAGCTCCGATATTAACACCTCATCTACACACATATACTCCTATTCTTATTTTGTCAATGGTCTGCTTTTCAGACATTTAATTCACCTTTAGTTAAAACATCACCATTAATATTAATTGCGTAATCTTCGGTTTAATATTTTAATAAAACCCTTTTGTGTTTGGAAATTATTGAATTAATTTATTTTTTCTGGTTAATTTCAATTGTTTATTATTTTTTTACCTATTTAGTCCAATTTTTTTAGCGTAAATTTCTGAGTAAAATTTCTAGAATTATATCTCATTAACTTTTTTATGGAAATTTCATTATACTTAGTATGGTGGAGCAAGAAGAAAATAAAAAAGAAGAGTTCGCCAGAGAATTTATGACCGAAGAAGGTTTGAAAGGGAAAGCAAAACGAATAAAAATTATGAATATTATCGATACGGTTGGATACGATAAAAATAAAGTTAAAGTTGCCTATTTAAGGGCAACTATATCTGAAAGAATTCAACATGAATAGTTCATTTGCTTTTTAACAAATGCTTATTATTTTCATAAATTAATTTAATGATAAAAAATATTTTAAAGAGAGTCAATCTTGCGAGACATAGAAGAGTTTAGAAATAATCTGGAAAAAATCATCGAAACGGAAAAAAAAAGGTTTAAAGATCCAAAGAACGCAGAAAAAGTATTAGAATTTGATAAGTTATGGAGAAGTGTCTTAGAAGAAATTCAAGATTTACGACAAAAAAGAAATGAGATCTCGAACCAAATTAGCAATTTTAAGAAAGCAGGCGACGAAGAAAAAGCTAATGATGCGATAAAACAATCAAAACAGATTAAAGAAAAACTTGAAGATTTAGAAAAGAAAAAAATTGAGTATATTGAAGAGAGAGAAAAGATTCGATATATGATCGGAAATGATTTGCACGAGTCAGTTCCAACTGGTGAAACAGAAGAGAGTAATGTAATAATAAGGGAATTCGGTAAAATCCCTCAATTTGAATTTCAACCAGTATCCCACGTTAATTTAATCCAAGATATTAATGGAGCTGATACAAAAAAAGCCTCGGAAGTGGTGGGATCGAGATTTTACTATCTAAAGGGAGATATTGTTTTACTTAATTTAGCACTACTCAGATTTGCGTTGGATAAGTTAATCAGTAAAGGTTATAATCCTTTGTGGACCCCTTTCTTTATAAAATACGAAGTCATGAAAGCAGCGGCAGAATTAGCAGATTTCGAAGAACAGTTATATAAAATTAAAGATGAAGATATTTTCATGATCGCTACATCTGAGCAAACTTTAGCAGCATACCATTACGACGAAATTTTAGATCCTGATTTACTTCCTTTAAAGTACGCAGGAATCTCTTCTTGTTTTAGAAGAGAAGCTGGTTCACATGGAAAAGACACATTAGGAATATTTAGAGTACATCAATTCGAAAAAGTGGAGCAATTTGTTTTCTGTAAACCTGAAAGTTCTTGGAGTATTTTTGAAGAGTTAATATCAAATGCAGAAGAAATTTACAGAGAATTAAAAATTCCATATCGGACAGTAAATATCGCCTCTGGAGAATTAAATGATAACGCAGCAATGAAATACGATCTTGAAGCGTGGTTTCCTGCTTCGAATACGTATCGAGAACTGGTTTCGTGTAGCAATTGTTTGGATTATCAAGCAAGAAAGTTAAAAGTACGGATAGGTAAAGTGGGTTCCACTCAAAAAAAAGAAACTGCTCACACGCTTAACTGTACTGCGATTGCTACAGAACGAACGATATGTTGCATTTTGGAAAATTATCAAAATAAGGATGGAACAGTGTCAGTACCAGAAGTCCTTCAAAAATATATGAATGGAAAAAAATTATTAAACTCATAAAATTAATTTAAACTGAAAATGACTGAAATTTTATTAGAAGAATTCGAAGATTTTTATAAAGACAAGCTCGATTCTCAATTTTATAAAGTTAAAAAAGCTGTGAAAAAACAAATCTCCGAAATTCGTGAAAATTTACTCGAAATCAAAGTATGCACTGATCATTTTATAGAAGCGGGAGAGGGTAAAATAGAAGAAAAAGCTCTTAAATCATTGCATTTCTTTTCTGACAGAATCAAGAAGGAAATTGATGATATTGAAGTTCCCGAGGATGAAATTACATACGATGTTATGCATGATTTGTTAAACTCTATAAAAAAGCTCTTTACAACTATCAACGATATCGCCAAAAAATCAGTTCCTAAATTCAAGAAAGAACTGCAAGGAGAAATTAAAGAGTTAAGTTACATAACGCGTAAATTAGGTAATAATCAAAAGGACATGGATGAATTTTTACGGAAAAAATATACCGAATTAAAGGATGCTGAATATCTACTCAAAAAACTTCCTAAATTATTTAGTCTAAAGGAAAATATTGAACACGCAAAAGCTGATTTAGAAAATTTTGAAAAGGAGTTAGAAGAAAGGAAAAAAGAACAAGAAGATTTAACTCAAACTCTAACAAGCATCGAAAAAAATGAATTGTTTAAAGAACTGGATAAAACGGAAAATGATCTAGCCCAGCTAAGAATGAAAATCAATAATCAATTTGGATTTAAAAAAGCTTTAAAGAAGTTAAAATTTGAATTAGAAAAAGACACAATGCACATTCCTAATATCAATATCTATTTCTTGAAGGATTTTTTAAAAAACCCAATAAACGCTTTAGTAAAGGAAAGCAGAGACTTACCAAAATTCATGGCCTTGCTCATCCAACTAAGGCATGTTTTAGAGGAGAATAAGTTAAACCTTAAAACTGATGTGAGAGACAAAACTGTTCATCAGATCAACGCAATATTTGATGAAAAATCAATTCAAGAAGATATTGATGAAATTAAAGAGTACCATCGCATAATTGACGAAATTAATAAAAATATTGAACAAGAAGGATTGGCTGTCCAGAGAGAAGACATAAAAAATAAAATTGCCACAAATACAGTAAAATTAGAACATTTGGAGCACGATCTTGATAGAAAAAACAAAGATTATCTAAGATATCTATCATCTCTAAAAAACGAAAGAGAAGAGATACAAAATTCAATTACAAAAGTTATAAATCAAGAGATAAAAATAAATATAACTTTTAGTTTCTAAGATACTTCATTTAGTTTTGCTAATTTTGAATTGACGGTTGTTTTTCAAATTTCTTTTTTGTAGTACTAATTTTAAATTATTCTTTAAAAATTTAAATGTCTCAGTGTTATTTTGATTGAATAATTTAAGATATTCATATCCCAATAATAAGTCTTGCTTAATATCGATATCAAAACCGGCTCTGAAAGAATCGTACACAGAGTATTTTAAGTTCCTCTCTTGAGCATCAGTTATTAAAGCTATAAAAGAAGGAATGTAGGGATCAGAAAAATGCGTAGGTATAATATTAGGGGGACTTCTTCCAAATATTGATATACCCGCTGAATGAATAGCAGGGCAAACAACTAATTGATTTGATTTCATTAAATTACTTATATCCTTTAAATTTTTTTCAGAGATTAAGATGACATCTAAGAATGTAAAAATTGTATGAAGAGCGTTAAATTCTTTAATAGCAATATTATTGAGATCCGATATTACTTCGTCAAATGACTTTCGAGGTTTTGTGAGCTTTTCTTTTATTCCTGTTAATCCATAACCTTCTGCTAATTCTAAAATCTCGTTATCTTGGCAATATACTATCTTCTGATCAAAACAATCAACCTTTACAACTTTATTTGCTAAGTCTTTAAACATTGCAATAGTTAAATCTTTGAGTAACTCCTTTGGAAAACAATTCCTAAGACGAGATTTTGTTCTTGATAAAGGTGCTATAGGAATTAAAAGAATACTCATAATGAAATTTAGGCAAAAATAGAATATAAAATATATTAAAAATTAGGTGTTTTTTGCTTACTTTAGATTATTCAAAATTTGAATGGACAAACTTTCAAAAGCAATATCTACATTTTTATTGAGCTTCGCAGATGTTTCGAAGTATTCAACACCCAATTTTTTTACTTCATCATCGATTAATGATTTATCTACTTTCCGTTCTAAGTCCATTTTGTTTCCCACTAAGATATATGGAACATCCCCGCTCAATTCTTTCAACTTATAAAGCCAAAAGTCAACATCCTGGAACGATGATAAATTATTTAAGTTGAAAACTATCATAGCTCCTACAGCTTGAACGAAATAATATTCATTGCTATATAACTTATCATGCTGACCTCCAAGATCCCAGAAGTATAATTTAAATCCTTTTTCTCTAATATCGTTTCTTAATTCAGGATTTTCTAGTTGAAGGCTATCGACAATTTTACTTAATTCAATCTCCTTAATCAGAAAATTCGCGCCTACCGTGTGAGTCACATCCTCGTCAAATTTACCGTCCACATATCGTGATAGTAGACTCGTTTTTCCTACTTCGGAATTTCCACAGAGAATTACTTTCCCCCGGTATGAAATAGTAGTTTAACCTCCTCCTTTATTCATGCTAAATATATAATTTGACATAACTTTTATTTTACCACATTCGGTTTTTTTTGATTTTCTTTAATTTAAGTCTGATATGGGGTTTTTACAGGAGTCAACTTTATTTCTTTTGTTTCTGAACTTATAAAATGTCTAAACAAATGTTCATAACCAATAAGCTGACTCTTTTTACCATTTTCTAACCATAATCCTGATGTATATTCCGGAGCTTCTTTTACTTGATCAAGAGTAGTTAACAAAAAGCCATAATCAGCGATTAATAAACCGAAAGGAATTACGTTGTCACCCTCAATAGAATGGATTTTAACAGAAATCTTGAGAAGTTTTTTTATCTCTTCTTTTAGTTCCTCAGAATATTTCAAAGCAATTACAACTTCCATGTCTGAAGAAAACTTTTTACTCCAAAGTTCTTTTAAAATCCATTCATACCCTCCTAATTCTTTTATCAATAAATCAGGAGTGATAATGAAATAAATCCTATTCTCAGACGAACTAATCAAGTCTTTTACTTTTTTTCTAATTTTATCTCTAGAATTAATCGCCCATACTCGGGGTTCTGACTCTTCTTGATCAATCTCCAATTCAGTTATAGCCTTTTCTATCGTTATAGTGTCATCTATTCTCTTTTTGTAATTTTCTCGAATCGTTTTAAAGATTTTGGCTAATGGAATGATTTGATAATTTGCTCCCCTTTTTACAGGTTCTTTTTGAATAAATCCTTTCTCTATTAATCGATTAAGACTATCGTACACCCTTGCGCGATCAACATCAGAAAACTTAGCGATATCTGCGGGACTCAATATTTTATATTTTGCAAGAGCTAATAAAACTTTTGAATCGTTTTTCGTAAAACCTAATGATTGTAGAGCATATTCTATGTCAGATTCTTCAAGTTTTATATTATCGCGACTAAATGTCAAGATAGGAATCTTAATCCTTTTTAATTCGTATTAAATAACTAATTTTAGCACCAATATTTTAATTTATACATTTTTAAAAAAAATAAATATAATTAAGATACTTCAGTAAAATTCCCATATTTGCTAAATATTTAATTTCTTAACCATATAACCTCTGAAAGTTAAAGAAATGACTTCTTAAATTTCGATTGCTATTTTATTAATAAATTACAATTTTGCATTTTTACATAGTATTAAATCTTTAATAAAGGTTCAAATGTTTAAGTAAAAAATTAATTGAGGTTTTTGAAAATAGGTTTCTAGCGAATTATGATAATCAAAAAAAATTTATTTCCTATTTAATAAATTATAAATTTTTTATTTAATTGTGCTATTTTGTCGGTCAAATAATCTTTAGTAAATTTTAGATCCATGATAAATAATTAATATCACTTCCAAAAACTGATGTTCCGAACCATAATATTTATATAATAGAAATTCGTAGTTATTATTAATTATAAATCTATATTAAAACAATTTAAAACAAAAACAAAAATA
>JAHQWP010000010.1 GCA_029856235.1 Promethearchaeia archaeon
TCCCAGGAGGATCATAATCAATATTTCTAATGTCAAAAACATCTTCAGGTTTCATACTAAGAAGTTTTTGAATTTTCTCGTCTCTTGAAAGCTTTCTATTATCTAAAATAGTCTTTTTTAGAGATAATCTTATTCCTTTTTGATTTTTTCTACTATAGATATTGTAATTGCTTTTACCATAATCCTTATGAATAAAATTACCTTTACCGTACGTTGTACCTAATAAAGCTTGAAGTGCGTCAACGCTGCAATTATCAGTTTCAACAACAGCTACTAGTTCTTCGTCGGGAGAGTGCTCAAAACCATGTTCTATAGCGTATTTCGCGACTAATACGCCAATTGCTATTCCTGGACATAAGTGTCCATGAAACATAGTTGCTTTCTTCATCAACTCTCTTATTTCCACTATCAATCAGCTCATTGTTTAAGATTTAATAAAAATATCAAATATATTAATTTTTTTAATGACTTAAATATAATTATAATAAGTATGAAATTTCTTACGGATGCTATGTTAGGAAAGCTCACGCGGTTCCTAAGAATCTTTGGTTACGATACTATCTATGCTAACGATCTAATAGATTTTTATCGCGAAAATCCCGTCCAAGACAAAAACCTAAAAGAATATGCACTTTTGAACAACAGATTAGTTATAACGAAAGATTTGCCATTCTATAATGAAATTAGGGAAGAAGCCATTTTACTAGAAGGTAAAGGCGTTTATAATTACTTAAATCAACTTAAACGAATGTTAAATTTAGTATATGATTTTAACATTGAAAAAGCAAGGTGTTCAGTTTGTAATTCAATGTTAGCGAAGATTAGTGATAAGAATTCAATTAAAGAATTAGTTAAACAAGAAACTTTTAAGAATTATGACGAATTTTTTCAATGTAATAATCCAAGTTGCCAGAAAGTATTCTGGAATGGGCCACATATAGCTGACATCATTAAAAAATTGAGAGATGAGATAAATCACTAAGTATTACTATTTTTAAAATGGGTTTTTTTAATATCTTCAAATTTTAATTTTACTTTATCTGCTTCCTCTTTTGCTCCCCCCTTTTCAAACATTCCATGTGCTTGAGAGAGCAATTCGAGACACTTTTTATATTCCCTGTTCTTAAAATGATTTTCTGAAAGTTCAACTAAGTAATGCCCTTTTTTAACATAGAATTCAATGAACTGCGCAGATGTATCTATTTTTCTACTCATTTTTAATAAAATACATTTTTTTTAGTATATCTATCTAATAAAGCTAAAGTAATTAAAAATTTGTATTAACCTAATTTTCCACTAGACGACGGAAATTTTCCATATCAACAACTTTTGCCTGTAAACGTGATTCATTAGCTGCAAAAGCCATAAGATGACTTTCTAGAGTTTCAGAAGCGTTTGTTAAAGGTTGAGTTTTGCTCTTATGAAGTATATCTAAAAAAGCATCAATTAAAGCAACATCACCTCCACCATGAGCAGAACCTTCAATTGTTAATTTTTCAGAAAAAATTACTTCCTTTGTACCGGAAAAATGATCGAACAATGTAATTTTTTGACCTGAATCAAAAAATTTACCTATAAGAGTAGCTTTAGTACCATCAATTCTTAGAGTTCGCCCCTCCCGTTCACTAAATCCGTGCATAGTTAAATTAGCTGTCACACTATTCTCAAATTCGATATTAACGACTTGATGGTCAACTACATCGTTATCGCACTTATAAACGCATCTTCCATAAGGGCTGGTTTTTAGAATTTCCATTTTAGCTTCATCAGTATAATCTTCACTAATTTCTTCTGGAAGACCAGAGTAAAGTGGTTCAACTGGCCATTCTCTCCAATATCTTAATCGTTGTAATAGTTTAATTAGCTTACTTAAGGTTGTTAACAACCTCACATGCTTTTTTCTCAGATTAGCTAAAATTTTTAATCCTCTAATATTACTTTTTTCCAATATTTGGATAATCGGAATAATATCAATATATATTCTTGGAGCATAGTACAAGCAGGTTTTTTCTATAGAACATCCTTCTACACAAAAATTTGGAGAATCTTTAGGTGCGTTAGAAAGTGTAAAGTGTTTTAAACCTCCGAAGGAACTTATCTTTTTTGATTTAACTCCAACCATCCAATAGAGTAAATCTAAATCATGACAACATTTTTGAAGTATCATAGGAGATGACAATTCGACATTCCTCCAGTTCCCCCTAACAAAACTGTGTGCCATGTGGTACCAACTCACATTTTCTCGATGGGAAATATTTATGACATTTCCCAACTTTCCTTTTAGAATAACGTCTTTAACTGTTGAAAAAAATTTTGTATACCTTAAAACATGGCTAATTCCTAATATTCTATTAGTTTCTTCAACTTTTTTGATAATTTTAATACACCCTTCAAGAGTGTGTGCCATAGGTTTTTCCAACAAAACATTATAACCTTTATCCAGGGCTTTTAAAGTAGGTTCAATATGCAATTGGTCCTGGGTGCAAACGAAAGCAACATCAGCGAATTTTTCTTCAGCTAGAATCTTTTCCCAACTGTTAAAAGTTCGGTTTAAAGGAATTTTATGAAGGTGTGCAAATTTTTCTTTTCTAAATTGAATAGGTTCTGCGACTGCTACAAACTTTAATTTATCCGGATATTTAAGGGCATAATTCCCATAAACATCCATCCCTCTATTACCCGCTCCTATTAAAATTGCGGTAATTACTTTATCCATTTTTAATCCAATCCTTCAATATTCTAAGACACTCGGTATTCTTCCTTCAATTAATAAGTGATCTAAAATAACTATAGCTGCAATGGATTCAACAACCACACTTATTCTAGGAACTATGCAAGGATCGTGTCGACCTTCAATTTTTATATCCTCAACTTTCATTGTTTTAATGTTAACAGTTTTTTGAGTTTTTCCTATTGAAGACGTTGGTTTTACAGCTATTGTAAAAATAATTGGCATCCCAGTCGAAATTCCACCTATAATTCCCCCAGAATCGTTCTTCGTTGTCCTGATCCTGCCATTTTCGATTGTCCAAGGATCGTTATGTTCTGATCCCTTCATTCTTGAAGCCTTAAATCCCGCCCCAAATTCTATTCCTTTTACAGCAGGAATCGAGAAAATCCCTTTACTAATATTGGATTCAAGACTATTAAAAATAGGACCTCCTATTCCAGGAGGGATATTAGTAACTATACAACAAATAGTTCCTCCCACAGAATCATTATCAGCTTTAGCATTTTCAATCTCAGTTTCCATTTTAGTTGAAACATCAAGATCTAAAGCTCCAATTTGCGATTTTTTTTTCTGTTCATTAAGAGCCTTAAGATCTTCAACAGGATAATCATTAAAATCTTCAACAGCTCCAATGCTTTTAGTATAAGCTAATATTGACACATTAAGTTTATTTAGAATTTGTTTAGCCACAGCTCCCGCCATTACAAATCCCGCGGTTATCCGTCCTGAAAACCTTCCAGAACCGCGATAATCGGCGAAATCACCGAATTTTTCCCGGATTACATAATCAACATGCGATGGTCTCAATAAGTTTTTAGATTGTTCATATTTTGTTGAATCTACATCCTTATTCCAAATAATCAGGCAAATAGGGGAACCAGTTGTCATTTCATTAAAAATTCCTGATAAGACTTCCACCTTATCATGCTCTTTTCGAGTTGTAGTAAAATTAGATTGTCCTGGTTTTCTTTTATTTAACTCACTCTGGATATAGTTTAAATCAAATTTTAATCCCGCAGGGATTCCATCTATGACTACTCCAACCACTTTACCGTGACTTTCTCCGAACGAGGTGATTTTAAATTTCTTTCCGAATGTATTATCTCCCATTTTTTCATCAACACAGTTAGAAAATAATAAGCTCAATTCAACTATTCATCTTAATTAATATATTATGAGTAGTTTTCACTTATTATTCTTTATGAATCTACACCGTCTCGCATTCAAATCAAAGTAACTAAAACCACTAAAAAATAAAATAGAAATATAATCAAAGTCTTCTTTTATTTTAATTTAAGAACTTATAGCAAAAATATTTGAGAACCCCTTAATGATACTAAAGATTATTCCAACAACAAAACTTCAGGGAGAAGTTACTGCTCCACCATCTAAAAGTTATTCACATCGTGCTTTTATAGCTTCTAGCCTTGCTAAAGGAGTTTCAATAATTAAAAATCCTCTAATTTCTGGTGATGTAGAAGTAACTATTGATATTTTGAAGTCTTTAGGGAATCGAATCTCACGTGTATCAAACAACACCTATATGGTCAAGAGTAATACAGGATCAATTAAACCTATCAAAAAAGTTCTAGATTGTAAGAATTCAGGTACATCAATTAGGATATTTAGTGCTCTAGCAATGGTGTTTGACGGAGGGCTTTCTTTTTCGGGAGAATTCCTAAGAAGAAAGAGACCTATCACTCCTTTACTAAATGCTTTAAAAAGCGTTGGTGGTAATTATGATTTATCTGAAAACCTCTTAAAAATCAAAAGAAAAGGTAAAGAATGTAGCACAATTGAAATTCCAGGGAATAAAAGCTCACAATTTGTTTCTGCTTTGCTTATGATGTGCCCATTACTAAATTGCAAAAAGAGTAATTCCATCACTATTAGAATAACTTCACCAATAGTCTCGTACCCTTATGTGAAAATTACTTTAAATGTTTTGGATTCATTTGGAATTAACATTCAGGAGAGTTTAGGCGAAAAAAAGCTTGGTAAGTATACCATTTCTTGTGATCAGTCTTACAGAGCTCAAAATTACGAAATTCCTGGAGATTTTTCGTCAGCTTCGTTTTTGATCGTCGCATCGGTCCTCTCCCCAGAAGATTCAAAAGTAATTATTAATAACCTCGATTTTGATAAACCTCAAGGAGATCAAAAAATAATTAAGATTCTACAGAAGATGGGAGCTAAAATTGAAGTGTTTCCAGATAAAAAAAGTATTACAATAACTGGGAATTTAAACAAGCATCCATTAACAGGAATAGCTATTGACATCGAAGATACTCCCGATTTATTCCCTATTCTATCTGTTGTTGGAGCCTTTGCAAAGGGTAAGACAGAATTATGTAACGCTTCAAGCATTAGAGGTAAAGAAAGTGATAGAATTTCACTTATTGCTCAAGGTTTAAGCAAAATGGGCGTTAATGTTAAAGAAGAAGAAGATAATCTCACAATATTTCATTGCGATCAGTTAGAAGGTTCTAATATAAATCACGAAAATGACCATAGAATTGCTATGGCCCTTATTATTGCTGCAATGTGGGCTAATACGCCTTCACAAATATCCGAAGTTGAGATAGTTGAAGATTCTTATCCCAATTTTATAGAAGACATCATAAAATTAGGCGCAAAAGTGGAAGAATTAGAATAATACCAAAATCCTTTATATTTATCGAAAAGATTTTTGTCTTCTTGCTCGAGCCTTTTTTCCACCAAAATGCTTTGGTTCAGTTCTCCTTGAATCTCCAGAAAGTAATGATTCGTCGTATTCTCTAAAAGACTTTTCAATAGTTTTTGTACCAATAAATTTATTAAGGGATTTAGCGATAGCAATTCGTACGGCGTCAGTCTGCCCCATTTTTCCACCCCCCTTTACAGATATATTAATATCGCACTTTTCTATCTTAGGATGATCGATAACTTCAAAAACTTCTTGAATACGCATTCTTGCGATATCAGGTTCGTAATTTTCTAGCGGGACATTATTAATTTTAATCTGTCCTTTAGCGGGATATTTTAGCACAGCTCGAGCGATTGCTGTTTTTCTTTTTCCTGAAGATTGAATTACTTTTGTTCTTTCTGACATAAGTTTTAAGCCTCAATTTCTAATTTGTTCCAGCCAATTCTCGAACAAAGATTTTCTAGAGTAATATACTTGTTGTAATAGGAAAGTCTTTTTTTATCTGAAAAGGGTATTTCTGTTGGGATTAATGTTTGATATCTATTCTGAAACCGTTCTGGAATTGCTCCAATGTAAACATGTACGCGTTTTAGTGCATCCTTACCTCTAATTTTTTTCGTTGGAAGCATTTTCTTAATTACATTCCTCATAAATGTATCAGGTCTTCTTGGCCAGAAAGGTCCGCGCCTTGGATTAGTTGCAGTGCTAATATTTAATTTGTTTAAATATTTTTCATGAATATTCCGCTTAGAACCACTAATTATAGCTTCTTTAGCATTTATTATGACGATTTTTTCTCCCAATAACGCCTTTTTAGCTACTTGGCTACAAAACCTTCCTAAAATCTTGTTCTTCGCGTCCATTAAAAGGTATTCTTGCATTTGACTCTCTCTCGAATTTATATTTTTAATAAAATACTTTTACATTTTTCCCATCGGGATTTTGCTCAAATAGTTCTTCTATCGATAAAAGTTTACCGCCTGAGGATTCTATTTTTTTTTGAGCAGCTTTAGAACAATCTAGACAAGCAATAGTTAATTTATGGTCAATAGCACCAACACCTAATACCTTACCGGGGACAACTATTACATCATTTTCTTTTGTTTTATTATTGATTCTATAGAGATTCGCTTCTACTCGATCTCTCCTAGCTCCTGAAAGCTTTTTTGATACCTTTCTCCAAATTCTTCTTTTAGTCTTCCACAATTCGCGAATCAGCTTCCGATTGTAATAATTACTTGGTCCCGTAATTCGATGACTCATTTTGTGCTCATTTGTTTAATTACTAGAAAATTAATCTTGAGAATTGCCCAAAACTTAAATATTTTTTCGATTTATTTAATTATCTTTTATTCTTATGCTCAGAAAGTAATCAGTAAGAATCAATTATTTTTTTTCTTAAGTTTATTCACGTTCGCAAAACAATAAACTCTTAACTTAATATTAAAGTATAAAGCATCGTATATCCTAAAATTATAAAAAAATGAATCATTGCGAAAAAGGCACCGTTTTTTAGTAAACGTCTGTAATTCAAATTTTCCACTTTATACTTTTTTGCTAAAGTTAGGGTAAGAAGATCACAGGCTGAACCTTGAGGTAAAAAATTGCCCGCCATATTAACACCACTTATGAAAGCAATGATTATTGGATTAGGAAAGAAACCCTTGCCTACGAATACCGAGAAAATCGGGAGAAGAATAATGGTAACAGGTGTACCGGCAAGAAAAGCAGACAGTAGAGACGAAATACCTAATGTTATCAATACTGCTAGATAAATATTGTCATTTAGCAAATTTACCAATCCTGTTGATATTAACTCTGAAAAACCAAAAAATGATAAAGAATTTGAAAGGATAAACAGAATCGCAAAAACTATAATAATTTTCCATACTATCTCGTTTTTGATGTCCGAGAAACTAGTATCCTTATATTGAATTAGAAGAAGAATCGCTGCGGATATGATAGCAACAAGGGCAGGGTTGAATCCTAAGAACATAAATGTGAAAGTTGCAATAACAATTAAAATTGTCGTAGTAAAGTATGTTTTACTTCGGATAACGATAGTGGGGTCAAGCATTGATATTAGGATCTTCTTGTTCTTTTCAGTTGGTTTTTCTTCTTTTTTTAAAATTAACCGATCTATCAAGTAAATGGTGGATATTAGTGAAATTAAGAATAAAATGCCCATATTAGCAAAATATTCTAGAAACCCCCATCCAAATTCCTCACCGATGATGAGGTTTTTTAAACTTGAGATAGGTGTGAGGATAGCACCGACGTTTATCGTAATGGTCATTCCCATCATATAAGTACCTGCAGGAATCTCTAAAGCTCGGCAGGTTCTGTAAATCAACGGAATTAATATCAATGAAAGGGTTAAGTCCTCAATGAAGGCAACCATAGTGCCTGTAAATAAACAAATAATATAGAAAAATAAGCGGTTATCTCCCTTTGTGATATGAATCATTTTAATAGCGAAATATACCAAAACCCGGTTATGAGTTGCAAAATAGATAACTATTTGCATGGCAAATATGAAAATTAATGTGTTAAAATTGATAAACCCAAGAATTTCTTCCTCTTTAACATTCCAAATGGTGAGCATTGCAACTACTGCGATGGCTCCTATAATTAAGGCAATAGGGAAGTAGTCAAATTTATTTTGAGAAAAAAAAACCATTAAAATTGTAAATAAAACCAATATAAAAATGATTGCTTGAAGGTTCATTCAATTAAGTGAAATGGTCTTTATTTTAAAAAAGATCACATTAATTTGAAAGTTATAATTAGTTTTTAGGTTTAGTTTAAGATTGGTAATTGTCTTCGATGTAGTAAAGAAAAGCAAATAATTTGAAGATTTAGGATTCTACGTCAAGTTCCTCTAAATTTGTACTAAATTCATCAATCTTCTCATTAAATATCTTAAAAATCTGGCGAATTAATACTTTAAATTCTAAAACGCCATCGCTTTCTATTGACAGAATGTATACATCTTCTTTAGGATTAACTTTAATTTTATCATCTGAATTATTCTTACATGACATACATAAATTACAAGACTTCCAATAATCCTCTTTTAGTTTTAGAGAATCATTATTGGTTAATTTAAATAGCTTTTCAGGACACATCTTGACTATTAAGCGATTTTCCTCTGGATTTTTAAATAAACTTCCATCAAATTCAACTAAGGGATAATGTCTATAAGCCACATTTGAAACGGCTTGCCACTTTGCATGATCTTTAGCTAATCCTAAGATTGCATAGGCTTCGATAATTACCTTATCATTCTTATCAATCTTAACAATCGGGATGTTAGGATCAACAGGTATTATCTTGGGATCGTTTGATTTTAAATCACCAGAGTATATCTCTAAAGGTGTATTAGTGTTATTAGTAATTTCGCAGGTTAAAGAAACTTGGCATAATGGACAACCAAATCCACCACATTCGCATTCTTGTGGCAATTTATATACATCTAAATCTGTTTTAAGAGGAATAAGTCCAAGTCTATGAGAAATAATTTCGTCATATAGCGGAGAATCATTCTTTAAAATAATAACCTCGTCAATTGCCATAACTGGTACCTCTGTAAGTATAATTCTTCTTAAAGCGTTAATCATTTCAATTGAGATACCTTCAACTACCAACACTAATTTGTGTTCAGTTTGGTCAAGAACATCAACTTTTAAGGGGATCATTGTCTTTAACAGCTTTACACTTGTAAATAATGCATTAATTACTTGTAGAAATATGTAATTTAAGATAAATTTTACTGTTTAAATAAAAAAATATGAGAAAAAGGATTAATAAAATTTCATATATTCATAAGCCTTATTTGGAGACTGAAAGCAATAGTGAATTTCTTGAAACCCCTTTTTAAATTCAACAACCTCTTCTTTAACTTTATTAGGATCTTTCTTATCAATTAGTAAATTTTTGAAAAAATCGGCAATATCTATCATTTCACTTTTACCCATTCCAAGACGAGTAACTTCTGAAGTTCCCAATCTTAAACCCCCTGGGTTTTTATAGTGTCTACCTTGTGCAATATCCCAAGGTAAAAGGTTTCTATTTATAATAATGTTTGCTTCTTCTACTAACCTTTCGATGTCTCCCCCTAAACCAATATCGTTCTCTAAATTAGTAATATCAACAACAATTTGGTGAGATTCGGTAAAGCCTTTATGTTCCATGAGCACATTTATACCTCTTTCGTATAAAGCCTGTCCTAAAGCTTTTGCGTTGTTAATTACATCTTTATGATAAACTTTACCAAATTCTAACATCTCTGCAAATGTAATAGCCAAACCTGCTACATTATGTAGATGATGATTAGATAATAGTGCAGGAAACATGCAAGGTTTTAATGTATCAATTAAATCCTCCCTATTTGATACAAATGTTCCGTGTTGAGGTCCTGGGAGTGTTTTATGGGTACTCATCGTCATCGCGTCGGCACCTTCTCTTAATGGATCTTGAAAATAACCAGAGCCTATCAAACCTGCGACATGTGCTGCATCATATCCAGTATACGCACCAACTTCCTTAGCTACTTCACTAAGTTCTTTAACTGGATGTGGAAAAAGAAATACAGAGCCACCAAAAAGCACCATTTCGGGTTCAAATTTCCTAATTATTTTAGCGGTGGCGTCTGGATCGATATTCATTTCATCGTTGTCAAAAGCCATATATTCAATGTTCAATCCACGTACGGTTCCAGCAGTACCATATATTGCCATCCCGCTCTTCGTAAATTTAGGTGCATGAGATATATGACCCCCCTTTGGAATGGGCATAATCAGCATTTTTCCATTGTTTTCAGAAGTAAATGCGTTGTACATTGCCAAATTTGCTACTACGCCCGATATAGGTCTTACATCAGCGTGAATGCACTTAAAATATTCTTTTGCAAGTTCCATACAGATATCTTCAACAATATCAATATATTTACAACCTGCATAAACTCGTTCTCCAACCCATCCCTCCGCATATCTATGAGAGAAATCGCTGTTACAAGCCTCGTCAACAGCGGGACTAGTAATATTTTCTGAAGCTATTAGGGGGATTGAGTTACTGAATAATTCGTTATGTTTAAGCAAGAGATTTCTAATTTCTTCTATTTTCTTTTTCAATTTTAATCAAATCAATTTCTTATTTTAATTTAAACAATAAAAAAAAATAAAATTCCAATTGTTTTAAACCTTTTGGCAAGTTTGAAAGTTTTATGGCTAAAGACCGTTAAATACAGCATTTTCTAGCAAGCATGTATTAAAGGGAATCGATAATTTACAAACTAATGGTTTGATATAGCAAAAATAGTATTCGATAAATTTATAGGTTATAATTAGGTTTTTGGAATGGAATAACAGAAGCAGTTTCGCAATAATTTTAATCTTTAGGCCTTTCTAGGATTAACCGCGCTTCGTACAAATTCAGTTTTCTACCAGTCTTCTGCTTTTCTAAAGCAACAGCTAGTTTATCTTGTTTTAATTTCTCTAACTCTTCGTTTTTAACCGTGCTTCGTCCTCTAGATGGCCTTGGTCTTTTAGATGCATAAGTAGGGCGTTTCCCTTTTGATTCTTTTTTAATTTTGCTCATGACCCTTAAAAATTTTTCGTGGTATGCGTCTGCTGCTCTTTTGTTTTCTATTAATTCTTCTTCTAACGCTTTCTTTTTCTCTCTTAAATCATTGACAGTCTGGTAAATATCGTGCATCTTAGAGTGGTAATCTTGA
>JAHQWP010000011.1 GCA_029856235.1 Promethearchaeia archaeon
CACAATGAAGACAATTTTGGTTGCATCGATCCGTTAGATATAAAGTGAAATGATAGACTCCGGGTAGAAAGGCTCCACTAATTTCATCCCATGAGCGAGCGTATTTTTTTCTAATATCTGATAATTTGATATATCGGTCTGTATCGATTCCTATTGACTCCAAATCCTTGACGACTGTGGGCTTAAATGCCTCGGGTGTTATCTCAAATAGGGCAGACAACAAATCTTCTCTACTTACTATTTCAGAATTCCTAAGCAATGCTGTTTTTTCAGCAGCTTCGCGCAACATTGGTGCGACTGAGGCACGAAACCCTTCAGGGGTTAAATCGGTAATTTTCGTATATAAATCTTCAATTTCTTTATTCCATTCCATTTTTTTCACCTTTTTTTAAATTTAAGCTTGTAAAAATTTTAATTTTATAAAGTAATATCATAATGAAATCAGTAAAAAGTCGATATTTCATTATTATTTTCCCTCCTCCTGGTGGAAGTTTTCGAAAGAATTAGAGAATATATTGTTATTTTTAGAAGGAAGGTGGTAATTTATTAGAATATTAGTCGAAAAATTTTGAAAATTGGTTATAAGATTAGTACATTCCATCTTAAATCTACTAACATAGTATCCACGATTATTACTAAATTGGTTGGCTTTGATTTTACTCTTCTGATAAAAAATATATTCAGCAGAACGCTCATTAACTAAAGTCCCTGAATTCTTGTTCAAGCCTAATATTAAATTTGTGTTCATAGATGGTTCCTCTTGCGTTTCATTAGTTCCGAGAAAATTTAGTTCTGAATATACCTCTAAGTAACTTTTTTTTAAGATTACATTCATGTAATAGTAATATCCGGTTCTTTGTATGGAACCAATGATATTTATAATAATAATGATGTCAATCAAGTGACTTGTAGAGAATTTGAAAACGATATTACTGTAGGGAAGAAAAGGAAAGAATATAGAGGTACCAGAATTGACGTAATTCACAAATAGAGAATTTATCACGGGTATATCTCTCAAAAACAAATATATAAATGCAATTGGAATACACGCAAACATAAACGAGATGAAAGTTATTCTTTTCTTTTTAGTAATTTTTCGATTTCGCATTGCATTTAGTAATTCTTTTTAGTGGATTTTGTCTCTTTCATTCAAAATTTCATATTTATTATTATATTTTTAATAATAAACCTAAATTGTATTTAAAAATTTCGAAATGAATTAGGAAACTCAGAATAAATTAGGGGTAAAAGAAAAATTCGATGGTAACACACATCTTTTAAAGGATTTATTAACAAATGATTGTTGAATCATTTAGCATTTTCAAAATCGTTCTTCATGCTCTTTCCAGCAGATTTATGCCCTGTATTTACCATAGGGAGTATTGAACTCAAAAATAATACTTTATTTAAGTAGCTAATGGTTGCTCCAGAAAAGCTTTTTGTATCGTAATTTATAGCATTATATGAGAACGACATCTTAGCTTTTTGAAAATAATCTTTGAGTTGCGGAAATGAATTATATTTTAAATTAATCTCAAAGGATTCAGGAGATTCATATGCTGGGGAACCTGGAAAAATGTGATATGGTTCATTCATTACAGTGACTGGTTTTGATCTTGTTTTACCAAATTTTAGCATGATTTTAAGAGCAAAATTGAAATCTTTTTGAACATCTAATCCAGTTTGAAATGGATAACCAGCTGTTAACCAAATCCTTAAAGTCCTTTGAAATAAATTTGCATTTCTTATAAGGTCTTCAATTTGATTTTTTGGAAATTTGAATGTCGGATCACATATTTTCGATATTTTTTGATGAACTCTTGATGAAAGTGTTCTTGGAGAAACACTTACTGCTGAATACATACGGGAAAAAGTCTTATAAAATATTTTCCACATTTCTTTAGGGAATGGTAAACGCCAAATCTCTAGATCTCCACCTATATCGACTTTCTCTTTTTGAATCAAGCCAAATAATGTTTTCCAATATTTGAAATTAGCCGGATAAGTACCATGCCCAAAAAAGATACTTGGGACTTTATATTTATCCGAAATAGTTGTAATATCCTCAATTACTTTTTTAGGAGTTCTAAAAAGAACTTCATTTCGACCTGCTATACGTTGTAAGGCTCTTTGACCTCCGCCACAAAAGGGACAATTAAATGGACAACCCCTTCCTATTGGAACATTAAAAGATATCCCCATTATTTTTCTACTGCATTCAAAATATTGTTTTGCGTTTTTTAGCAGAGAAACATTTGTAAAATTTAAGTCGTCTAAAGTTTTTGCTGTGTAGGAAAGTGGATTAGTTTTTATATGGTTGGATGAGTTTCGATAGGTTAAATTGGGAATAGAATCTAATGATGGATTCTCTTTTCTTTTTTGAACATATCTTAAAAAAGGAATCTCACCTTCTCCCCTTATTATTCCATCAATTGACTTCTCATATTTCAAAATTTGAGTATGAAAATAGGAGGCACTAAACCCTCCTAGTACTACTTTGGAATTGGGTTTTACCTCCTTTATTATTCGAGCAATTTCAATAGCACCATGTGCATTATGTATCCAATGTAAATCTATTCCGCATATTTTAAAATCGATAGTTCTAAGGTAGTCTTTTAACGACCAGTTAGGGTCTAGATATGCTTCCAAAGGATAATTTATTATTTTTACTCCAAAACCTTCTCTCTCAAGTAAATCAGCAATAGCAAATACCCCCATTGGAATGAACATATAGGTACTTCGTACAGATTTTGCTCTTTTACTTTGTTCTGATTTTAACACTCTAGGTGGATGAATGAAAATTACGTCGTATTCCTTCAAAATGGTCTCCCGAAAGGTGGATTTAATCGTGTTGTTAATTAAAATAAGGTTTAAGTAAGTATTGAATAGAATTATTTAAATTATAGTAAATATATAGAAATTAATATAATTTGTTATTTCCAATAAAATTTAAGAGGAAAAAAAAAATTGTCTTGTCCAAATTGTGGTGCTCACTTAGAGGTATCTAATCAACGGTTTTGTCAGGACTGTGGAAATAAACTCCAAGAGTCACCTAAGAATTCCGAACTAGCACAAAAATCTTTAACTCCTCCAGAATATAGTAATAAGCATCAGTTGCAGCAAAAACCAGTTAAAACCCCAATTTCACGCCCTCTTTCCAAAAGAAGTTTAGGATTTGGGATTGTTTCGCTTGTAATAGCAACAACAACTTTTAACGCAGGGACTAGTATGTTAACACCACCATTTCTTTTACCACCATCAGGAAGATCAATTCTAATTTTTTCATTAGGGTTACTAAACATAGTAGGTATAGGATTTGGAATAATTTCAAGTGTGTCCAATAAGCAAGCAAAAAGAACGGAACCAAAAAATACTGCTATGAAAATTGGAAGTACGTTGGGGGGTATTGGATTAGCTTTTAATTCATTTTTGATGATTGCAGCCTTTATATTAGCCGGGATTGTTGTGGTATAAATTATGCTGGTCAACTGATTAATCCAAACTAAATTTCTTAAATTACTTAAGACGAATATATATTAAATAGAGTATTTTAATGACAGGTTCAAAAAATAGAGCTAGGAGCGATTTTCCAATTACAGGTTATGCTGCGTATGCTGTAGCTAAATTTTTTTCCTCTTTTAATAAGTTTTCATATTTTCTCTCTAGAATTGAAACATTATTATCACGTAATGAGATAAACGCGCTTACAGTTGACAGGCCTATTTACATTGTTGGTCTTGCACGCGCAGGAACAACTATTATTTTAGAAATGTTATATAAACACCCATTTTTAGCATCTCATAAATATAGACACATTCTCATGCCATTTTTCCCACATCGGTTTAGTCGTATTGTTGACCAATCACTATTTTTCACTAAACCAAGGGAACGCGTCCATAAAGATGGAATAATGGTTACTCGTGAAAGCCCTGAAGCTGTGGAGGAAATTTTTTGGCAAGATTTCTTCAATAATAATCATAACGAAGAGATTTCAAATGTTATGAGTGGGGCTATGTCTAATACCAATTTTGAGCAATTTTACAGAAATCATATACGAAAGCTTCTTATCAATCAAAGATGTTCGCGATATCTGGCAAAAAATAATTATAATATTACCAGATTAGAATATTTACATCGAATGTTTCCAGATGTTAAGTTTTTACTAATAATACGGAACCCTGTAAATCAAATCGCATCGTTAATAAAACAAACAAAACTTTTTGTGAAAATGGAGCAGAAAAACCCTCTTTTAGCTGATTGGCATAGATTAACTGGACATAGTGAGTTTGGTCACAACCAATTATGCATAAATACCGGTGATAATGAAATCATTCATAAAATTCGTAGATTATGGAAAAATGAAAAAACATATGTAAAAGGTTGGGCTTATTACTGGTCATCTATATATGATTATGTAATGAATCTGCTTGACACAAATAAAGAGATTAAAAAAGCTACTCTTATCATTAGACATGAAGATTTATGTGAAAATCCCGCGAAAACAATAGATAAAATACTTGGACATACTGAGCTACCTTTAATTAATTACGAAAAAATTAGAAGATATTACATCAGGCATCTACATAAACCTACGTATTATACACCTAATTTTACTACTCAAGAATTGCAAGATATAACTGATGTTACTAAGGAAACAGCGTCAAGATTTGGATATAGATTAGACGACAATTAAATTGGTGTTAATGTTGAGGTTTTAGCATAAAAATCAACATGTATACCACTATGCTAAAAAAAAAGCTCAATTTATACAACCTAAAAAGGATATTTATTTTCTTCATAATTCGAAAAATTAAATATGAAAAAAGAAATACCGAAACCGTTAAAAATGAGATTGAAAAACTTATATTAAAAACCGTTAGGAAACATATGAAAAGTGCAATATATAACCCAATAAGAATCATTACAAGTTTTAAATAATTCCAAATTGCCTTGTTATCGAAAATCGCCTCAGTTTTATTACTTATATGCATTTTATGAATAAAGGATATTCTTGAATATGATTTCCCGTATTGTAAATACTTTTTAAAATTTTGAATGGGATTTCTTGTACCATGATGAAATACTAATCCTTTTGGTACGTAGAATAATTTATATCCTCCTTTTAATAACCTCCAAGAAAACTCTACGTCTTCTAATCGATAGGTTAAAAATCCACTAGTTAGACTCCATAGACTTTTTTTAAACACCATATTACTCGTATTAAGAAAATTTACGGGTGAATCCTCACTTAAGACCGTTTTACGGGTCATAGATGGATTTATTTTATTTTCGATATCGTCGCTGAAGATAACTTTTCCTCCAACAGCATCATTTGTATTCAAATATGGAACTAAATCTCTTAACCAATTTCTCGAAACAAAACAATCAGAATCGGTTAAAGCGATAATTTCATTTCTAGCTTCTTTAATGCCAATATTTCTAGCTTTAGCAGAACCAACAGATTTTTCTAGTGAAATATTTCTAATGGGATATTGTTTCAATAGGTCTTTAGTGTTATCTGTTGAACAGTCATCAACTATTATAATTTCGTACTGCGGATAGTTCAAATTTGATAAGTTTTTAACTAAATTTGGTAAATAGTTTGCTCTGTTCTTAATAGGGATAACGATTGAGACGGGTTCTAGCATCAAACTGATTAATATAAATTAGCAACAAATATTAAATATTGTAAATATAAATATCTTATCGTAGTTTCTATTAAGGAAGCTTACAATAAATATGGTAAATAAAAAAAACATAATCTTAAGAGATTTAGGACTTAGTTACATTAAAAGAGCATTGAAAGTAATTAACGGTCCTGTACTTGTTAGCGCATTCTTTACTCGTGATTGTAATTATAATTGTCGCTATTGCGCCACTTCAAAAAGCCAAAAAAATCCCGATATTTCTATAAAACAATGGAAAAATATTGCGACTAATGTTTACAATCAAGGATGCCGACTTTTTACAATATATGGGGGTGAACCAACACTACGGTCAGATTTAGGAAAACTTTTAAAACATTGTATCGATTTAAATATGTATACTCATCTCGTAACAAACGGTTCTCTATTGAACGAACGTTTACTTGAAGAATTTGCATCCTACGGGTATTTAGATTTAGGTATAGGCATTGATGGGCTTTCAGGAAATAGCTTCAGTCCTAAAAAATATCGCCCCGAATTGATAAAATTACTACAAAGTATAAAAGAAAGATATCCTGACAATATAGATTATTGTATCCATGTTTTAACGACCAACGAAAACATAACTGAGCTTATTCCATTAATAAAAACTATCAACAATAATTTAGATTGCCGTTTTTCAATAGATCCCGTACACTCATCATCAAACGCCGATGAGCAATATCAATTTAGAAGCTATTGTCCTGAATTATTGCTAAATAAGAAAATGATGAGTCGACTGACAAAAGTCATTTTAAATTTAAAAAGACAAGGGGTTCATATCTGGTCTCCAAATACATATTATTATTATATGAACAAATGGTATCAGAAGAAATATTCATGGAATTGTAACGCGGGCGATTTATATTATGCTATTGATAATGACGGAACAGTAATGCTTTGTGAAGATGTTAATACCAATATACAATTTAATGAATTTATTCAATTATCTCATAAAAAAAGAGTAAAACTCATTAACAAATTCAAGTTTGAATTTTGTAATTGTTTTAAACCATGCTATTGGAACCCTACAAATTTTGTAAAACATCCAATTAGAAGTTTTATTCACCACTATAGATTTAAATAACCATTATTTACTAAGTTGCTGAATTTCTTAACGAATAGTTCTATATTTTTTATCCACTTCTTCTTTTTCTGATTCAGTTAATTGTCGTATAACCTTCGCAGGCGAGCCAAAAGCAATAGAAAACGGAGGAATATCATCCGTCACCAACGAATTTGCTCCAATAATCGATCCTTCACCAATTGTAACTCCGGGTAGAATAATAGAATAAGCTCCTATTCTTGCATTTCTACATACCTTAATCGGTCCAAAGCTAAAACTTCCATGTCGAATATTCATAGCATTATGTGTAATTAATTTTACTCCGATACCACATCCACTACCCTCTTCAAATTCAATTAATTCAGGTAATAAAGGATCTGGTGCTGTTTTTTGAGAAATAGAGCAATTTTCGCCAACTTTCATACCCGTGAATCGAAACAATGCATTTTTAGCTCTTGGCCATCCAATTAAGTAGGTGATTATTAATGAGATTAAATGATTAAAAGCACCTCTTACAAACCAAGACACAGAAAATCCTTTGGTCTGAAGATATTGCGCTATAATCAACATTGGTACAGGAGTGAAAACAAATTCGTCAGTATCTATATTAATATGAGTCATATTTCCCTTAACTTCAATTTCGAAGTCAGGTCTTTTATGTTTCCAAATTTTTCTAGCTTTCATCAGATCCTTGAAAAAAGTCAGAAAATCCGTATTTACTAAAACCAGTAATAAACTTAGAACGAAAATCATAGGTAACAACAACAGAAGTAACATTAGTCTTACATTGAGAGTGAGATCTTGATTAAATAAAACGCTAGCATAAGAATAATGAACTGCGATGAATGTAAATAAGACAAAACCTAGTAAACTAAAAACATATATAATTGAACCCCCCATATGTTTTACTTTAGCTACATTATATCCTAAAACATATAATAAAAGAAAAAACGAATAACCAATGAAAATTCCACTATAGACATATAAACTGTAATTATAGAAGATTGCTAAAAACCAAGGCCTTAAATAGCTATATAATAAATCGATCCAAGGAATTGATACGAAAATATGACTTATTATCAAGAGAGCAATTAGAATTACGCTTAAAATTAGTAAAAGAAATGAAATTATGAAACCTTTCGTCCAAAATTTCATTTTACCCGAAACTTTTGACATTGTCTTAATTTTGTATCAATTAATTATTTAATCAATCTAGTATTAATATAGAATAATAACACATCATCCTCTAATAATATATAAATTTTCGTTTATCCTTAGCAAAGAAATGAATTATAAACCTAATATTTCAGTTATTATCCCTACTTATAATGAGGACAAGTATATAAAAGACGCATTAATAGCAGTTAAACAACAAAAATGTGATCTTACTTATGAAGTTATCGTGGTCGATGGGCAAAGCACAGATAATACTGTTCCAATATCTGAAAATTATGCGAAAGTGTATAATTCACCAAAAAAAGGCAAAGCATTTCAATTAAACTATGGGATATCTAAAACATCTGGCGAACTAGTTATTTTTTTAGATGCAGATACAGTAATACCTCCAGACTTTTTTCAAAGAATTTATCAGATCTTTAAAACTCGTGAAAACTTATTTGCATGTAGTACGAGAGTTAATTATTATAATGGAAAAGTTATTTCGTTTAAGATCGCCTCAAAACGGTTTATTTTCACCCAATATTTCATTCTTAACTTTAATATGCATGTATTTTATCTATTAAAATCACTATTAGGATATCCTGAACTTGCAGGATGCAATATAATCGTGAGAAGAGAAATCTTATTAAAAACTGGAGGATTTAAGTCACCTCCAAACTCATTAGGAATAGATAAAGTTTTCTCAGATTCGTTGATATATCTGACGAGAAAGATGAAAAAGGGTAAAGTTAGAACTCTAAATTTTATGTCAGTATTAACAAGTGGGAGACATTTAACTATTAAACGAAGTTATAAACGAGTTAACCAATATATCTTACAAAAAGATATATATTATGAACTAGCTAAAAAAGATGAATTAGCTAGTATCTCGCAGCAGAAAACTATATAATTGATTGAAAAAAAAAATCTATAGGGATGAATATGAAATCGATTTTGATTTATCCACAACTTGAATTTGCAAAAGTTCAAATCCCTACTCCCCCCTATTCTATTTTATTTATTGCTGATTACCTACTTAAAAGAAGCGTGGATGTGAAAATCTTCGATTTACGATTTGATAAACTATCTCAAGTATTTGACGCTATTTCCAATAAAGAACCTGAATTTATTGGCATTTCAGTAATGACCGGCCCACAAATTCGATACGCTCTGAAGGTCTGTGAAGATATCAAAAAAAAGTTTAACAACATTAAAATCGTCTGGGGGGGAGTTCACGCAACTATTCTTCCAGCACAAACTCTTCAAAATAATAATGTTGATTTTGTTATACGAGGGGAAGGCGAAAAGGCTTATTACGAACTCGTAAGTGGTAAAAACATAAGTCAAATTAAGAGCCTTTCATTTAAGAAGAACGGGAAAATATTCCATAATCCTAGTGCTAACATATTAACTAGTTCTGAATTAAATGAATTGAGCATACCTTGGACTTTAATCAACCCTAAACTCTATATAAGAAATGGGAATTTTAATATGATAACGAGTAGGGGTTGTCCTTTTAAATGCGCTTTTTGCTACAATACACTATTTAATAATGTGTGGAGAGGATGGACCGCCGACAAATGCATTCGAGAACTTGATAAATGCTTAAATTTTGGTGCTAAGAAACTTACTTTCTACGATGATTATTTTTTTGCCAATTCAAAACGGATTAAAGATCTTTTTTTGTATTTTAAGGAACATGATATTAAATGGAAAGCAGAATTACGCGTTAATCTCCTCGATTATTCATTAGCTCGAGAAGCAAAAAGTCATGGGTGTACTCAATTATATTATGGAGCAGAATCAGGCTCTCAACGAGTGTTAAATATTTTAAATAAAAACACGTCAATTAAAGATATAATCCAAAGTGCTAAAATTACAAAAGCTGCAGACTTAAGTGCTGACTATAGTTGGATGGTTGGGATACCCGGAGAAACTAAAACAGATGTAAAAAAAACTATAACTTTAATAAAAAAAATTAAAGAGATCAATCCTAAAAGCGAATTTTCTATAAAGATTCTCTTTCCTTATCCAAAAACCGAGATTCAAGATCTTGCTAGAATAGAAGGCTTTAGACCACCTAACAATCTTTTTGGTTGGGCAAAGATTCGGAGAGATCGTGCACCAAAGTATTTGAAATATAAAAATCAACTAGAAACGATCTCAATTACCAGTGCTATTGTAGGGAGGAAAGTATTTGAACAAGAAAGTATACCTATTTTTAAATTAATCAGAATATTGGCAGATTTTAGGTGGAATCATGAATTTTTTGGATTTGGTTTTGAAAATTTTTACTTTAAAATTTTTAGAGATTTAATAGATAAAGTAATGAGTAGAAGAAATTCTTTTGAATACGACCCATTTGCACATGAATTTGTAGCTATTAATGAAAAACAGAAATTCTGATTTTATTTAACTGTATCAAAGGAAGTTAAACTCTAAATTCTCTTTAAAAAATATGAAGAAAAGAGAGGAGCTACCCGATATGCAAGTGTTAGAAAATCAGAACAAGAAGTCATGAGAATCTCATTTTTAGATGATTCTGAAGATTAAGGAAAGCCCAAAAATATTATATTTTTAATTTTTTTTGATGAAACTATTTCTATTTTATTTATAATTATTCTTCAAAAAAGCTTGTTCGAGCAAAAGCTTTATATATTTAATTTGTAATGGAATATGTGAAAATAGTGAAAAATGATTCACCATTTTAGCGAATTTTTTGATTTGTTATAATAATACAGTTCATTTTTGAAAAGTGGTAAAAATGGAATATAGAAAAATATTTTTCAGACTTCTTATAATTGGTTGGATTTGCACGCTTTTCTTAATGGGGCTAACAATATTTAACGATATCAAATTGGAAATTAACAAAAATTCTAATCAGCTTCATAGTGCAGTCACTTATACTGATCTTCCATATTATACATGGGGAGGAAGCGGGGGTGAATCCGCGTATGATATCGCCATAGATTCTTCAAATAATACGTACGTTGTTGGAATAACTAGTAGTTTTGGCGAAGGTGTTTCAGATCTTTGCTTATTAAAATTTAATTCTTCTGGAGGATTGGAATGGAACCAAACATATGGTGGAATCAATTTAGACTGGGGTACTAGTATGGTATTAGATTCTCTCGATAATATCTATATCACTGGACACACTGAGAGTTATGG
>JAHQWP010000012.1 GCA_029856235.1 Promethearchaeia archaeon
TTTTACCGTTTTAGATGAAGCTGATAAGTTATTAAAAGAAAATCGCGCCTTTTCTGAAGCCACTAAGAAATATACAGAAGCGTTGGATCTTCTCACAAAATTAGGAGCTGGCTGGGAATCTCATGCTACTACGATTAAAAATACAATTTCAAGCATAAAAAAAATACAAGAAACTCAAATTGAAAAAGAATTGGAGGAGCAAAAGAAATTAGAACAGCGAAAAAAGTTAGATTTAGATTTTCAGCAGCAAACCTCTATCCAACTAGCTAAAGAAAGAGAAAAAATAAAACAAAGGGAAAGTGCTTTACAAGTAAGAAGAGACGAGATTGAATATAGAGAAAAGCAAAAAGAAGCAGCCTTTAAAGCCTTAGATGCAGCAGAAGATTATATTAAGCAATCTGAGTTAGATAATGCGATAGCAGCGTATCAAACGGCGGGTAATATTTTCGCTAGTATCCAATGGAATGAAGAATTATATTTAATTGAAAATTCTATAAGAGACCTTGAAATTAGGAAAAGAGATCAGGCAATAGCAGAGCAAAAAGAAATGCAGAAATCCATAGAGAAATATAAAACAGATCAACAGTTCCAAGAACAAATGTCTAGGCAACTTCAACAAGAACGGGAGAGATTGAGAAGGAAAGAAATAAGGTTAAGAGATCAAGAAGCAGAACTAGAATACCGGGAGAAAAGAAAAGAAGATGCTTTTAAGATATTAGACGAGGCACAAACATTCCTAGAAAAGGGAGATTTTGAAAAAACAATAGAAATGTATCAAGAAGTAACTAATATTTTCGCAAGCATTCAGTGGTATGATGAAATGGAAAGAATTGGTAACGCTATCATCGAAATTGAAAATAAGAAGCGCAATGCTGAAATTAAAAAGCAGAGAGAAACAGAAAAACAAATCAATAGAGAAAGGGAAGATAGAGAGTTTCAAGAGAAAGTTATTAGTGAAATGAAAATTAAGAAAGAGAAATTAGAACAGAGAGAAGCAGTCAAGAAGAAGCATGAAGATGAAATATCGTTTAGGGAAACTCAAAAACAAGAGTCTTTTAGAACATTAGATGAAGCTCAAAACTATCTATCGTTAGGAAAATTCGATCTCGCTATTGATAAATATAGAGAAGTTAATGGTATTTTCGCACAAATTCAATGGTTGGAAGAAATACCTTTAATCAATCAAACCATCAATCAAATTGAAAATAAAAGGAAGGAAGAAGAGTATAGAAAGCAGAGGGAGTTTGAACAGGCAATTAAAGAAGAAGCAGAGCATAAAAAATTTCTAGATAACATTAAAATTCAACGAGAGAGAGAGCAACTAAAAATTCTGGAGAAAAAAGAGTCATTAGAACAAATGAAGGAAGTTAGTGCACAACAACTTACTCTTCAGAATAACGCGTTTAAGATGATTGAAGATGCAGACGAATATCTGAAACAAGAGAATTTTGAAGAAGCCTTAGGAGCGTATCAGAACGCTCTTAATGTTCTAGAAAATATTGGATGGACGGGTAATTACATTACTTTATTGAAAGATTCGATACAAAGTGTCCAATTCAGAAAGAAAGAGAGAGAGCAGAAATTTCTTCTGGAAAAGGAAAGATTAAGAAGACACTTGGAGGAGGAAAGAGAATTCGAGCAGGAAGTAGCCCATAACCTCCAAAAAGAAAAAGAAAGGATGATAACGAAGAAAGTTGAGCTTCTTAAGAAAGAAGAAGTTCTACAAATAACAGAAAATCAAAAAGATGAAGCTTTTAGAATAATGGAAAATGCAGAAGAGTTATTAAAACAGGGGAATTATGAACAAGCAATTGATAACTATTATCAAGCAGAGCTAATTTTAATTCAAATCAACTTTCCAACAGATCTTGTTAAGGATGCAATAAGTAAAATACAAGAGGAGAAGAGAAAAGCAGATTTAGCAAAACAACAAGAGTTAGAAGCTAAACTTAGAAAAGAAGAAGAAGAAAAACAATTCCTACAAGCAATTACAAATAAAATGAAGTTTGAGGACGACCAAATGAGAGCTAAGCAAGTCAAAATTAAAAAGCAAGAGGAATTAAAAGCATATTTAGAAAAACGTAAAGAAGTTGCTTTTGAATTAATAGATGAAGCAGATAATTTAGTAAAACAAGGAAATTACGATAAGGCACTTGAATACTATAGAAGTGTCGAATTAGT
Source organism: Promethearchaeia archaeon (assembly GCA_029856235.1). Taxonomy (GTDB): domain Archaea; phylum Asgardarchaeota; class Lokiarchaeia; order Sigyniarchaeales; family SOKP01; genus SOKP01. Next base: position 2,182 of record JAHQWP010000012.1, read on the forward strand.
ACTAAGCGAAATAAACTATCCAACAAATTCAATTAAAGAGCAAATTGTTAAAGTTAAGGAAAGAAAAAGAAGTGAAGAATTACAAAAACAGAAAGAACTCGAAACTAAGCTACAAAAAGAAAGAGAAGAGTTCGGATTTCAGAGGAAAATTGCTGGAGATTTAATTAAAGAAAAGAACCGTTTAAAATTGAAGCAAATAGCAATAGAAAAGCGCACATTAACTCTCGAAAATATTAATAGGAAAAAAGATGATGCGTTTAAAATCTTAGACGATGCAGAGCGCCATATTAAATTTTCTGAATTTGAACTTGCTATATTGAGTTATCGAAAAGCAATGCTAATTCTAAATGAAATCCAATTCCCAACAGACTCAATTAACGAAATGATAACAAAAGTAAACAACCTTAAATCTAAGAAAGAACAAGAAGACCAACTTGTATTAAAAAGAGAGCTAGAAACACTAAAAGAAGAGAAATCCTTAGAAACTATAATCGAAGAAAGACAAAAGCAAGAAAGAGAGAAAAAGATCGCCCAACAGATCGCATTACAGCAAAGAGAAAGAGTCTTGCAAGATCAACTTACCTACAGAGAAGCCGCTTATTCTTTTCTTGAAGACGGAGGAATATTCCTTAAAAGAAGGACGCCTGATTACGATAAAGCAATATCTTTATATATACAGGCTAGAAATTTGCTCGCTGAAAAAATTGGATGGGAGCCCGAAATCAATAACTTGAATATACTAATTAATGATTTAGTTCGTGAGAAAGAAAAATATACGGAGAAGAAAAAGTTAGAAGCAGAAACCAGAATCAAACGACAACAAGAGTATGAATTGTTTCGACAGCAAATTCAAAAGCAACAATTGGAAAACGAAATCAGCAAGCGAGAACAACAAAAAAAGTTAAGGAAATTATACGAAGATCAAAAATATGCTGCAATAACTAAGGAGGAGGGCTTAAGTCTAATAGATGAGGGAAAGGAGCTAGCAATGAAATATAATTTTGACGATGCTTATAAAAAGTTTAATCGTGCGATTCAAAAATTCAACGAGATTGGTTGGAGCGAACAAACGAGGTATATTGAGAAAGAGATTGAAAACACAAGGATTTTCGAACAACATGTACGAGAAAAGAACTTAAAAATCCAAAAAATGCACCAAGAACTAGAAGCTAGAAAAATAAAGGAAGAACATCAGTATAAATTAGCTGAAAGTAAAATAAAGGCAACATTCGCAGAAGCAGGAGAACTAGCTGGAGAGGTCTCTCAACTTATTAAAATTAAAAAAAAACAAGATGAGATTAAAAAGAAACAGAAAAGAGAAAAGGTTATATCAGATTCCAAGCAATTTAAACGGGATATGAAAGATTTAATTAATTTGAAAGAAGAGCTCAAGAAAGAACTGTCAGAAGCAAAGAAGGCTGAGGAGAAACGTAAAAAAGACTCCGAATTAGCCAAGGATAAAGAAAAAGCGGATGAAATTAAGAAAATGCTAAAGGATATATCAAAAAAAAAATCGAACTAAATTAATTAGCCCTACCTCTTTTCTTTAGATTCAAACGCAATTTTATAATATAGACTAAGCTAACCATACTAATCCCGAATAAGAATAAAAAAATAATATTCCCATATTCAGGAACTAATCGTATTAAAAAATTACCTGCTCCCCTTTGAATTGATTTTACTACCAAAAAATAATCTTGTTCTGTCTCACAGAAAATCCCCATTCTTTTTGCTGAGCTCTCTTGAAAAAGTTGGTTGATAGTATTAGATACAAGGCTCGGCGTTCCATAATTGTTCGGTTCCATTTTATACAAATACATTTCTGCATGTATCAAGTTCTGCTGTATTAACTCAAAAAAGTAATAATTTGGTTTAAGGTTAATGGGTAAACAAAACACAGTATAGTTTTGGGTGAGAGAGACTGCAATTTCTGTAGTGCTATTTATTATAACGGGAGTTCTTAACGATTCTAACGCAGCGTAACCTTGTATAACTCCCCAACCTTGTTCGTTATCTTGTACTATTCTCGGATTTTTAGTCTTATACGAAGTTAACGAGAGGATGTTTTTAAGTTCCAAAGGGGTTAAAGTCCCTTTCTTCTCTAACATTAACGCTGCTAATCCCGATACAAATGGAGCCGCTCCTGATGTTCCTGAACCAAAAGCATAATCATCTGGATAATCTGTATCTGCACCATATATGCTAACCGCGGGAGCACATACATCAGGTTTTTTTGTGAATTCAAAACTTGGACCTTTCGAGCTAAGTTGATACATTTCTCCATCATAATCAACACCACCAACAGCAACTACTTTTTTATCAGAAGCAGGAGAGTTAATAGTTCCGATTCCATCGGACGGATCTCCATCGTTACCGGCCGCAGCTACTACTAAAATTCCATTATCAACAAGCTTTCGAACAATTTGTTGAAGATTCATCATTCCAAACAGTATATCCGTTTCTGGTTTTGCTCCAAAACTCATACTGACTATCCTAATATCGTAAATATCCTTATTTTGAAGTATCCAATTTATGGCATTTTCGAAAACGGAAACATTTGTTTCCCCACTACTATCAAAAATTCTTAAAATAACCAAGTTTACTCCTGGTGCTACACCTTGATAGTCGCTACAATTTCCCCCCAATATAGACGCAACCCATGTTCCGTGCCCGTTATTATCTTGAGGGATATCTGATGAATTTGTTATTAAATCGTAGTATTTTATAATCCGATCAGACCATAGTGTTTTACCATCGTTAGTAAAAGCACTATGGTTTCCAAAGATACCAGTATCTATCACTGCAACTGTAATATTTTTTCCTGTTAGTCCGTTCTCCCATAAACTATCTTGTAAGCCGATATAATCTTGCGCGTTATAAGTAGAACTAATTTCTATTTTATTTGAATAAAGGCTTAAACTACTACTCCTAATATTACCATTTTGAAATGAGTCGATAACTTGAATCTCATAATAGTTGGTAACAAGAAATACAATTTGGATTATCGGAAGCGTAATAATAACTAATAATACAATAATTAGCTTTTTCAAAAAGAAACACTAAAAGAATTTAAATTTTCTTGAAGAATAAATTATATATATTATAATATAATTTAGGGATATTTAAAATGACAGTAGACAAGGAAGATATCAAAAAATCACGGATGTATGCCCGACAGCAGTTAATAGACGGGTGGGATCAAGAAATTGTTAGTAAAGGATGCGTAATGATCGTAGGTGTTGGAGCTTTAGGTTGCGAGATAGCTAAAGATTTCGCCTTAATGGGAATAGGAAAAGTAGTTTTAGTGGATTTAGACACCATTGAAACCTCTAACCTTTCACGTCAAATGCTATTCAAACCTGGTGACGAGGGTCGTCCTAAAGCAGAAGTCGCCGCAGAAAGGTTAAGAGATATGAATCCCTTTTTAAAAGTCGATTTTTATTTTGAAAAGCTTCAAAAATTACCGATGTCAGTGTACGAAGAATGTGACGTTATTATTGCTGCATTAGATAACTTTAACGCAAGGTTAGATTTAAATAAAATATGTTTAAGACTAAAAAAGCCAATGGTTGAAGGTGGAACAGTAGGATTTGAAGGGCACGTTCAAGTAGTTATTCCAGAAGGATCAAAACTCGAGTATAAAAATCGAAAAAATGAAATCGAAAAAATTGTAGAAACTAAAATGTGGGAATACGACAATCCAGAGTATTTAGATGCACAGAAAGAAATAGAGCAGTTAGAATACCTTATTGAAAGGTTGAGGATTGAAAAATTAGAGCCTTTTAAAAAACTTGTTAGAAAACAAGTCGAAGAAGATTTTGATAAAAAATACGCAAAGGATTTATTGGACATTACCCCTTGTTATCGTTGTTTGGTTCCCATCCCCCCTGCTGACGATAAGTTGGTAGCTGCGTGCACTTTAAAGGGACTTCCGAGAAATAAAAACCATTGTGTTATAAAAGCAGAAGTAACCTTCGAGAAAGAACACGGTTTTAAACCTGATATGAATGTAGACGACGATGTGGTAAAATTGATGGCATTATCACAAAAGGAGTTAGAAGAATTACGAACAAGAGTCTTTAATGAGAATGTTTCACCGGAAAAATTAGAAACTCTCAGTGATGAAGAAATTCAAGAATGGAAAGATAACATTAAAGAAACGTTTGGTGCTAATTACAAGTTCGAAGAAATGGAGAACATTTTAGGAAATAAAATTGCAGCGATTCAATCGGTCAGCTCTGTTATTTCGAGCATACAATCCCAAGAAGCCTTAAAATTATTATTTCGATTACACGGTAGAAATATTGGCCCTCCAATGGATCCTCCTTATGTTAATTATAATGGTGTATATGGTCAATTTGATCATTTAGATATTACTAAAAGAGACGATTGCCTTGCATGTGGGAAGATTGAAGGTGAAGAGAATGTGCAAATTGTTGTTCCATTTGACGCTGATGTAGGATATATATTCAAAGCTATGAGAATAACAGGCTATGAATTAGAACCGATGTTGTGGATGATTACTAATCCAGTTAACAAAGAAATGTTTTGGAATCCCTATATGAGTGGAGAGTTTAAAGATCCGAGTATAAAATTAACAGCCCTTAAAATTAAAAGCAATGATATTATTACTTTTACTCCACTTGGGCAAGCAAAGGTCGAATCAGAGATCAAAAAGTATAATGTAATAATAACCTACATGTAATGTTTCTCTGTTGATAATTCTTTTAATTTTTTCTAACTTTCTTGATTAAGTTGATAAGATCACCAATTTTGTATGACTCAATTCCAGCATTCCCACCAGCGACTAAATCCATTTTTAAATCTCCAAAATAAATCATGTGTTCTTTGAGTACTTGAAAATGATCCCGAATTTTTAATAATCCTTCTGGATTGGGTTTCCATGCTCTTACATCTTCACGTCCAATATAGAATTCAAATTTGCTAACTATAGCTGCTATTTGTAGTGATTTGATAATAGTAGATCTCGTGTTAAGAGAAAACACAGCTAATTTTACTGCCGAGTTCACTCCAAATAATTCTATATTGTTAATAAAATAGATAACATCCTCAATTGGCTCGTTCGTTGTAATATTTTCGTTCTCGTATTTTTGCATTATGCTAAAATTATGACATAGTTCCTCTTCGTCGCCTCGAGCAACAATGTCACTTAGAAGTTCAGACATACGGTGAAAATGTCCTTTTTCTTTATACTTTTCACTATACCGTGTATTTAATACTTTTCTTAAAGAATGCCAATCTGCCGCTAACCTAACAATCGTACCGTCTAAATCGAACACAATTACTTCTTTGTTTTTAAGTGAAGAAATATCCATTACAGTCATAAATCTATTAAAATAAGTTTTAGAACTAGTTAGAATAATAAGATATCGAAGTTAAGGTTTAGTAATAGATTTTTTAATAGGTTTACAATCGAGAGTAATACATAGCTTTATAACCTATTTTATGAAAGGGACATTCCTTTATACATACGCTGCATCCAGTAGTTTCGTAAAAGTATTGGATGCAATTTTCGCCGTCAATTCGAGTTACCGTCCCATTCTCATTTACAATCGGTTCGTCGTAGATGGCATTCACAGGGCACATTAACGCACATCTCTTGCATTTTTGACAATAAGCTTCAATTTCAAATTTAACTTCAATCTTTTCGGGAAGAGGAGAAATATTAACTGCAATTAATGATAACCTCTGTCTAGGCCCAAACTTCTTTGTTATTAAAAGCCCTTGAGTTCCAATTTGCCCTAAACCGGCTTTTACCGCCATAGCAGGGTAGAGTATTGGGCCACCAAGAGGATGACAAGCAATCGCTCTATACCCTTTAGATCGAATAAAATTCGTTAACTTATTAGTAGCTTCGCCTAATTCTGCGTAAATATTCATTGACTCAACTCCTGCGGGAGGATCAGGGGCAGTATCGATGGCATCGTAATCCATTTCCATTCCGAGAACAATAGCGTTTTGGTATAAAACCTCGATTCCCCCAATATGGTCTTCTTCGAACATTAACTTATCATCTATAGGTGCATAGCCTATTAAATCTATTCCTAGAATTGCGGCCTTTTCTTCGATTTCCATCCAAAATTCTTTAGGCACGGTTTGAATCTCCTTGGGGAGTTCCGCTAGTTCCTTTTTATAACCTGCAATTGCTTTACGAACCGTCTTAAAGACTTTAGGTATTATTCTTTTTATTTTATCAGATGAGGAGCCTTTGATGTCCGTTATATCGAATTTTTTAAGCTCAATTAACCGCGACTTTAATCCTTTCGACTTTTTTAACAAACCTAACACCTAAAAATTAATATTAAGCTTTAATTCACTCAATTTTATAAACATTATTGTTATGTGTGCGGAAGTATTATCCTTATAAAATCTTCTACATTTATTCTATGAAATATATATCAAGGTCAAAATTATGCCAAACATAACTATTGATGGACCAAAAATAGAAAATATCGAAAATAAAAGAATTTTGATTCAAGAGATAACAGAGTCAATAGAAAAAGCTTACAAAATCCCAAGAGACCATATTATCGTTGTAATTAAAGAGAATTCTCCTGAAAATGTTGGAGTCGCCGGAAAACTCATTGTAGATATGAGAAGATAAAATAACTTATCAGAAACAAACAAATTATTTTAGCCTTATATTGAATTTTTTTATTCATATTTAATTCTTTATTTAAAACTAGATAATTACGGAGAAAACCGCAATTATTACAGGTATATCTGCTCCAGCATGAAATAAAATCGCACCAAGTAGACTTTCAGTCTTTTGAATGACAGCACCAAACGCTAATCCTAGAAAGAATGTAAGAACAAGATAAATGAATGTAAAGAGTGTAAATTGCGCTGAGAGATGAGCAAATGAAAAGATAATTGCTTGCAATAGATTGGAAGTATCAATACCAAGGAAGACTTCGTATTTTTTCAAGAAAAAGCCTCGGAATAATATTTCTTCGCGTATTGCATTCAAAAACACAAATATTAGAATCCAAGGTAGTAAGGAAATTAGTCTATCCAAAGGAATGATTTGTCCCCCAAAGATATAGACCGAAATAGGCAACGCTGTTAGGAGGAATACAAAAAAAGTAGCCAATCCGATAATTAAACCTATCCTTATGTTTCCTTTTTGAAGATATAATGAGGAAATATCAGATTTAGTAATCTTGGCTAGTACTATTATCGGAATGACAATTATTAATGTACTTACTGATATATTCATTACAATATTCTCAATTGTTGTCCCAGATGTCCATGGTGTTTGAAGAAAATAAACTAAAGATGCACCAAAATAAGCAAAAATAACGGGAAAAAATTTACTTAGTTTGGTATTCCTGTAAATTATTATCGAAATAATCAGGAAAATGACAGGAAGTGTGATGAAATATATAATTCTAATAATATCTTGTATGAAAATTGGTACAATGAAGATTAATAAGCCACATGCTAAGAAGAGGAGAAATATCTTGAGTTTGTAAACGCTATCCATTTCTTTTTCATTTTGATTCATATTAAGATTTCGACTTTTTTTATGATTTTTAGTATAAGATCTTAACTTATTATAGTATAATCTCTTGTATCAAATTTAATTTTAATTTAATTTGAGGAAGCAATTGAGACCGGACTTGATATGAATCTGAATAGAAAAAGTATCATCAATGTAAAACAATTAAACAATTTTGATGCTCCTGAACCATTCATAACTATTTTAAACGGTCTTAAGTCAAAATCTGATGGTTTTTATCCTGCAGAGATCAGTTTTAAACTCGTGCAAGATATGAATATTTCAGAAGAAGAAGCTAATTTCATGATCTATAACGCTTATAATAATCAGATATTTTTGCCAGCAAAATTAGAAAAATAAATAAATCTCCTAAAGATGGGGATAAAAAAGAAGGGATAAAAAAGAGTAATTAATCCTAATCCATGGCATATTTAGCAGTCCATGACTTAGCTTTTGATTCGAACTTCTTTTGAGCTCTAAAATATTGCTCACCCGCCTCGTGGTTAAGAGGGTCTCCGGGGTTAAAGAAGGGAGGTTCAACGTGCATCATGCCTTTTAAGGCTTCTATGATATTAGTTAAGGTTTTTGAAGGGGTCCAGCCTGAAGCACCAGTAGAAGCGTCTACCTTACCCACTAGGTCTGGATTAATCAAATCTAAACATATATTAAGTTTTCCTGGTGGAATGCTGCTATCTATATTAGGGTGCCACATTAATGTAACTGCGTATGCGTAAGGAGGAGCAAAAGGATAGTTTTCAGGGAACTTGATTTCGAATATGAACTTTCCTTTACCGTATGGAGTTCCTTCTTTTCCAATTATGGTAAGTCGAAGGTGGTCGATACTGCGTCCCCATGGTTCGATGATGATATTACTATCGTTTTTATATGCTTCAATAGCTTCAGTATAATCAGTTTCTTCTCTCATGAAATTTCACGTCTGTTTTGAATTTTTTAGATTATAATAAATATTAGTTAGGGTTTTCTTTAAAAAAATTTGTGCTATTTTAGATTTTTATTATAAATAGAACATATTGCAAAATTTAACAAGATTGAAAAGTTTTATTTTTGTAAATTATAATTTCCTTTTATTCGTTCAATGTCTTAAAGAAAATCGTAAAAATTATATTACTATATTAATTAAAAAATATATCAAGTCCTACC
>JAHQWP010000013.1 GCA_029856235.1 Promethearchaeia archaeon
TCATCCTAACGATTTTAAAAAAATTAAAAGCAAAAGGATATTTTGGTGGAATAATTGGAACATCAGCTAACTATTCTGGGGAACCTCCATCGATAAGTGGGGACGAAGTAGCGAAAAAATTTTTAACGCCGATCGATTTAATACTTGATGGGGGAAAAACTAAGACAAAAATTCCCACAACAATCCTTGATTGTACCTCAAAAGAATTAAGGTTATTGCGAATAGGGGTTGTAAAAGAAGAAGATATCGAAGTTTTTATTGATTTAATTAAAGATTAAATATTTGGAGTAGATATTGAATAAATTTAATTTATTAGTCTCAACTTCGAGATTCAACGAAGTGAATGCAAAAGCAGAAATTTGGTTTACCCTATTTATGTGTGGCGATAAGTACCCCATTATATCGGGAACCAAATATCCCGGATTAATAACTGCTGTAACCAATATTAATAATAAAGAAGTGGTATTGAAGATCAAAAAAATCCTCGAAATGGATCCCGATTTCTTTCAATTTATTCTTAAAATTGTCCCTATTGATTACGTGTGTGAAACAAAGCTTAATATATTAAAAGAGATTGTGGAAAAATATTATTCCCTTTATTTAAACAAAAACGATTCTTTTAAGATCGAATTAAATCGCAGAAAAAGTACAATCATAGATCGAGATATCTTAATTGAAACAATAGCAAAACTATTTAATAATAAAGTCGATTTAGATAATCCTGATAGAATCCTAAGAATAGAAATTCTAGGAAATGTTAGTGGAATATCGTTTTTAAACCCCGATGATATCTTTATGATCAATAATAAGTATAATCCCCTTCAAAAGGACTAACTTTTCTCTAAACTTAACAAAGCCATTTTTTCACATATTAAATCGTTTAAAGCCTCATATAAACGCTCTAAATTTAATGGGTTTATCTCTTTTTTATCGTTTTTATATCCGTAAGAAGACAAAACGGTTAAAATCTGGTCGTCAGAAAATTCAAAGTATTTTTTAATGCGGTCAAACTTATCAAAAGATAATTTTCCTAAATCTAAACTAATATCTTTAGAATGCAAGTATCTATTTATTTCGATATTTACCTGCTTAAGATTTTCCTCAGAAGAAATTATACAAAAATTTATTTTTTTATTGGTCAAATTATAATCCTTTACGCCAAAACGATCGAGACTTAGCTTGATTTGTCTATTAGCAGCTAAATATAGAAGTAATTCAAGATTTTTCTTTTTTGAAATATTATTGCTTGCATAAAAAGCTTTTTGAACGAAATAACAAGCATGTAGTATGTGTTCTGGATTCAAAACATATCTATCGTTGAAGAATTGTAAGACTGTATCTTTATGATGAATATGAACAATCTCATTTAACTCCACTAATTCGTTTATCTGAACTTTGTTGGGATCAATTTCAATCTGGTTAATTCCAACATAATAGTTGGACAATCCATTTGAATCCTTTATAAAATAGATATTCATAGTGGCAGACTCCATCTAAGCCATAATGGCAATGACAAAAAGCTAATTCTAATATATATTAAAAAAGCCAGTAAAAGAATTAAATAAAGCGAAAATATCCAATCTTTTAAAGAAAATTTAATCGTATAATAAAATGTCCGATCTTTTTTATTTCCAAAAGATCGTGATTCTAAAGCTTCAGCAACGTTAAAAGCTCTTTTTATAGAACTTACAATAAGGGGAACTAAGAGAGGAAATAGATTTTTTATTTGATTAATAATCCCTTTTTTTTGCATTTCATAACCTCGACTCTGTTGAGCATCGATGATATTTTGTGTTTCTATAGCGATAGTGGGGACAAATCTAAATGCTAACGAGAAAGAAAAGGCATACTCGTATGGGATTTTCATAGTAATTAGAGAAAGAGCCAAATCATTTGGATCTACAGTTAAAAAAAACAATGAGAATGCTGATATCATTATAGAGATTCTTAGGATCATAGCTATGGAGAAAGATAATCCGTTTTCGTCAATGAAAAGCGTATTAAGAACAAGAATAAAAATGTAGAGGAACGACATTCCTTTAATGCTTTTCACCCATTTTTTAAACAATCTTCCTAAGATTATTATTGGGAGTAGGGTTATTAAAATTAGTAATAAGGGCATTATTTCCTGAAATAAAAGAGCGCTAATAGTGTATGTTATCGCTAGTAATAATTTAGTTCTTGGATCTAAGCGGTGTAAAAAAGTCTCTTTTTTCAAGAATTTGAACGCGCTCAGAAATTCTAAAGACATCTATTGATTTTCCTCTTTTAATTTCGGATTTTTACTTATTAAATAATTGTCCAGAAAAGTAACTACTTCCTTTTCTCTTATGACTTCTTTAGGGACAGACATTCCTATTTTCTGAAGTTCTTGTTTGAATAGATATATTTGTGGCATAATTAATGAAGATTTTGAAATTAAAAACTCATTAGTAAAAATATTCTGTGTTGGACCATCCGCAATTATATGTCCTCCGCTCATTAAGATTGTTCTTGGAGCATGTTCTGCTGTAAACTCTATATTATGCGTTACCATTATTATTGTTTTTCCCCTTTTTAACTCGCCCTTTATTAATCCTAGGAAGAAATTTATTTCTTTTGCATCTTGACCTAAGGTCGGTTCATCAAAAACTAGAATATCAGGGTCACGACAAAGAATTGAAGCTATAGCTAATTTTTTTGATTCACCTCCCGATAAGTTTAATGGGGATCTTTTACGATATTTTTCGAGGTCAAATTCTTCTAGTACCTGATCAATTTTTATTTGAATTTCTTCTTTATTTAAGTTTAGATTTTTCAAGGAAAATTTAATTTCATCCTCTAATGTATTAGAAAATAGTTGATGCATAGGATTTTGGAAGATAACTCCAACTTTTTTAGATATAGTAGCTATAGATTTTGAATCGATATTTTCTCCATCTATATAAACGCTTCCATTTGTAGGTCGGATTAGACCATTAAAAGTTCTAATTAAAGTCGTTTTTCCGGCACCGTTCTGACCCATAATTGCTAAAAATTCACCTTGATTAATATTTAAAGAAATCTGATTTAAGGCTACAGTTCCATTTGAATACACATAATCAACATCGTTTACCATTATTAAGGGTAGTGAATTTTTATCCTTCATGACTATTTTGGGTTATTTAATCGTTTTTAATATACTTATGGCTTCTTGAATAGAAACAGGAATATCGTATTGAAATCGATCTCTATTTTTTAATTCTTTGAAGATTGAATATATTTTTGGTTTATTAATATTCAAATTCTCAAATGTGTTAGAATTTATAACTTTCTCCTTAGCACCATGAGCTATAATCTCACTTTCCTTCATTAAAATTATTTCATCTACTAATGGAAGAATTAAATCCATTCGATGTTCGCTAATTATGATTGTTATTTTTTTTTGTACTTGAATTTTTTTTAATAGGTTTAAAATCTTCTTTGCAAATAATGGGTCCAAGTTTGCTGTTGGTTCGTCCAATACTATTACTTTAGGTTCTAATACTAAAATTGAAGCAATAGCAACACGTTGTTGCTCACCACCACTTATCTCAAAAGGGGCTTTATCTAAAATACTTTCAATTTCCGTTATTTCTACAACTTCTTTAATTTTTTCTTTTATCCTTTCCCTTGGAGTTCCTAAATTCTCCAAACCAAAAGCTATCTCATGTTCTACATTCATTGCAATCAATTGATTTTCAGGATTTTGAAAAACAATACCAACATCATTAGATAATTGGGATATTGTTGTTTCAATAGTGTTCTTTCCTGAAATCTCTACATTTCCTTTATAAAAACCAGCATAAAATTGGGGTATTAATCCGTTCATACATCTAATTAATGTAGTTTTCCCAGAACCCGTCTCCCCGGCTAATAATATAAATCTATTTGACTCTAGTTCCAAATTAATATTTTTGAGCGCGTACTCGTCGTTTCCTTTGTAGCGAAAATGAAAATTATTAAATTTAATTAAGCTCATGAAATTGGATATCTATAGTTCTTTTTAGTTTATAAGGATAGTTAATTAATTAAAGTTTCTTTTATTTTATCGATTAATTGATTGAGAGTTTCCTCTACATTATTCTTACCATTCAAGGTGGCAGCACCATCATGTCCACCACCATTCACATTATTTATATCTTTGATAATTTTCCCGAGATGTAAACCCGTTTTTAAACAGACTTGTTTTTTCGCACGAGTGGTGATTCTATATTCGGATTTATCTTCAGATACTACAATTCCAATGTCAAAACCTACTTTTATTAAAGTTGAAGCCGCAGAGGCGCTAAAGCTACTAAGATGTGATATTCCAATTAACCAATTATTTATTCGAATCAATTTAACTCTTTGAAGCGCCTTAATTCTGGCAATTTTCTCTGAGACATCTCTTTCTCTTTCTAATAAAGGGATGATATCTTGAATTTCTACTTGACCTTGCAGGATCGTATTTAAATTATTTATAGTTCTAGTATTTCCATACTTGAGAAATCCAGAGTCAGCTAAAATTGCTGATACTAGAAGAAATTTGTATGGTAAGGGAAGTTCTACATTGTAATCGTTAATTAATTCTAGTACTATCTCTGATGTAGAAGAATAGTTATCAAAAATTAAATTTAGAGACGAAATATTGTTTGGATAATTTTTTTGTAAATTTAAATGATGATCTATAAAAATAAAAGGAGTGTTCAAATCTATTTTATTAAAAAGCTTTATTTGATCTAGATTGTTTGAGTCAGCTATTATGATAATATCAGCATTTAAGAACTCTTTATCTAGATGAAAGGAAAGATTAAAGTCAGGAAATTTCTGGATAAAATTATGTAAAAAACTTTTAGTATGTTTAGATAGTCCTGAAAATATCAAATCTATATTTTGATTTGAAAAAATATTTTCAAAAAAAAATTTTAAACACAGACCAGAGATAAACCCGTCAAGATCAACCAAATTATGAGACGTAATTAAAAGATTTTTTCCCTTTAGATATGTTAAAAAATCATCTTTTTTAGATGTACACATAAAACTATCAAATAAGTTATTGATTTTGAAGATCTGCTTGAAGAGATTTTTGCATATTCTCAAACGTACTCTTAGTTCTTTCAATTTTTTGAGCAAGAGTGTTAGATCGCATATTTAGAGTTTCTTTATCTGATTTTTTCTCGTCTAAAAGTTTATTTCTTTCGCTTTTAACCAAAATTCCGCCAATCTGTTTATATACTACTGTATCAGGACTAGCTTTCTCCAATTCTTCTAGCGCTATTTCTGTTTCTCTTATAGTGCTATCAATTTGTAGTTTCTGTTGGGTAAGCATTTCTAAAGATTGTCCTAACTGAGTTAAATTTTGGAATTTTTTTTTTGTATCCTCATCTAATTGATCCAAATTAATTGTCAACGAAAATCACGTAATAAGTTTTATAATAAGAAATGTAGTGTGAAATATGAAATTTACGAATAATATAGTTCATGTAATAGTAAGTGCAATCTTATGATTTCTCAACAATTTTTAAGACACCATCAATTGTCCTTCCAAAGCTTATAATTTCATTGATACTTGCTCTGAATGCAGTGATATCATTACTTTCAATCTGAAAAATTAAAGATTTTTCTTCTTTTAGTAAAGAAATAGTAGATCTTTTTGACTTTTGAATATTGAATTCTGGTAAAAAGGAGTTATAGGAAATATCACATAAATTAGAATTTTCAAATTGAAGATCAAGAGTAGATTTAATCTTGTAAACATTATTAGAATTCATTATTCTTCAATTGTTTCAAGTTCGCGCTGTTTTCGCTTCGCGATCCTAAAGGATTCCGCACCACGAGGCGTTTGAGTGTTGTAAGCACCTCCAGTAAACTTGGCGTTACATTTCTTACAATGCCATATACCCGTGGAGACCCTATTAATAGATCCTTTTGTTTCGCATCTTGGACATTTTAACGTCCCACCTTTCTGGTTTTCCATTATAAGCCGCCATTTTTTCCTTACATTGGCGCCATATCGAGGTCCAAAGGTCGCAGAAATCCCAGTTTTTTTTGTTTTTCCCATAAAGATCACTTGGTTCTTTTAATGTACTGTGTTTAAATAAAAACTAGTATAAACTTTAAATTTTTCCAAAAAGGAAAAATGGATGATTCTAACTCTAATTGCTATTTAAGGATATTATCCCTAAACTATTAAAAATCTAATTAAATTTAAAAGTTAATCAAATAAAAATAAAATTTTAAAAAATATAAATAAATAAAAGAATTATTAGTCGCGTTTATATTGCCATAGGTCTAATTCCTTTCTAGTTTTGTTGCCTATTTCAACAGATTTTTTGCTCAGCATTTCTATTTGTTCTAAAGAAAAAGTAGCATAACCGCTTTTTTGAATGGATGTTATTTTATCTTCAGTTACTGAAATCGAGATTTTGCCATCACAAACTAATTCTTCTGGTAGACTTGGATCCAAGAAGATGATATCTCCAATTTTTCCGTAGGTAACCACCATGGGAATTTCATTCACAATAGTTTTTCCAGTCAAATATTTGCCTGTCCATTCTAAGTTTCCATCTTCCCATTTTCCTTCTGGAATCCGGCTTGAAATTAATGTAGTTAAAGCACTTACGCCTCCAGCATCAATTAGGTTTCCGGAATAATTTATCACATAAATATCTACAAATAGAATATACACTGCTTCTTTTTCCTTTATGCATAATTTCTTGGTTTGGACGCAATCTGCATGTCGAATTCCTCGATCAACTACACGTGCTAGTTCAATTGATTGTTCGTCTGGAGGGCCTCTTTCAAATAGAGGAGATGCTAAAGGTAATAACTCTGCCATAAATGTACAGACGCCTTCATTTGGTAGATCGGGAAATGGTGTACCCACATCGTACTTCAATCCGGTAATTACTTTTGTCTTTCCTAAAGTTACTTCAGCAGAACCTTCTGCTGAGGCAATAACATCACTTTTAATAGTCCAATCTCTGTATTCCCAAAGATCTCTTCCATCAATTCTTTCTCCTTTTTTTAAATTAGAAAGAATATAATTCTTTTCAATTGTTGAAATAACTCTTTTTATGTTCATCATTGTTCGTTCTCTCCTCCTTTAAGTTCTTCCTGGATTTCAATATATTTCTTTTTTAGCGTGTCTAGTTGAATTTCATGAATTTTGGTAAGAGCTTCTTTACCTAAAGTTAAACATTTGCTAAACTCTTCTAAATCCATTTTCCCATCAAATTGAAGTAACGACAATTCTTCGTTAAACCATGTCATAGCACAAGGTAAATCCGCTTCGCCAGCTTTATCTTCTATTCCTGAAAGATCAGTAATCAATTCTCCATCGATTTTTCCCATTGCAACGGCGGTTACTAAGCTCTTCATTGGAACACCTGCATCTGCAAGCGCTAAAGCTGCTACTGTAGTACAAGCACATCGTGTTCCGCCATCAGCATCCATTACATTAATGAATACTTCAAAGGAAGTCCCGGGATAAAGTTCGAGAAATAGAACTGGTTCTAAGCAATCAGTTATAACCATAGATATTTCTTTTTCCCTACGTCCGGGTGCAGGGCGTTTTCTATCAAATACAGAAAAAGTCGCCATTCTATAAAAAACCCTTAGAATACCTCTATCGGGCTTTGCTAAATGGTGAGGATGGACTTCTCTAGGGCCATAAACGGCAGCGTAAATCTTGTTGTTGCCCCACTCTAAATACGCTGAACCATCAGCATTTTCTAAAACTCCTACTTCCATTTTTATTGGTCTTAATTCGTGTTTATCTCGGCCATCAAGTCTCTTACCGTCTTCACGAAATAACTTTTCTGGGTACTCGTCTTTAATAATTAATGGCATTTAATTTATACCTCTTTTCATTTTTTCATTTTCAATATATTTAGACATTCTGTCTGTTAACCCAACTGTATGGGCTTCTTTTTCAATTTTTCTTATCGCATCAATTAATAATCTTTCATGGGAAATATTTTCACCTTTTAACCATATACGACCATTCTGTGTTACAAAGATATTGCAATTTGTCAAATTTTTTAACATCTTAATCATAGAACCACTACGTCCAATCACTCGAGGTATTTTCGGAGGGTCAATTGAGATAACCAAACCATCTCGTCTTTTACCTAAATATTTACCCACTGTTGTTAATTCTGGTGAATTTAGTCTATCTGCTGAAAGAACTTTTACAATCAGTATGTCTCCAATCTCATACTTCTCAGTTGAATTGTCATCACGATCTGGAGCTCCACCCCTAAATCCTCTTGGTTTTCCTCTTTTTACCGTGTTCTTCGGCTTTAAAATTCCTTCTTCTTTCGAGTTAATGTCGCATCTATATTTCACAGGATTTTTGTCAGTAACTAATGCGATGATTTTATCTCCTGGTCTAGGCGTATAGAATCCTCGAAGCGGAATGACGTTAATATAATTTCTTTGAATCTGTTTCAAACCGATATTTAAAGATATTATCTTTGTTCTATCCTTATTGAAAATCGTCCCTCTTCCAGGAAGAAAATTCGTAGTATCTTCTGATAATACTTCACCAGGGACTACAACATCGCGAGAAGTTTCATCACCTTCAAATTCATCGACATCTTCAGTCTCGTTATTTTCTGTGTTAGATTCTTCAATAGATTCATCTTGTTCACGTTCCATTTATTTTCACTCTCATCTTATAATTTTACATTTTCTTAACCATAGCTGTACAAAAATAAATACTAACAAAAATTAGCTAATTAATTTCTGGTTAGGCTTTCATAAGTTTTGTTTGAACTCTTCCATGAGTTAACTTATTCAATTTATCTATTAATTCCATTTGCAAACCCGCCGGTAAACTTACTACTGATACCCACGATCCATCCGATTGCCACTCCTCTTTCTTAATCTGAGCTAATTGTGCTACGATATTATAACCTTTTGCTGTAAAGTCTGATGGAATTTTTAGAGCTAACTCTACTTGCTCCATTCTAATAGGGATAATTGCGCGTATTTGTTTAAGAACATCGTCAACTTGTTCTTCCGCATTTCTCATTAAGTCAACTTTAACTTTAGCTTCTTCTATAGCTTTTTCTATTCTCTGATAAGGGTGTGGTTTTTTATTCTGTGGATTTATCGCATTTTTAGTTATGATAGTTATAATCTGTTTTAATTTTTTCTCTCTCTCTTCATCTCTTTGCGTTCGAGTCCATTGAATATCTCCATCTAATAAAATATGACACGCAATGATTCTACCTTCACTAGTATCAAAAACAGCTTCCATATCACCATCGGTAGCTTTTTTTCCTCTTCTCAAATCCTCAAACACAATAAAGCTTTCGAAAACTAACTCTATAGAGATTTTAGGATTTTTTAAAAGTTCTTCAACCGAAACGCGAGATTTTTCTTTTCCGTCAACAAGACGCTTATTGATTTCTTCTCGTATTATTTTCTTTGCTTCCCAAGCTCTATCTGGCGCTAACAGCATCTCAAATGTTCGACCTTCTTTTGCAATGCGTCCAATGATGAATCCGCCCAAATCTATCCTAGCTCTGTCTATCATAGATATTTAACTCTAATCAGTGTATAAAATTATCTCGCTTGTTTACGCATTTTGCCTTCTATTATTAGATAAACGCTGATGAGGTTTAACCTTGAATTATAAATATTTTTAGAAGATTATATTTTGCTCAACAAATCTTCCTTTTCTTGATTACTTAATAATTTAAATTTTGCATCGTCTTTCATAATGAAAGCTACATCACATGTATCCTTACTTAAATTATCACCCATTAATTCCTTCAAAGTTCTTAATGGCAATAACTTTAACTCCTCATCACTAATATCTTCTTTATAATTTTCCTCAAGGTAAGCTCTTGCTTCAGTCGCTCCCGACCCAATCGCAAAAGCTTTATAACCCCACATAGCTCCACTTGGATCCGTTAGATACAAGGAAGCTTCTCCATTGGTATCAACTCCAGCTATGAGGAAGCTCACCCCAAAAGGGCGTACTCCAGCATTCTGAGTAAAAAGCTGAAGGTATTCGCATATATTAAGGGTACTATCTTTAACAGAAATTCTTTCATCATAGTTCAAAATATTAACTTGAGCTTGGACGCGAGCTTTATCAACTAAGACTCTTGCGTCTGCCGTTAAACCTGCAATGGCTACACCAATATGATCGTCTACTTTAAAAATTTTCTCAGAACCAATAACTTCTTGAAGTTCTGAACTTTTTTTCTCAACAGTAAACACAACAGAGTTACTATTTCTACAAACAATAGCCGTTGTTCCTCTTCTCACGGCTTCTATGGCGTATTCAACCTGAAAAAGACGACCCTCAGGTGAAAACTGAGTTATAGCCATATCGTAGCCCCTTCCTGCTTGCTGGAACATAATTTTCTCCTAATAGAATTTTTAATTAATTTTTATAATGTATTATTTTTTTGCTATTTTAATAATCAAATTATCAATAAAATTTATATTTTGTCTAAATAAACTATAACCTTTCATGTAATTTGTATCTGAAAATACAGATGAAAATCCTATAAGAAAACAAGAAAAAATATGAGTGATATGAACTATCAATCCTTACGCTAGTTATTCTTATTCTTTTAACTGATGGATTTTAGTGAGTTTTGTCCTTAATTCATTTTTGTCCAAAATCCCTAAATTTTTCAGTAAAGTTTGTATCTCACTTACATTTGGTTCTGAAACAGGGGGTAACCCTAATTCTTGACTCCTACGTTCGATAGCTGGCTGAGATGGTATAGCTTTCGCGCTGTTAAAAACGGTTTCGGCTTGTTCAAATATATAATCTG
>JAHQWP010000014.1 GCA_029856235.1 Promethearchaeia archaeon
AAAGAAGCGTTTTTCCCGCAAGGGGATGGTTCATATCAATTGTAATAAATTCCTCATCAACTTCTTTGACCCAAGCCATTGAATGAGTGCCATTAGCGTCACCAACTCCGAGCATCATTCCTTCTTCGGGGTCTAAATCTTCCGGTAATTGATCTTTACTGATAGTTTGTACTAAGAGGGGGTCAATCTCGCCATAACTTTCGGAAGGGCTCAAAGTAATTTCAAACTCGTCCCCTACTTCTTTCCCGATTACAGATTTATCAAAGCCTCGAATCAACATTCTCGCCCCAACTTCAAACTTTATCGGCTCTCCTCCTTGAAGTTCGGTGCTATCGAATATCGTTCTGTCTTCTAATCTTCCTTCATACGCGACTTTGATAATATCGCCTTTTTTAATAGCCATGAAAATCCAACTTAAAGATATTTTATAAAATAATAAAATTATCCCTTATTACTTAACTGTTTATATTTTAGAAATTGATAACCTTCTTCTGGACTTTACTGGCTAAATCTGTTTAAAAATGAATTGGAAATATTTCTACTTTGTAGATCTTGAAATTTCTTCATTTGTCTTGTAGGGGATTTTTGGAAAGCGGAATCGACGGCTTTCATAAATTCTATTCCGTCTCCACTGATTCTATATATTCCCTAATCTTTTTCTATTAGATTCGTTTCTAATAATTGAGTTAGATGATTTGATACAGCAGTTTTTTTTTCCCCCAAGATTATCAACCATACTAAATCGATAAATTTCCCTATTTTTTTAAATTTAAATAGATTTAGCCCCATTTTATTATATCTTATTCGTCCTTTTTCTTTTAAGCCAATAAATAAAAGATATTAAGATACAAAGATATAATTAAAAAATGGATGAAAGGAATTTTCAATTATTTTTAGAAGAGAAAAAAACCAAAAAAGATACAGTGAATAAATTTCTTTCAAAGCTGAGAGCCTATGAGATATATCTCTTAAAAGAAAGTCTAGACCTCGACACAGTAAATCCCAAGAAGCTTGTCGAATATACTGAATATTTAACCTCTAAAAATGATGATAGCGTTCTAGATTTTTTAATAGCTATTCTAAGTTATGCTAATTATAGCAAGAGATATGACTTTATAACCGAAACTATAGATATAGTTGAATCTTATAACGCAATGGATACTCTATATACAAGAATCGCTGAAGTTCATGGTGAAAAAACAAGGGATGAAATTTTTAAAGATTTAGTCATTCCACCATTAGGAGTGCATCCAGAAAAAAAACCTGATTTTACTAAAACCATTATGAGAAGAATGAAAGATATTATTGGTAAAGAATCTCTCATCGAACTTCTTTCACCTTGTCTTCATGGTCGTCCACCTGATGATATTGAAGGGGATAAAAAGCTTCTCGCTGAATTGGGAATTGATGGTTTTTTACTTAAAAAGCATCAAGATATGATAAAGCGACTTGAAAAACACAGAGACGATGGCACTTTAGAATTCGCTCAGAAAGTAGATGATGAGGTAATCAACTTTATAAAAAATAACCAAATGTTTGGTTCTGGTATAAGAAAAAACGATCTAATTTATATCTCTAAAATTCCCTATCAAACCAAGAAATTTTTAAACGCTAAGGATGATAAGTTGAAAAAATTTTATCTTTGTTATTGTCCTTGGGTTCGTGGAGCCTTGAAAGAAGGGACTGATGATCAACTATCAAATTCTTTCTGCCATTGTAGTGCTGGTTGGTATAAACTTTATTGGGACCAGATTTTTGAACAATCTGTAAAAGTTAAACCCGTAAAATCTGCTCTTAATAACGATACGGAATGTACATTTACGGTTCACATACCGGATAATATTATAAGGAAAAATTAATAATTTCAATTATTCATAAGGGTGATTTAAAATGGAATTGCCGAAAATTAAAATTACTATTATCAAAAGAACGCTTAATAAAGATTTAATTGATGAGTTTATTGTAGAAGAATACAAAGGAATGAAGGCTTGTGATAAATTCGAAAATGAGCAGGAATTTATTATTGATCCTAATTTAGCCTCTATACCTGAAGGATTTTGTGATTGGGCCTGGGCAGATATTCGAAATGATATCAATCTAATCGCTTCAGGAGGAAATATTTTGGGAATGAATAAAAAAGGTGTAGCTGTAACCAGTTGTACTGACTGGTTCCGACCTGTTTATTTCAAAGTCGAAAGAATTGAATAATTAGCTCTAAAGATTTACTCTCCTATCTCGTCTGTTGAAGAATGCAATAAAGCGTGTAATTCAAGCTTCACATCGGTTAATCCCAAATCTTGAAGAAGATCAATAGAACGATTACTCAAGGAATAGAATGACCTTGGTTCGGAGCGTTTATAATCTTGAACTTTTTTATTTTTTAAATAACCATTTTCTTTCAACATTTTTATGTGATAATTCAAATTATTTTCAGGGATTGACGATAGGAGATCTCTTAGTTGAATGAATGAAAGGCTTTCCTCTGCCAATAAAGTCAGGATAATTTTATAACGAGTTTTTTCTGAAATAAATTCCAGATCTTTTCTTTTATTTTCAAATTTTAGGGGTAGTTTCAAATTATCTCACTCCTATTATTTATAATAGTTTTTTCGTTAATATCCAAATTAGATATGTTTTGCTAGATATTTAAATCTAACTCAAATCTAATAGAGTCAATTATCATTGACATATAATAATTTATAGAATAAATGAATTTCTAATATGTTTAGCTATTTTAGGGGGAATTTTATGGAGATCTCTCATCATAGTGCATGGGATGAATTCTTAGACGAATTTATAAGCGTTTTTTCTATATTCGACCTTTTAAAGCGTAAAATCTTTATATGTGGGTCTTACAATGATGATACGCTTGCTAACCTTCAAGAAGTGCAAAAGATAATAAATGAGAATGAAAATAATCTTGGATTCTTTGAAAAAGAATTTAGACGCACTCATCTTGAAAACCTCATTCTAAAATTTGACCTTATTGCTAAATTCTCAGATGAAATCATTATGATCATCGAACATGATAAGGGAGGGCATATGATTGAGATGGGAATAATTCTTTCATTTAAGGAATATTATGAAAAAACTAAAGTTTTCGTCTTGAAAGATATTGATATCACTGAAGTTTTAAAGAGAGGAGGGCTCTTAACTCCATTTTTTAAAGAAAATGAGAGTCTATTTTACTTTGAAGATCTAGACACTTTGAAGATGTATATCGATGAAATTTACTGATCAGCCCCCTAATTAGATGAGTATTTAAATATTCATACATCAATAGTTAATCTATGGATATAGAATACTATATGGTCCGCGTGTTCACACCACTCTTTTATACCTGAGAATTTTTATTGATAATTATTGTTTTTATTACTGTTGCCATTTTAAGTGCTAAGAATAAAGATAAACAAAATTACTTGTAACTTTCAACCCAATCTCAACAAAATGAAGCCCCACGGAATAAAAATGTAGAAGAATTTTTTAGAATTTTTAACAATCTTGCATTAGAATTGTTATTTCTATCTGAACTATAATCTCAATTTAAAAATTTGCTTCAATGGAATTTTCATTGAAATCAAACCCTGAATTTACCATTCCATTCCAATTTCATAGGAATTTAGGACAAAATTTAGAACGACTCGAACCGTGTGTCTCTTAAAACGGAGGAAAATACAAATAAGCGAAAAATCGAACCCAAACCAAAAAAAGTATATCTATAAATACATCCAATTTACCGCCACACCAACCAAAAAAAAATAATTTTTTTTATCGAAACTAAAGAAAAATTGGTCTATATAAGTTTTTTAAACTAATGTTAAAGCTTTTAGACTATGAAAGTACAAGTATTTGAAATAAACCGTCTTAAGTACTTAAGAATATTACTTACTGGTATTACACTAATATTTCTTCTATACTTGATCTTACCAAATTTATCTTTCACAACACAGATAAAACAGTCATATCTCCCTCAGAATACGATTTACCCTAATTCTTGTACCATATTTTCGGTAAATCATAGTAATAAGGTTTTTTTTGGTAATAATGAGGATTATTGTTTAACAAGAACATATATGTGGCTCGCACCTTCTCAAGAAATTACTACTCCAAATGGAAGTATAACTACTTATGGAGGTGTTGGTTTTGGCTTTAAATATAATAATGATCCTACTGATGGGCATATACAGGGTGGGATGAATGATCAAGGGTTATGTTTAGATGGAAATGGGCTGCCAACAGTATCCATGAATCCTCATCCTGAGCTAGAACCGAAATACATGAGTTTGGGAGCGCAGATTTTGATTGAATGTCAGAATGTAAGTGAGGTGATTGATTGGTTCCTCTCTCATTATTTAGGTGATTCTTGGGGCTGTCAAGTTCATGCAGCAGATGCTTCAGGGGACTCAGTGGTTGTAAGTGTTGGTCCAGAGGGAGAATTTAATTTTACACGGAAAGTTAGTTCTCATTACTTAGTGTCTACTAATTTTAATCTCGCAAATTATGACAATGGTGATTATCCCTGTATTCGTTATACCACAGCATGTAACATGCTTGAGGACATAACAAGTGAGGAAAATCTTACGGTTGATGCCTGTAGAGAAGTTTTAGATGCTGTGCATATTGAAGGTGATTATGCAACAAAATATAGTAATATCTTTGATCTTGTCAACCTGAACTGTCATCTTTTCTATAACCACAATTTTAATCAAAGATATTTTTTTAATCTTGAAGAAGAACTTGCGAGTGTCCATCGTGGAGGGGAAAATGTAATAGAGGAAAATGGGTATTATTTTAAAGAAATTAGTATATCATCTCTCTTTATAGATAACCCTATAATACCAAGTTATCCACTTCTCATACTATTTACAATTATTACCTTCTTATCAATAATAAACATTTATAGATATAAGAACCAAAACTTAGTTTTGAAGAATTAATCAAAATATAATTCTTTTTTTTAATTTTTTAAAGGAATTTTCAGTGAAATCAGACTCTGAATTTACCTTTCCATTAGCTTTTTGAAAATCCTCCATGATGGAATTCAATTTTATACGTGAGTTGTAGTTTCTTACAGTAAGATTCTATCTCAGACTCAATTAAATCCCATAGAGATTTGTCCTTTCTGAACTCTTGATAGATAGGTACTAAGTCAGGATATTGCTCTTTAATCACCTTAAAGATTCTTGGGACATTGTGAGGTCTGAAATTTAAATTCTCAAACATATACGAATCAGTAAAGGCTTTTGATTCTTCAATTATTGCCTTATAATCTGTAATCTGGGGGAAAAATGGAGATATAAAGGTGTATGTTCTGATCCCATTCTCGTGGATGTCTTTTAATGCTTTTAATCTTTCATGAGGCCTAGAAGCACCTTTTTCAATAAGTTTAGCAAATTCTTTGTCTAATGTGTTAATAGATATCCCTACTTCAAGATTTTCGAATTTCTTGAATAGATCAATATCTCGTGCAACAAATTTGGATTTAGTTAAAACTGAAATCTCTGCTTTTGTACCAACCAGTTTTTCAAGAATCTTTCGAGTATTTTCATACTTTAACTCTGAGGGAAGATAGGGGTCGGTTACCGAGCTAAGAAGTATTCTCTTTCCATCATACCTCTCTGGTTTAATCTTGTCAAAATCAAAAGTTTTGATGTCCAGAAATTCACCCCATTTATCTCCCTTGTGACCAGTAAATCTTATCATGAATTCAGCGTAACAATAGATGCACCCGTGTTGGCACCCGATATAAGGATTAATAACAAAATCAACTTCAGGAATGTTGCTTTTCGTTATGACGCTTCTTGCTTCTCTAAGATTAATCTCCATTCTTTTACAATCTTCTTATTTTTATCTAATATCAAATAATTGAATCAGAGTTAAAAAAACTTATTTTATACAATATTAATAAACCTTTAATTATACACCGTTGAAAGGATAAGACCAGTGGTTTAGATTAAAAAATTTTAAGTAAAATCTATTAATATCTCTGAAACTAATATATATAAGAAATCAAAAGAGGTTCATCTATGCCGTTGAAATTATTTGAAAACGATAGAACTAATAAAATCATCCTCTATGTTATTCTAGCAGTTTTAATAATTGCATCTACCATTCTCATATCTATGATAGTAGTGTATTATGTGTCTCTTGAAGACGCTGGAGGAGGATGACCTAGTACATGCAGTATCTTTACAAATATATTTTTAACTTTAATTTAAAAAAAGAATGATTTTTGCGAAAAAATTTTAGTCGCAAGATGACTTACCCCGCAAGGGTTAAAAGCAATGGTTAAAAAATAATACGAATACTATTATATATAGTATGTAGTATTAATTAAATTATTAATTAACAAAATTCTTATTAAGTTGAGAAAATTTTGTTTTGCAGTACAGAATAATGTCGAAAGAAACTCCCGATAATGTTAAGGACGCTTTACGCGCTATAGGTTTAACGGACTACGAGATTGCCATTTATCTAACCCTAATCTCAAAAGGACCTATGGATGCTAGGGAGCTTTCTGATGCAAGTTCAGTTCCCTATTCTAGAATTTACAATATATTGACCCAACTAGAGAAAGAAAAGAAGTGGATAATAAAAGAGGAGGAATCAAGACCTAGCCGATATTTCGCAAAAAGCCCTGACGAGGCTTTAATAATTGCCAAAAAAATTCATAGTATAACCTTTGATAAACACTCGAACGACATTATTAGAAATCTTACTCCTATTTATGAATCGCACGATACGCCTATTAAAGTTGCTTTATATATTCATCGTGGAAGAGATGTCTGCATAAATCGAAGTATGAATATTATTGATAACGCTAAGAATTCACTTTATATTGTGGCACCATATTATGAATTTCTAGAGCTTTTTTATGATGGAATCAAAAAAGCAAGGGCTCGAGGAGTAACAGACATTAAACTGTTAATAGAAGAAGAAGCTGTGAAAGATGAAAAATTCGTAGAAATCATTGAAAAAAAATACTCCAAAATATGCGAGATTCGTTCCCGAGACCAACTTTTTGGAACAAGTATAGTAATGGATGAAGGGGAAGAAGCATTCATTATTTTAACACAAGAAATTTTTAAAGGATTGAGTTATTTCGGGGTAGATACCGATCACATCGCATTTGGTCCCGCTAGCAATTTTTATTTCAATTATCTCTACAAAACAGCTAAACATTTAAAGTTTGAATAAGCAAATTCTAGTAGATTAACTAATCTTTTTCATCCTCCATAAATATAGGAAGAATCAGATGAGATGGATGTTCCGTATCATGACGTATAGTTTGAGACGCTATCATATAATTTCCTTCCGTTTCCTTACCAGCCAAGTTGGAGTTTACATCAAAACGAGGAAAGTTGCTGGAAGATATTTCTAACCGGATTTTATGGTCCTTAGGAAAATAAATTGCAGTTGTACCAATTACAATTTCATACTTGTATATATCATTTGGAGTAATTAACTTAGGATCATTTAAATCACCGTTAAGATAGCGGGTTCTAACTCCTGAATCAACTATATTTACAGCTTTTTTATTGCCGGGGTAAACATCAACCAATTTTACCATAAAGTCGGTATCTTCCACGGAGGTAGAAGCATAGAGTATTACTTTTATTTCACCAATAACTTCTAAGCCTTTTTCGAGAGTTTTAGATGTATATACTAACACATCATCTCGTTTCTCGATATCAGTCTGATCTTGAGCGCCACTTAATAAAAACAGGTTTCTTCCTCCCCTTGTCATAACAGGATCAGAAGGATCAAATTGGAATATGTCAGGGAGTTCTTCTTCTGGAACGATTTTAGAGAGCATTCCATCTCCTAATAAACTATTACTCTTCCCATTCGAGTGTAGGTATAACTTTATTTCTGCGGAGGACGGCGGCCAATTATTGAAAGCTCTCCAAATATTTTTATTTAATATAAAGGCCTGTATAAGTGGTATTTTTGATAAATCTGATTCCTTTCCTTTCAGACACGAGTCGTACCACCAAAATGGGAGTATGTTCTTAAAGAAAGCAAAATCATCTTTTAAATTCGTATATTTTAAAGGCTTGATAAATAATTTTTCCATATTTATATGAGACCAAGGTCCTATAATCATTTTGAATTTGTCTTTGAAAAAAGTTGGGGCTGCTTCTTTAATTAGCTTCACGTCTCGCATCATATGTTCAATGAACATGTCATACCAGCCCCCAATAAATAACATAGGAGAATCAAATTCGTAATTAAGCCCAAATACATAAGGAGATAAATCATAATTATGAAATAAGTCTCGTTCGTAAAATATTTTTTTGATAAGTTTTAAGAAAGACCCTTGATCCTTTTTCGACACATCTACTTTTGTTTTATAGACACTATTCATCATTTTAATCAGGTATTTAGGACTTTGAACAGTTGCGAGATCTGATAATTTAGGTTTTTTAGAACTAAGCGGCTCGTTGTAAAAGCTACTTGATGGATTAAAAAACAGTTTTTTGTACAATCCCTCCTCGTCCCACTGGTCGAAATCCATAGTTGATAGATTTTTCATTGTTGCAGTAGAAAGCATTATTAAATACACAGCTCCCGAAAGTCCAACAGGGTATAGTCCACCAGGATGCCAAAAAACATTTGAAAAAGAACTATGAATTGGATTGAGACACGTGAGTAAGTTTTCATTGCTCCAAGAAACAGCCAGCTGTGTTATACCTAAATATGACAACCCCCACATACCAATTTTCCCATTGTACCAAAATCGTTCCGAAATCCAATGCAAAGTGTCTAGTCCGTCTTTCCGTTCGTAGAAATAAAGCGAATTAGTTCCATAATCGCTCGATCCAGCACATCCTCGAATGTCTTGAATTACCACCACATACCCCTTAGAAGCTAAAAAATATCCCAGGATACTAAGTCGATTTTTCCAATAAGGTAATCTCACTAAAATTGTCGCTTCTTTACCTTTCTTATTGTAAATCTCTTTAGGTAAATAAATGTCTGTTGCTAGTTTTCCACCATCTTCAAGTTCAATTAAAACTTCTTTTAATCTTCTCACGTCGTTTTCTGGCATAAAATTCATTCTCCGGAGCCTTGTAAAACGTCCTATAAGTTTAAACGTTTTCAATAGGGGAGAATAAATATAATCAACAAAAAATGACATCCGAATAAAAAAGGAGTTCAGAGGTGCTATTATTGTTGGTAATCTAAGACCTATCTCTATTTCTTTAGGATCAAAATTTCGTGGCATACTTCAAAAATAATATAATTTCAAAGATTTTTGAATTTAACTGTTTAAAAAGTAATTGTAATCGCATTTTCGGGACAAACTTCTACACATTTAAAACAACGACTACATAGTGAGTCCCAAATAGGTGTAATCCTCCAATCTTGCGGATCATGAGGATCTATTTGCTTTTTTTCAGTGCCTATCGTCTCGTGCATAACGAAAACAGCGGGATCACAAGCTCTCATACACAATCCACAATCTCTAGGGTCAACTTTACCATTTTCTCCGCATTTAGTATAATCGATTTTTATCTTAGTCCTTTTCTTTTTCTTAGTTTTCTTAATTTTACTCATATAATCACCTAGTAGGTTCCATCAAATCCAGGATATTCTTCTCTGGGAATTAATTTTAAAGCATCGTGTTTACATGCATGACGACAGACACCACAACCAAAACATTTGTTATAATCAATGATTACTCTATTCATTGAGGGAATATATCGAATGGCATTTAGTTGACACATAGCAACGCAAGATTTACATCCTTGGCATTTATCCTGATCTAATTGAATGATGTATTCAGCTTTATACATAGCCATTAAATCAAAATTATTCCGTAAAGTAAATGCTCCACACTCTGGACTCTCGCAAGAGCATATAGCGTTTATATAGGGTACTGGTTGGAACCATACCGTAGAAATATATCCCTTTTTATTAAACTCTTCTAATTTTTCTACCGCTGTTTCACGATCAATCCTAACCGTTCTTTCTTTTGGTATAAAACGTGGTAGTTTTTCAAGAACCTCTGACAAGACACCAAAGTTGATACATACAGCTTCCTTCTTTTTTCTCTGCATCCATCGACACATACAATAATTGCAGATTATAGGCTCAGCAGCTAATTCTGACATAATAATCTGAGCATCTTCTAAAGGAATCACTTGACCGAAATGACCATCAGCTCTCACAGGGTTTCTGCGTTTTTTTTCGCTATGAATCATATTCTCAGCTCTCCATCGAAGCACCTTCCCTATAACTGGCATCTTTAATTTGTATCCTAAACTTTTAGATGAGAAACCCATTATTTTTCTGATAAAAACTTGCTCAAAATTCATCCATTGCTCGGTTAAGTAATCCTTCATATTGTGTTCTTCCGCTAACTCATTGGAGTAATTTCTGGCGTTCATATACCACTTTTTACCCGCTCCATGAGACATACACCATTGACACATAAATAATACCTTCTTCTAACTTCATTAATTTCCTAATTTTAATAATAAAAATTAGACTTTTTACTTTATAAAACTATTTCTTTATGCCCAAATTAAAGATTTAAGTAGTTACAAATTAAAAGCTCAGATTCCAACCTTAAGTATGTTATTTTAAAAAAGCTCTTTTTCCCAAATAGATAAAAAGCTCTCCCAATTCAAAAACCGTGAGTGGAAATATAAGGT
>JAHQWP010000015.1 GCA_029856235.1 Promethearchaeia archaeon
AGACTGTCCAAGAGAAAGATCTTTAGAACAAAACTCTTAGTTTGCGGATTTTACACAAAAATAATAACAGTTTATTTTAATAATTTTTTATCTTATTTTTTTTTTTAGAGCAAGAAAATTAATAATTTCTCACTGTATATCTCTTTTTAATTTAGAAGAAGTTCAATATATCTAACACACACAATTTACACGACCTAATAGAATAAAAAATTCTTCATAAATCGCCTTATCCTTATTTTTTAAATCGTTGAAAGAAATTTTTTATTCTTTTCTCTTCCTTTTAATATTTAATTCAGACTTTCGAATTACTCGTCAGGTTGCGATGTAATTTCCTTATCTATTATAAATAAATCAATCGAAATGATACTTTTTAGCTTTTGTAAATCTTCTTTAAGCTTTTTAACTCGGTTATACGGTCCTGAAACAGCAATTATTTCCAAACATTTATCAAATTCTAGATGGACATGCATAGTTGATGTAATTACATCGTAAAAGTGGTGTTGAATATCATTTTTTCTGATCTCGTCCGTTTGCTGGACTGAAGCATATATAGGTCCGGAATCGTATTCATGGGTATGATGTTCATTGTCATGATTGATATTCTGTGAGTGTTCATGTGAGACTTCCTTTTCTTGTTTTCCAGTAAAATGTTCATGCGTAATAATAATAGGTATACAGCCTACAACATTTCCTGAAGCAAAAGGGATATTTTCTTCACTTAACATTAATGAATACATTGCCTTTCTTATGCTATCTGATCTTGAAATACCAATTCTTTTCCTAAATGTCTCAAATTTTTCGTATAAATCTTTAGGAAGAGACACTGTAAAGCGTTTATATTCCTCCATCTTTTACATCTTAAGTTTCTTAAAAAAAATTACCAAAATTATTTTTTTATTAAGATAGCGATTGGTACGCTTGCTTCCCTCCACTGGGCTATCTTACCAGAATATTCTAAGTTTAACTTCACTCTTCCGTGGTCTCCTAATATTATCATCAAAGAATTATTTCTAAGTTGTTTGTAATTACCTAAAATCCATTTATCAGTACGTAAAATTAACTTCTCAATTAAATCCTCAGGTGTTCTCTGTTTAAGTGCCTGTTGTTGTTTGTGTAGATTTTCAAAATCCAAATAATGCATCCAAGAAAGCTCAAAATTGTTAATTACTTTCGCAGATTCCACCCATGTAGCCATATCCGTTTCTTTTGGGACTGAATGAGTCCCTCCATCGTATCTTTCTATATCTTTCTTTCTCCCTACAAAACATGATTTTTTTCCGTGTTCATTTAAAAATCTTAACAAATGAAACCCATTCTGTTCATAATCGAATCCTCCATACATAATTTGATGTAAAACTCCCAGAGTATAAGGATTTTTAGTCGAAAGGAGTAACATTGCTTGAGAATTAGTAATCATGAATTGAGGTTTATGATAAGTGAGTTCAAATAAACCAAAATTATCAATTGTGTTCACGGAAATTCTCTCAATACCTTGATACATATCGACAACCGATTGGACTGGCCCTGGAATGTTTCCAGTAGGAGGTTCAAGCCCTAAAAGTTGAATAATAGTTGCAGGTAACTGATTTAAATAGCATTTCAAAGTTTGAAGTTCACTCATAGTTATATAGTAAAAATTATTTCTTAAATTTATAATTATTAAATTGATATTGCTTACAATTTAATATAATATAATTACGATTTATTATTTTTAGTATTGTTAACTTATTTATAATATTAGGTAAAAATTTACCTATTTCTATATATGTGAGAAAAATTGATATGAAATCTTTATATATTGACGCGATAAACTCAGGAATCTCCGGGGATATGTTTTTGGCATCTTTATTGAATTTAAATGATGAGTCAAAAAAAATTCTTTCAGATTTAAAGGAATTGAAAAATTACTTAAAAGGAGTTTCTGAATTGGATATTGAATTATTAGAGTTAAAAAGAATGGGGGTGGAAGTTAATCGCCTTAAATTATTGATAAAAGAATCCAAAAACCATAGAACTCCGGATGAACTTACTAATGCTTTGGATCGATTTCTTAACGATAAGCAATTCTCCAAATCAGCGAAAGAATATGCTAGGAGTGTTTTAGAAACATTATTTAAAGCGGAAGCAGAGGTTCATGGAGATATCGTTAAAAACATCCATTTGCACGAATTAAGCTCTGTTGACACATTGATAGACATACTAGGAGTAACCAAAGCACTAGATAACTTAGGAGGTTTTTCTGGAGATTTTACATATTATTGTGGTAAGATACCGTTAGGAGGAGGGAATATAAAAACTGCGCATGGAATTTTACCAGTACCAGCTCCAGCAACTGTAAAGATTTTCGAACGATCTAAATTAATCGTTATAGGAGGACCTATTGAGAGTGAACTCGTAACTCCTACAGGCGCAGCACTTTTGGTTAATCTAAATCCTATTTTTTCTGAACATTTAAACCAAATGAACGTATTAAAGGTATCTAGCAGCACGGGGCAAAAAGACTTTAAGGATTTTTCAAACATTTTGAGATTGTTTTATGGTGTACTAGAAGAACCAGCTATTAGTCAGGCTCAGAATCCATTGAAAGATTATGTCCAAGAGGTAACCGTATTAGAAACGGCTGTTGATGATGTTTCAGGAGAAATATTGGGGAATTTCGTTCAAGCTTTAGAACATGAAGAAATTCTTGATATTCAAATTATACCGAGCATAACTAAAAAAAACCGACCTGGGCATATCATTAAAATTTTGTGTGATCCAAAACATAGTTTCGATTTAATCTATAAAGCTCTACTTGAGTTGGGCACTTTGGGGGTTAGATTTTATACCACTAATCGAATTTGTATTGACCGAAAATTTGAGAAGGGCACGATTGAAATAAACAACAATATATACGAGTTGAATTTTAAAATCTCTTATATTAAGTTGGAAGATAATATTAAAGTAATTAATGTAAAACCCGAATTTGAAGATGTTAGAAGAATTAGCAAGCAAACAAATTTACCACTTAAAGAGATTCTAATTTATTGCCAACCTGAAGTTGAAAAACACTTTAGAAACAATAATTAAATTAGTTTAACATAAAAAAAAGAGAAAAGAAAAAAATAGAAATTTTTTTAATTAAATGGCTATAATCGACTTGTTTTAGTAGTTATCAACATGAAATTTATTCATAATATATTCATCTTCCACTATTTCTTTAGAAAAAGCTTTTAATCGGTCAATTTCCTTGATAACATCCTTTTCTTTTTTTAATTTCCCCATTTCATGGAAGACTTCAGCAGCTTCGGTAAATATTACAATACACTCATCATAATCCCCAGAAACCTCAAGGTCTTCGGCTAAAAAGACTAAACTCTCAGCAATATCTAGCTTCTTTCCAATCTTCTTTTGAATTTTTAACGCTTGATATGAGAATTTTAATCCTTCAACATGATTCCTTAGCTTTGAATGAGTTCTTCCTAAACTTCTTAGAACCATTGCTTCTTCGTTATTAAGATTGTTATCTCTACAATGTTGTAAAAGATTGTTAAGGAAGAGCAGTAACTCCGTTTTATTAAGTTCTTTTGCTTGATCAAAATGCTCTAGAACTTTATCGAAACGCTCTAGAGCATTAGGAACATCGCCATTTTTAAAAAATTCTTTAGCCTTCTTAAAATTTTCAACTGTTGTGACCATTGGTCTCAACTATATAGTATTTTTTTTTTTTTTTAGATTTTAAAGAATTAGTAATTTCAATAATAATTATATTGATCTATCTATTTATACTTTTACATACGAAGAAAAAGGTGTAATAATATTAAAAAATGCCTTAGTTTTTAATAATCTCTATTTGGGTTAATCATTGGATGAATCTTATTTTATCCTTATCGTAGAATTATTCAAATATAGATTTAGGATAAGAAACAGATCGATTGAATCTGATATTTTTATCGTGGTGAATTGTAAAAAAAAATAGAAAAAGAAATTTTTTATAATTAAAATATACCTAAAGGCATAAGTAGGGGACCAAAAATGCAAAGAAGGCCGATTCCTATGGCGTAGATTATGATAACGACTCTAATTTTATCTTTCCTTTCTGGAAGGTCGTATACATAAAAAGCTCCGACAAAGAAGTGAAAGTATCCTATAAGGAATATCAAAATGGGATTGTACCAATTCCAAAACACATATTCCCATATTAAATAATTGCCAAGGTTCAGTAGAATCTCTACAAATACAGAAAAAATTGTAAAGCCGATTGCCATTGCCCATCTATTGGGTAATCCAAACATCTTCTTATTTTTGTCTTCAGGAAGGAATTTGGCAAAAACTATTCCACCTATTGAAAACATAAAGGCAATCTCAATATTCCAGCCAATTAGAATTATATAAGCACTTGCTCCCGGTGTAGTCCAAAACGCGGAGTAGTTAGAAAAGGCAAAAACTAATCCGTTCCATACTTCATTAATAAGGTCCAGTCCTAATAACGTTAATCCAGCGAAGACTGTGCTCCAATTGTTAGTTTCTCTTGCTTTTTTGATCTCCACACCATATATATACATAACGATAACTAAAAGAGTTACAACATACCATCCAGTTACAGGATTTAGTTGTCTCAATTTCGATAATGCTTCGATAGAAGCAGCTGTAGGTGCCATAATATACACTTATTATTTATTAGTAAATTTATTTTTAATTATGCAAAATCTTAGTTTTACTTATATAAATTTCTTTCTCTTTACGCTTAGATATTTTAAAAAAAGATTATTTACAAGAGGAGATTGATAAATTCTTTAATTGTGCATTTTATTTGCGATCAAGGCTGCTGATGCACCAGCACCAAAACCATTATCTATATTGACAACAAGTAATCCTGGGGAACACGATTGAAGCATAGTAGTTAGCGCACCAATACCTTTTTCTCCCAAACCATAACCGCTGGAAATTGGAACTCCTATAACAGGGATATCTACTAGTGCAGCCACAACTCCCGGTAAAGTTCCCTCCATCCCTGCGCATACAATAATTACATGAATTCCCCTCTTAATCATTTCACTGAGAGGTGAAAAAAGACGGTGAATTCCTGCAATTCCTAAATCGTAACTTGTAATCACTTCACAACCCATTGATTCAGCAATTACTTTAGCTTCCTCTGCAACGGGAATATCTGAACTCCCAGCTGTGATAATCCCTATAATTCCCCCTTTTCTTTCAAATCTATAAATTTTTTCTTTGATTATCAAGATATTTGCTAATTCGTTTATATCTATGGTATAAAGATCACTATTTTTGAATTTTTTTGATATTAGAGGGATTAATTCATCTTTATACCTAGAAACAATGGCGAACTTATTTTTTTTTAAAAAAGAGTAAATTATCTCTAAAGTTACTTCAGGTGTCTTGTTTTCGGCATAGATAACCTCAACGATACCAGTGCGTACCTTTCTAAAGATATCTAATTTAGCTAATTCTCCAACTTCTTCAATAGCGTTTGCTTTCAAAAGTTTTACTGCTTCTTCGACTGAGCACTCTTTTTTTAACAACCGATCTAATATTTCTCTAATATCATCCATTCTAAATCACCGTAATACACTTCTTAAAACTTTAAGTTCAAATCTCATTATTCATAAAAATCTTTTAGTCTTAATAAATTTAGAACGATGTTATACATTATTATTTTAACTCTATTATAAAATTAGGTTGAAAACGCTAAATTTTAGATTTTTATCAGATTTATTTGAAATTCACTAACGTGTGAGTTTTTAAATATATTCGTTTACCCATTATTAATTACCTTAAATTCAAAAATCAAGATTCAGCAGTATCTATCTTAAGGTAATTTCCTAAATTTCAATTAGATAGCTAAAAATATTATTAGGAGGAGATAAAAATTTCAGATATAACAATCAATAGACCTATTGAATATATCCAGCAAAAGAACGAATTTGACTATTTGAAGGCCTTAATAAATTCTTTAAGTAATGGCAGATGCATTGGAATTTTATTGCACGGACCTCCAGGAACGGGTAAAACTCTCTTAGCGACTTCTCTAGCTAAAGAATTCAACTCTTCATATTTTATAATTGATGGTTCACCAGATCTCGATAGAAGAGACATCGAAGGGAATTGGGAGTTGTTTAATGGGGATACTAAATTCAATCAAGGTCCTTTAACTAGAGCTATTGAGGACGCTAACAATAATGGGATAAGTTTTATTGTTATAAATGAAATAAACGCTATCAGAGAAAGTGAACAAATTTCGTTAAATTCCTTGCTTTCAGAAAGCCACATCAATTTGATTTCGAAGGGATTTGAAAGGTATAGTTTAAAAGAGACAAATAAACTTGTGATTATAGGGACAATGAACAAGGGTGTCATCGGTATTAATAAACTTCAAGAAGCTTTTGAAGATCGATTCTTAGTCTGCCCCGAAATAACATATCCTGCAAAACAGAAAGAAATTGAGATTGCTGTAAAATTATCAGGATGCAAAAATAATGTGGCTGAAACCGTAGTAGACGCTGCTAGACAGATAAGAAAACAAGCTATTAAAGATTTCTCGATAACAAAAATATTCTCTACTAGGTTAATTGTTAACTTCTGTTTAATCGTGTCAAACATGTCTCCAGATTATTTAAGATATAATATTGAAAATATTATTATCAATAAGCTCGGGGAGAACCAAGAAGAAAAGAAAAGCATCGCAATGATTTTAGATGGAAAACTCTTTGAAGACAATCTAAGGAAATATTTGGTCCCAAACTCTAAGGTGAAACCTGGTGTAAGTAAGGATTTAGTTCTACAGAGAGCTCCAGAAGCCAAAATTATTAGCAACTTCAGAAGTAAAGTTGATAAATATGTGTTTGAATTAGGAAACGAAAAGTATAAAAATAAAAGCGGAAGTCTAATGTGGAAATTTTTCGAGTGGTTTTGGGATCATCATAGAACATCCTTAAAAGATTACATACAGTTAACCGAAAAACTTGGATATCATAAAGTTTATAAAAAAATTACAAAACACAACCATCTATGTAATGGAGAAATAACACTTACTTATATAAAATGGTTATATAGAAATAGGAATAAGGATTTGATGGATTTCATGAGGAGAGTTTGTCCAGTTTTAAATTAGTTTAATAGATTTATTTTTCACGTAAGTGTGGTGGTCAAATTACCGGTTTTATATGATCTATTCGAAAAAGATTACTTCTCAGATTTATTTGCATTAATTAATATAGGAAAAAGAATTAGTGGAAAGAAAGATATTCATATCGACTTTAACCAGAATTCACAGCTTACTTTTACCGATGGAAAGTTTATATACCTACCAAAAAAAATTAAAGATGATATAGCTTCGGCCCAAGGATTAGTAGCTCACGAGAGTGGACACATAGGCTACGGTTCGTTTGAACTATCTTTTATTAAGCTCGTAGACGCCCTTTCAAAAAAATATGACTTACCATATTACTTCATAAAACAAGTTGTCAATGTTGTGGAAGATGTAAGAGTTAACGCTTTAAACGGTATTAAGTTTCCAGGATTCTACAACAATCTACGAACATTCACATTACAATTAATTCCCGATATAATCCTAAATATGAAGCGTACCGGAGATTTGCTCATTTATATTAATTTGTACATGGACAACTTTAAAGAATTTCAAAAAAAACCTAAATTCAGAACTCGAAACATGAGCGATGAGGATTGGCGGGTGATCTCAACTGCGAAAAAATTTCTCCTAAATACTCTAACACCCGCATCATCAATAATTACAATTGATCAATTATGTAAAGTACTAAAGAAGTTTTATAAGAAAAGAAAAGTAAATAGGGATAAAGGATCTCGACAAGCAGCCAGCATTAGAGGGATGGCCGAACCAGATTATGACGATTACTCTGACTCATTTGAAGATTGGGATTACAATGAATCTAATGAAATGATGGAAACGAGAGATTATGAAACCTATTTAGAAGCACTTAACAATACAGATTTTATGGAGGATCCTTGTCTTTACGAGGATTCTGGTGATGTTGATTACCGAAATGGCTCACCCTTGGATCAAGAACCTCTAATAAATCATTTTGAAGAATTCGTTGAACGGGACAAGAAACTAGAATCATCAGAATTAAGCTCAGCAAGTGAAAAAGTAATTGAGAAAATCAAGGATCTGAATCTAAACACAGAAGACATTGAAAAATTAATAGAACAGGTTGAAAATAATTCAAAAAATGAAGTTATGATAAATGATAGTAGTGAAGTTAATAATATTAATCAATTTGATATAGAACAGGATTCTCTTTCGCAATCAGATAATAAAGAAAAAGTAAATATATTACAACAAGAAAACGAGGATCAGAATTTAGGAGAATTTGAGAATTTTAAAGTAGTTTTCAAAGAAGCAATGCTAAAAGACAATAGTTCCCAAGGATTTGACAATTTCATTAAAGAAATTAGCGAATTGATGTCTGAATCCCAGACTGCAATGGAAGGAAGGCTTTTGTTAATTG
The DNA here is from genome assembly GCA_029856235.1 of Promethearchaeia archaeon. GTDB lineage: Archaea > Asgardarchaeota > Lokiarchaeia > Sigyniarchaeales > SOKP01 > SOKP01. The sequence goes on from JAHQWP010000015.1 coordinate 8,490, forward strand.
AGAACCAAGATCAAATTATTGAAGGTGAAAGAAAGGTAAATGATGTAAGTATTGAAAATGAAGATATGAGATCAATAAATTTAAGTTACAATGAAATTGTGAAGACACATTGCAACATAATAGCTAAGTTGAAGTATCTTTTTCGAGATTTAAGAAATGAAACTGATATAGACACATCTCAAAAAAGAGGACGATTAAATAATAAGTTTATTAAAGCGGTTACGAGCGATTTTAAGTATGATAAATGTTTCACCCGTAAATTAAACCAAAAAGAATTAAAAATTTTATTGATGGTGGATATCAGTGGAAGTATGGCAGGAATCAAACTGGAAGCAGCAAAAGTTGCTATGGTAATGTTATGTGAATCTCTCTATGAAATTGCCCAGCTACGTATCGTACTCTTCACCGGGGAATTTGATGCATTAAACATTCATTTGAAGGATTTTGAGGAATATCCGGATATTAAGAAATTTGATAAATTTGGACGCCATTCCCGGATCGGAAGCAACCTAGATGGTGTATCTCTTAAGCATGAAGCTGCTAAATTAGAAAAAAATGTTCTAATTTTAGTGATTTCGGATGGTCAGCCAGCAGGCACTCAATATGGTTTGAACGATGCAATAATGGAGATTCAAGATGTTAAAAAAAAATTTAAAGTCTACGCTTTTTCAATTGACGCAAATGGAGACTATCTCAACAAACTATACGGCAACAATTGGATTTTAACAAAATCATCAGATAGAACAGACTTAGCCGAAAAATTGACGCAATTTTGCAAACTTGTGGTTAAAGAATTTTATCGCTAAATTTTAGCTTCAAACTCTTTAAGGTTGCTTATTTCACTTTATTTGAAGTTCATAATAGGAAGGCAAATTTCTAATTAAACATTTGAAACCTTTTTTTGATATACTATATTACCATTTATTATAACCAAAATCACTTTGAGTGAGATCAAATGTTTGATTATAAATCTTATAAAGATGTTGATTTAAAAGGAAAAAAAGTGTTAATGAGAGTTGATATTAACTCTAATATTGACATTGAAAACAACAGAATTCGCGAATCACCTCGTATTCACGCTCTTATTCCCTCGCTAAAAGAGCTTAAAGAGAGTGCTGTAGTAATTATGGCACATCAGTCCCGTCCTGGTGCGAAAGATTTTACTTCATTAGAATTACACGCTGGAGAAATAAGAAAACTGTTAGATCGCCCTGTTAAATACGTTGAAGATGTATTTGGAGAAAAGGCTATTAATGCAATAAAGGATCTGAAGGTAGGAGAAGTATTAGTTCTTAATAATGTACGAACTTGGGAACTTGAAAACAAACAATTTAAGGACTTCTCTGAAGCAGCAAACTTGGAGATGATTAAAACACTGTCCCCTTTATTCGATTATTTTATCGCAGACGCGTTTGGAGCAGCCCATAGAGCTCAACCTTCAATAATTGGATGGCCCACCCTACTCGCCGGTCCTACAACCGTTAAAGAATTTGAATATATGAGTAAAATCTTAGAGGCCCCTGAAAAGCCAATGGTTATGCTTATTGGAGGAGCTAAAGCTATAGATAAATTTAAAGCCATGAAATTCAATTTTGAAAATGATAAATTAGATTATGCACTCTGCTCAGGTTTAACGGCTATATTAATCTTGGAAGCTATAGGAGTTGAAACCGGAGAACCAAATCGCGAAGCGATAGCAAAAGATTTAGATAAAGCAAAAGATGAAATTAAGGAAACCTACGAAAAATTTAAAGACAAGATCATTTTACCTAAAGATTTAGTAATTGATGATAATGGCAATCGAAAAGCAATCAGTATAGACGAATTAAAGGAATACAACGCTGTAACTGGAGATATAGGCCCTAAAACGACTGAGGAATTCAAGGATATCATTATGAACGCAAAAACCATTATTGCTAATGGCCCTCCTGGAATCTTTGAAAAAGAGGTATTCCGCAAGGGAACTTTTGATATGGCTGAAGCGATGGCTGCAGCTACTAAAAATAGAGGTGCCCTTTCAGTCATTGGCGGTGGAGAAATGGGAACTGCAGCAGAGATGTCGGGATATGCTCAAGATGTCTCTTTTATATCTACTGGTGGGGGTGCTATGCTAGAAATATTATCAGGAAAAGATGTGCCTATGGTACGTGCCTTAAGAG
>JAHQWP010000016.1 GCA_029856235.1 Promethearchaeia archaeon
GCATTGATAGTCCCAATCCAGAGGAACATGATAAACTTAGAGGGATGCCAGGTCTTTTTGAAAAGGCTATTCACGGAATACAGAGATTAAAATCTAAGGGTGTGATGGTAGGTCTTTCTTCCTATGCAACTCGGTCAGGCACTGAAAAAGGAATGTATAAAAAAATACATGAACTAGGGAAAGAATTAGGAGTTCAGAATGTAATTCTATTCGATGGGGTACCTACAGGAAACATGTTAAAAGACACCAGCGAGCTATTAACGCAAGCGTTACAAGAAGAAATTCATAAGTATTCTTCTAACATTTTTAAAAATAAAATTATTCCTCCGCTCTCCTCTCAAGCGTGGCAGAACTCTGTAGAGGGGGTGATCTCAGGAATTGGTTGCCTCGCTGCGAATATCCAATGCTATGCATCGGCTTATGGAGATATTGCTCCCTGTGATTTTACTCCAATTTCTTTTGGTAATGTTCGTGATCAACCTTTAAAGAAAATTTGGAAATCAATGATATATCATCCCGCATACGATCACCGAAGCCCATTCTGTCGAATGCAGAATCCTGGATTCCGCAGTTTCTATATCGATCCGATTCCTGATGACGCTAAACTCCCTTATCCGATAGAAAAGCTTCCCCGTGTAGATTATCGGAGTTGCTAGAATAAAGAAGTAAAAAAATAAAATTATCTATTCTCTGTTATAGCAACAGGTCTTACCCACGCAGCACTTGCTCCCAAAATCTTAATAGGAAAACAGCTTACCTTGAATCCATAGGACGGAAGTTTATCTAAATTAGTTAGTTTTTCCATCTGATAATATTCTCTTTCAATACCCGCGTAATGACCTTCCCAAATTAGGCTTTTATCTCCGGTCTCACGGAATTCTTTAGCTTGAACATGGAAAGGACGGTCCCAACCCGCTGCGTCAGTTCCCACCACTTTTATCCCCTGATCAACAAGCCAAATTGTCCCTTCTCTCCCTACTCCCGTGTAATCTGTCCAATATTTTAGAGTATCCCAATATTTATCAGCACCAGTCCGAATAAGAACAATATCTAAGGATTTTAATGTATAATCTATTTTTTGAAGAGCTTCTTGAATATCATCAGAGCTTATTAAATCCCCTGGCTCTTTATGTGTCATGTCTAACACAACCCCATCACTGAAACAGTATTCGATAGGGATTTCATCAATAGTTTTTGATTTTTTCCCTTCACTTGTCGGATGGTAATGCCATGGAGCGTCCATATGTGTGCCCATATGAACTCCCAAAGATAAAAAATCATCAGCCCAGGCTAATCCATCCGGAAGATCTTCACCGGAAATTCCTGGAAATGATTTAACCATAATGGACACATTTTCTTTATGACTTGCGTGTTTTATCTTTGCAGATAAATTTTCTTCAAGATATTTAAATTTTGGTGGCAAATCACCTAGGCCTTCCTTAATTTCCAAACTCAAATCGACAAATCGTGTATTATTAACCATCTTAATAAATACTCCTTAGCTTTTAATACATTTAATAATTTTCAGCTTAAATACAATGGAAGAATGAGTTAAAAATTCTATTTAATCTTTTAGAAAATATAAGAAATGAGTGAGATTGATTTAGATATAGAACTCAGAAATAGTAGGAAACATATTTCCTATAATATAAAGAATTAAATCTCTTATTTTTTTTTGAAAAAAGTTAAAACAAGGAGAAAATTTACTTTCTTAGTTAAATATTATCTTAGAAGGAATAAAAAAATGTCATTTATACAGAGTAAAGAGTTGAAATCAACTTTTGGGATTATTTTAGGAAATAGAGATGTATTTCCAGATCATTTAGTAAAAACGGGTAGACGGGATATAATAGAGGTAATGAATGAATTAGGATATAATTATGTTATTTTGAATAAAGAAGATACGCCATTAGGGGCAGTAGAAACTTACTCAGATGCTAAAAAGTGTGCAGAGCTTTTCAAAAAGAATTCTGATAAAATTTCGGGGATAATTTTATGTCTTTGCAATTTTGGTGACGAGAAAGCTATAGCAAACGCAATAAAGCTATCAGAATTGAATGTTCCAATCCTCATTCAAGCGTCTTCAGACGAGATCGAAAAAATGGGGAGAGAATTTAGAAGAGATGCTTTTTGCGGAAAAATATCCGTATGTAGCGTGTTGTACCAACATGGAATTCCATTTACTCTAACTGGAACACATACTTGCTCAATTACCTCAAAGCAATTTAAAGTAGATATTCTTAAGTTTGCTAGTGTATGTAAAATTGTAAAAAAACTTAAGAATGTAAGATTTGGACAGATTGGTACCAGACCCAACGCTTTTGAAACCGTGAGATATAGCGAAAAGATTCTGGAATTCCACGGAATAACTATAGAACCAATCGATTTATCCGAAATATTCGGAGAAATTAATCGATTAGATGATAACGATTCAAAAGTAAAAGAAAAGATTGAATTCATAAAAAATTACACCCCAACAACAACATTTCCTGAAGATGGATTACTAAAACTAGCAAAATTGGCTGTTGTTGTAGAAAAGTGGGTAATAGAAAATGAATTGGATGGATTTGCTTTTCAGTGCTGGCCCTCCATAGTTTCTAATTTTGGAATTGTGCCTTGCGCCATAATGAGCATGTTTAGCGAAGGATTAGTGCCCGCAGCTTGTGAGGTTGATATTTCAGGATTAATTGGGATGTATATTTTACAACTTGCAACTGGATCTCCCTCAGCGATTTTAGATTGGAATAATAATTATGGAGATGACCCAAATAAGATGGTGCTTTTTCATTGTAGCAATCTTCCAAAATCTTTCTTTCAAGATACAAGAATGACCGTCCATCCAATAATGGCAGAATTTGATGGTGAGGAAAATACTTTTGGAGCTATTCAAGGTAGAATTAAACCTGAGCCTTGTACTTTATTAAGAATCGAAACAGACGATCTTTACGGAGAAATTAAAGCGTTACTAGTAGAGGGCAAATACACAGACGATCGTCTAGTAACTTTTGGAGGTTTTGGAGTAATTGAAATCCCAAATTTACAAGATGTTTTAAAAGTACTATGTAAAGAAGGATTCGCTCACCATGTAGCTGCATCGTTAAATAGTGTTGCAGATATAATATCTGAAGCTCTTTCAAATTATTTAGGTTGGGATTTGATTTACCCAAAATAATTATCTTTACTTTCTTTTTATTTTCAATTCTTTATCAAAAAAGCCGGAATTTATTATATTTTCTTTTTCTTCGTCAATGTGAGTATATAATTCAATTGGATGTCTTGTCTCCATTTTTCTTAGGTTAATTAGTCTTTTTCGGGTCAAGTAGATTGAATATTTTGACATATCGCATCCAATCCATTTTCTATTTAATTTGTCAGCAACAACTAATGTAGTTCCTGAACCACAGAAAAAATCTGCTATTAGATCTCCTTCGTTACTTCCAATTTTAATTATCCTATCAAGTAGGTCATGGTGCTTTTGGGTAGGAAAGCCAGTATATTCCTTAGATGCCGGCTGTAAACATGGTATTTTCCAAACATCATCTAATTTCTTGTCTGTCACTGTTCGATATATAACATGACCGTCTTCATCCTTTACATTTTTTAATACTCCGTTTACCATCTCTCGTTTAAGTTGTTTCGTTGGTTTTTTACGGGGGATTCTTTCTTCGTTAAATGTAAAATCTGAGGACTTTGAATAAACCAAAATATTATCGTGTGCCCGGGGAAGATTTTTTTTCCCTGCAGAGTATTTATTGTAATAGTACCAGATAATTTCATTAATGAATCGATTCTTTCCAAAAATCTCATCTAAAATTAGTTTAATATAATGACTTGCGTGCCAGTCTAAATGAAGAAAAATTAAACCCTTTTTAGATAGGAGCTTCTTAAAAATTACAATTCTTTCGTATAACATTTGCAAATACGAGTCTATATCCTTATTCCAACAATCAAAATAGGCTATCGAATCGTATTTAGCCTCTCCCTCTAAAATACTTATGTTATAATTAGAGCCCGAAAAGAAAGGGGGGTCGAGGTAAATCAAATCAATTTTTTCTTCGAAATTATTCAGTAAGTGATATGATACATTTAAGTTATCACCCCAAAATAACATATTATTCCCATTTTGGTTCTTACTAGTACTATTATTTTGAGAAATCATTTCAAATGTATTATAATAATCTCGATATATGGTTTTTAATCTAGAAATATCATTTAAAAAATCGTTCTTGTTTTTCCAGACTAGCTTTACCATTATTAATCATTAAATTTATGATTAAATGAAATTAAAGAATTGATAAATTAAATATATTTATCGTAAAAAATGTCATTGAAACTAGGATACTTATTGTAATGATTATGTAAATAATTAGATGAATAACATAGACTTTTTTGTTTTTATTTTCATCCAAGGATCGTGTCGAATAAAATATTTTATTCAAAATTGCCGCAGATAATCCGATTGCTAACATCAATAGCGCGTTTCCTTCGTTAATTAATCCTTTATAAAATGCAGTTGCTACAAATAGAGAAGACGCACCTCCAGAAAGTAAGCCTATTCCAAATACAATGACATAGTAAGTAAGAAAATTTAGCTCAAAAAAACTTAACACGATTGATAGGGCTAAGCCAATCAAGTATGTTCCTGCAAAAATTAAAGCGCTCTTAATTGACAAAGGATTTTTTATTTTATCCAGAGTCAACTGTGTTTCTTTATTTCTTAAAATTAAAAAGGAGCCAATTAAACCTATAAATGAAGTAATCAGAATAGGATACACAGCATAACCTAATAAAGTAGGGGTGATTATTAAAACAATAATCATTCTTATAAGCATAGTTTGAATAACAAGCCAAACTGATGAGGAAGAGGCACCAGCTTCAGCTAATTGAACGGTTGTTGCCTCACTGTGAGCAAAACCTCCTAAAAACGAGAGATAATATAAATTTTTTTCATTTGTACTTTTTAATAAAAAGTAACTGAAATATTTTACCGCTAAAATTACGATAAAGATTACAATGATTGATTTAACAACAATGCCAAAAATTTCGAGGTTATCTGGAATTAGGATATAAAGTAAAACTACGATTGCAATAAACTCAACGGTTCCAGTCCATTCAATTTCCTTCAATCTTCTGATTTTATTGAACTGCTTTTTTGTAGAAAGAATAATTAAGAATATAACAGAAATCGCAATAGCAAGATATTCACTATAATAACACATAACACCAACAATCATTGCTAATATCATTGATAGAGTAGATGTGTATCCTGGATCTGCTTCCCGGAATAATCTATATATAGACCCAATTAGCAGAAAAATAATCATTCCACCAAAAAATAAAACAATTATGATAAATCCTTCAGATACAGCGAAAAAGATATCATGCAGAATTATTAATGAAGTCGAAATCATTGAGAAAAAAATGTGATCTCGAGCACCGTATTGCGCTTCCACCCTAGTACGCTCTATTCCTATAACGAAACCACAGAAAAACGACACAATGATTTTAAAAAATAAAAAGTAGAATTCTTCTAACGATATCGTTTGAAATAGCAATTAAATCTCCATTTTGCTTAATATTATGCATAATTTTATTATCTGCCTTATCACTTGGGAGTTAAATCTTGAAGAAATAAAAAATAAAACAAGAATGATTTTTTAGTATTGGTTTTCTGCCAACAGATCTTCCAACTCTTTATCAGAAAGAAAACCTTTATGAGCCATGACTTCTCTAATTCTTTCAACAACTTGAGGTGCTCCTTTTGCTTCTTCAATGTAATCCTCTAAAGATTGTACTTTGAGTCCAATTGCTTCTATCTCTTTATTCTTTGCTTCAATTTCGTTCTTAAGCTGAGTAATGTCAGCTTCTTTATTATTTAATTGGCCCGTTAGTTCGTCTTTTAAGCTTTCTATTTCAACATATTTATCAGAAATTGTTTGTTGTAGATCCTTTTTGACTCCTTCAAGTTCCCGTTCTTTTTGTTCGTAGTCTTCTTTGAGACTACCTACTTGAGGTTCTAATTCCTGTAACTTTCCTTTGGTAATAGTATATTCGTTTTTAATGTCTGAATGTTCTTTCTTTAGGCTATCTAACTCTGTACGCATTGTGCTATTTTCTTCTTTTGTGGAACTCAACTCACTTTTGATAGAGGTTAGTTCTTGTGTTGTGGTGTTAAGTTCTGTTTCATTATGAGACAATTCTACTTTAGTTTGACTTAGCTCCTTGGATATATTATCGACATTTTTCTCTCTCTGCTTTAACTGTTGTTCGATATCATCAATTTTTGCTCTAAGGTCTAATAGAAATCGGCCCTCAATTTTTTGGGATTTTTCAGGACTTTCTGACGCTTTTTCCCAGTCTATCGAAATTTTTCTTACACCTTCATTTATTTTCTTTTTATTTCATTATTTTATATTAATATTCTTACGTTATACAATATATATTTTTTTCAAGATATTTATTTGCTCACATATCATTAAGTTATTTAAAAAATATTTTATTAAAGTCCGTTTTTTTAAAGAGTAGGGATGTTCTAAATCACTCGAATTCTTTAAAAATATTATCAAGTTCTCTATCAGAAATAAATCCTTTATGTACCATCAAATCTCTTATGCTCTCCAAAATTTTGGGCGAAGATTCCGCTTCATTAAGCTTACTTTCAAGGGAATTTATCTTTTTAATTAACTCCTCTGTCTCCATTTGATTCATTTTAATATTTTCGTTAAGTTTGTCTATTTCTTTTTTTCTATTTACCAAATCATCTTTATTGTTTTCAATTTGTTTATCCTTAAACTTTATGCTCTGTTCCATCTCATTATTTTTCTCAGATGTAAATTTTAATTCGCTCTCTAATTTTGTAATAGTACCATTAGCTTCCTTTAAATTAGATTCAAGTTCTTCAAGTTTAGGCTTTATCCGAGTTAATTCTATGTCAGCATTTAGTTTGTTTTCAGATACATTATCTAGATTTTTTTTAGCTGATGAAAATTTTTCGCTAATCTTGACTAGGCTCTTTTCCCTCCCAGTTAATTTATTCTGAGTTTCCTTTAATTCTTCTCTAGCCTTTTTAAATTCTTCTTTTATTTTTATTAATTCCCTCTCTAACTCGTTGATTTTAGCCCGCAAATCTAATAAAATTCTACCTTCTATTTTTTGAGCTTTATTAGGTGCTAATTCTGCGCGCTCCCAATTTATACTTATTTCCGCCCACCTTTTAACTTTTTTTACTATTATTTAATTCAAAATTGTTAATTTATTTCTAAAGTTATTTTTGAAATTTTCTCTTTTAGATTTAAACTTATATAAATAGTCTCTTTTTCTTTTATTAAACTTTACTAAGCTATTAATTTTTTATAAGGAGTATTTATTTTATTGAATACAGTTAAACAATAAAACAATAGTATTATAAAATTATTGTTACTTATACTTAGTGGACTTGGATGGTTAAAATAAGTCTCGGATGCGCTGGATGGGACTATAAGGACTGGGTGGGGATATTTTACCCTAAACCTCTTGAGAGTTATAATCATTTAGAGTTCTACTCGAAATTTTTTGATATAATTGAGATTAACTCAACTTTCTATAATCTCCCTAATCAAACCACAGTAAGTAAGTGGTATAACCAAGTTTCAACGAATTTTAAGTTTTTAGTTAAAGTGTGGCAAAAAATTACTCATAATTTAAATGATTCTGATCTCGATCATTTAGTTTCTCAATTTTTTAATCAATTATCTCCTTTACGAGAAAAAGCCGCAGCTTATTTACTACAATTTCCTCCATGGTTTAAGTTCACGGAAAAACACTTTAAACAGTTAAAATTCTTATCTAAAGAACTCCCTCCGGAGTATAAATATATAATAGAATTACGTGATAACTCTTGGTTTAAAGAAGAAATAGTTTCAGAGATTATTGACGGATCACGCTTTATTTTAGGAACAACTTATATGCCAGGAATAAAAGCCTACTATTTAACAAACCAAATTTTTTATTATATTCGCCTTATTGGTGACCGAGAGCTAAGCGAGTTTAACAGAATTCAAAGAAATCAAGAAGAAAGCATAGAAGATCTTATTAGAAATTTACAAATGCTTGAAGAAGGCTCTAAAATTTATGAAATTTTCATTATTGTGAACAACCACTTCCAGGGGAATGCTCCTGAATCTGTCAATTTACTTAAAAAGCGATTAAATCTACCCCTTAAAGAGTTCACTCAACAGAAGAAATTATCAGATTACTTATAATCTTACAAATCCAGAAATAAAAAATAAGATAAAAAAAAGAAAAAATTAGAGAATATTCATAAATATACTTATTCCGAAACCCCATAGCAAAATACCTTGAACCAATCCGAAGACCCCTATGACGAGCGCAATAGGAGGCCATGAAAGGAATTTTGAAATTGCTTGGAGCACTCCAATGTAAAATTTGGCAGTCAGAGCAACTACTGCTGCAACAACAATTAAGACGATAATGAGTAATAATTTTGGATTTATCCATTCAGCAATTATTACTTCCCATCCAGGAGGAATCAATGCGGCTAAGATTGCTGCTGCTGCGGTACCCGCTAATAATCCTATTATGCTTGCGAGTGGCAAGTCGTTGATTGGTTTAAAAAACATCGCAATGCCAACAACAATCAAGAATATGCATGTAAAGTGATCTGCATTAGCATTAATCGCCCCATATGCAAAACTTGGAGGGATATTTAAAATTAAACCCATAGATCCTGCCCAAACATCAAGGATTCCAACAACGACGCCAGAATAAGAGACAATTCTTAGAGCTATTTTCAAGAGCTTGGACAGAGTAGATTCTTTTTCTGATTTTCTTTTGAAGAACGATCCTCTACGTACTAATTCGAACCCAAACCAGGACATAGCAACAATTCCGCTTAAAAGAACAAAAATTCCTGCTGATTCTGAAACCCAATTAAAGAAACCTTCTATGTATGGCCAATATTCTGTTTGTAATAACAAATAAATCACACCAAAATTAGGTAAATTTTAATAAATAGATCGAGTATGCTTTTAAATATTTATTGTATTGTTGTCTCTTATTAATCGATAGTTCTTACATATTATAAAATTTTAAATATATGAAGTCTATCTTTTTTTTATGGATACTATCGAAAACTTAAAGAAATTAGGATTAAAAGAAAATCGAAAATATCTAATTCTGGTAATTTGGCTTCTCCTAAATATCACAATTATTCAAATTCCTTTTGGGTTTTCAGTGCAGATATTTGCTGTCAACATGGATATATTAGATTTAATCGGCGTCGTAACGTACATCCCTTTTCTAACCTTCTTAGTCTTTACGTTTTTATACTCGCTTATAGCTAAAAAAGATGTTAAAGATATAGCTTCATGGAAAGTACTTTTGACTTTCTTCTTGACTCTCCCACTAATGTTTTTCTTGATTCCAATTATGGTAGGAATCTTTTTATTCTCGATATTTTCTTACTTTTTCTTTACATCGTGGTTTATATTATATGGTGCTTATCTTTCGAGTAAAAGATTAGACGACAACCTTAAAAAGCGCGTTCATAGTTCATTTTACAGAGTAATTCAATTCTTTGGTGGCTCTATCCTTTCAATCGTTCTTTTAACTGCTTATGTATTCGGTTCACAAAGTATTGGGGACTTAATAGGTGTTACTTTTACTCAAGGCGTTTATGATACTTTGAACTATGTGGTAATTTTTATCGGGGTTATAATTCTAATTTTTATTACCGTCGGAATCATCTTCATGTTCAAAAGAATATTTAACGCTTGGCTAGGGATGTTTTCTTTATCGGTGGTAATATACACTTTTTATTTACTCATTAAGATCTTTTTCGCTATAAGAAGCACAGGTGGAGAGGATTCTTCAACTACAACTCAAGTTGTAATGCTATTTCTTGATCTATTTATACTACTCTATTCTATTAGCACTTTAATGGGCTCTCAAGCTGAACTTTTAAGTAAAAATATTGGGATTAAGCGAATTGGGGTCGACTCAATTTTAATTTGGTTAGTATTTTCAAAGGTAGCGTATGAGTTTATTCATAATTATCCATTTCAACTATTTAGCGCTTTCGCTTACATTGATTTCATAGATGTTTTAAATGAGGCTTTTATTAACTTAATTAAAAATATTGGTGTTCTCTTTTTCTTTCTAATTCTTTTAGTAGCTTTGGGATTCCACCAGATAAGGAAATATAATCTTAACGAGAGAAAGTTTAAAGATAAAGTTGACCAAGAAGTTAAAGATCTCTTAAGCCCAGTAGATTTTGTAGAACAAGTAAAAGAACCTCTCCATGCACCGGATTCCATAGATGAGCAAGACAATGGTGAAGTAGAATCACACGAAGAAGAGAACTCCAGTTCCGAATCTCTTGAGAATGATAATTCCGAAAATTTCTACTCACAATAATTACTCTTTCTTTCTTTTTTTTTCATTTTTAAGTTTTTAATGATAAGAAACTACTAAATCTAACGAGATTAATCCTTTAATAATTAGTTTTATTAACCAATAAATCAAAACATATCACACTTAATTTAATAGGTGCCATCTCTAATGAGTGAAAGTGAGAACATAATTGATAAGGAATTGTTTCT
>JAHQWP010000017.1 GCA_029856235.1 Promethearchaeia archaeon
GTCTTGGAATAGAAAAACGGGAGCGAAGTAATTAATGACATGAGTTCGGCCAAAAGAGGAAAAGCTTCTATTCTTCTTTTTCTGATGTTGGAGCACGATAAGTTCGTTCTTAATATCTTCTAAAAATATGGGATAAATGTTATAAAGAGGATTAATGATTTCTACTTTTAAATCTGACTCATTTACGGAAATTAATCCTAATCCCGATGGTATTGCGATGTTAGAAATTTTATTTAAAAGTGAGCTTAATCCGCCGATATAGGATATATTTACACCAGATTTATAGGTTAAGGCTTGACCCACTGCTTTTTTATAATCTTTTAATCCCTTTACCTCAATAGCAAATATTTGTTTAACATCGTTTACTCCAAAAATATCCGGTCGAGCGCCACCGATTAATAAACTATGCTTATGAAATTGTAAATCTCTATGGATAGGGTGATCGTCGATCCAAAATTGCCAATTTTTGTTTTGTAAGTGTTCACAAATTACCGAAACAACTTCCGCCTCATTCACATGTTTCTATAGCGCTGACTTTTATTTAAGTCTTTTTTATGATAAATTTGGTAGTAATCTTGTAAGTGATACAATAGTTAGTTTAATATCTGAAGGAATGACATCCACTTTTAACCTTTTCTTTTTAATTATATATACTAAAAAAGCGAGGTTGTGATTTTATCTGCTCTACTTTTTGAAAAGGATGTATTTCTGCGTCATATTTAAATAATTTTAAGTATACTTAAATATTGTCGAACTTAAAGAAGATTTTTTTTCCCTCTACTTTCATTCGAGTCTAGTTCCTTTAAACTGTTATATCTAATAGTTTGAGAGTTAATAAAGAATCATCTAAACAAAAAATTAAAAGAATCCCCTAATTTTCGGCAATCGATACCTCGGTCGATTAATTTAATTCCCAATTGAAAAAATGGAGAATAAATATAATTTTAGGTATATTTTTAGGATTCACAATCCTCATAGGTAGTATTATTCTGGTTGTTTTTTCCAGTAATATAGCTGTAAAGCATTCTGCTGCCCTTGCATCAAGTCTTGGTGTATCTAGCTTGATAATCGGTATAACTTTAGTTTCTATTGGAACCGATGTGGCAGAAATATTTAATTCGATAATATCATGTGCTATGGGACATGGAGATATCGATGTAGGTGATTCTGTAGGGTCAGATTTAACTCAATTAACCCTTATTTTTGGGCTCCTACCTATAATATGCGGAAAATTTCAAGTAAAAAGAAAACAATTTCTTATAATAGGTTCATGTGAGGTTCTTTCACTTTTTTTAATACTTACTGTTGTAGAAAAGGGTTATTTTACTCGATTAGACGCTCTTGTCATGATGCTTAGTTTTTTATTCTATACCTTGGTGACTTATAATGTGACTAAAAGTGATATGCTTACAAAGGTTGATTTAATGCTACATGAGGGTGAAGATCATTCAACTCGAAGAAGAATTCACTTTTTAGTTTTTGCTATTATCGGATTTGCAGGTGTTACTCTAAGTTCATATTTCATTGTTCAAAGTGTTATTTTTTTGTCCAGTCGATTTAATATTGACGAATTTATATTAAGTTTTTTTCTTCTAAGTATTGGCACTTCTTTGCCAGAACTTAGCGTAGACATCACAGCGTTAAGAAAAAAAGAATATAATCTTGCTATAGGAGATATTATTGGAAGTTGTATCGTTGATTCTACTATTTCAATTGCTATCGGACAATTCCTATTCCCTCAATCGGTATCTGCTCAATTAGCAATACCTACTATTCTCTATACTATCTTTGCTTCATTAATCGTCATTATTGTGGTTTCTAAAAGAAAAATTATGGATCGGAAATCTGGAATTTTATTTATATTGATTTATATATTAGGATATCCCCTTCTTCTCTCCATTTTTTATTATTATTAATTATTATTTAGTCGTAGAAAAGAGCCGTTGTATTTCATCCAGATTTGGAAAAGGGAAAAGGAGAAAAAAAATAATTATTAGCTAGTTCTGAGAGGTTTTAAATATCGCTTACTTACATTTAAGTAAAAGATACTGGTAATTCCAATCGCTACGATGGTTAGAAATACCCAAAATGAAATATAGTTATAACTCTCGGGGCTTATAAATCCGATAATCGCTACAATCAACAGGGGCCCCCCTATAACAAAAAACAAAATCGTGTAAAATTTCGACACTCCTTCTCTATCTACGCTGACCTTCTTTTTCCGGATAGCTTTGTGAAATCCTTCATATCTATCAATCAAGAAATTTAGCCAACCTATTCTCATTAAAACGCCAAGCACGCACAGAACGATGCCAATGATTAATGCGTAATTTTCCATATGCAGAAATAGAGAATTGCTGTATTTAAAGCTTAGTAAAAAAAATTGTTACGAATCACAATCCACTCTACTCTCTCCTACTACTGTATGAATTATTAGTCGATTATTGAGGAGTATTGAAATTAGAGGAATTATAAAATAACGAGGAAAATTATTTATAAGAAGAAGAAGATACTATTGAATAAGGAGAGCCGTGGAGACGAAAAGTAAGGACCAAAGTCTTGAGGAAAAAGTATGAAGAAGTCGAGTATAACGAGCTTTATTTTGCTATTTATTGTCTTTCCTTCTTTTGTAGGGTGCTATTCCTTATTCCTTGACAAAATCGAGGCTAATTCTAATTCTGGTATTACAGGAAATGGTGAAGAGGCTTCTGAGGTAAAATTTTCTAGTAATCCTCTAAATGATAGGAGCGATATCGTTTATAGACCTATAGAAAGTACTTTGAATTTGAGTAGAATTGGTGAGAGGACTCTTGAACCGTCAGTCAACGCAACAAACACGGTTGAATATAATCTAATAACGGGAACAGAAAGAGTATTAAGCAAACATTCACCATTTCCAAGTACTTTTCAATCTACTGTGGAACCTTTTGAGGGAATTTTGGATACCAATTATTGGATTGAAGATTCAAGCGAGGAAGAAGGAGGAGGGCTAAAGGCGTCCTATGTGTTCCCACCGGACGATAGGCAAAAAATCACGAGCGTTACTGATTTTCCATGGAGGACAATATGTAAATTATACATAGAAACTCAGGATAGCTCTTATTATATTGGGTCCGGTGCGATAATTGACGATTTTCATGTATTAACGGCCGGGCATTGCGTCTATATCCACGAGGCGGGGGGTTGGGCATCTGAAATTATCGTGATTCCCGGGATGGACGGAAATTATGAGCCATATGGTAGAGCGTATTCTACGAATTTGAGGTCGTTTACGGGTTGGATTGATAATGAGCTTTCCGAGCATGATTTGGGAGTAATAACTCTCGATCGTAGTATTGGACAACTTACGGGATGGATGGGTAGACAGACTGAAGCTTTCTCGAGTTCCGTATATACTGGGCAGTTGAGTTTAGCGGGATATCCGGGAGATTTAGATTCTGGAGAGAGTATGTATTTTGATTCGGATACCGGAGATCGGGCAGACCAATATAATCACTGGTATTGGATGGATATGGCTGCAGGTCAGAGTGGTAGCCCTGTGTGGAGATACGATGGCAATCATCGCTATATTTTATCTATCAATGCGTATGAGTTTGCTGGAGGTTTGGATGCGAACATGGGCACGAGATTGGATAGCAATAAATTTAATCAGATAAATACGTGGTTAGCAGAGGACAATTCGACTGTAGTCGGTGACAAGCCAGATTTACTCGATCGAGATTTTGATTCAGGGGTAAGTGTGACGGAAGTGATAAAGGGTGAGACAAATATCGAGATTTATAGTGATGTTAAGAACGAGGGCACGATAGCAGCAAGCTCGTTTGAAGTAAGTTTCTACCTTTCGGAAAATACAGCAATTTCTTCCTTTGACTATTTGATTGGAAATGTTACCATAAATAGTTTAGATCCATATAATTATGTTGCTTCAGATTGGGCGGGTGTAATTCCTATTAACATTCCTGATGGTTCTTATTATGTTGGTTGGATAATCGATTCCGGGAACGACATCAACGAATTTAACGAGTATAACAATAATGTCTTTTTAAATTCACCTAAGATCGAAGTTGTGAGTCCGATCCCTGATTTTGTAGGCTTCATAATAGGTTTATCTGTTATCATCGGGATAATCGCATTAATATCAATTGCGTTCATACTAAAATCCAAAAGAACTAGTGATTTAAGGTCTTTTGAGAGCAATAATACTGCACAACGCGAACTACCGAGAACTACATCATACTCGGATGTAATGACACAGTACGAACCTGAAGGTTTTAAATTTTGCCCCATCTGTGGCTACAAGCGAAGATTTAAAGCGAGATTTTGTGTGAATTGCGGTTATAAGCTTGATACTTATTGGGAATAAAAAACAGGGATATTTTAATCGTCAAACCCTTCAGCGTCCAATTCTTCATTACACAGTTTATAATCCCAAATTCACTCAGAATTTCTTGGTTTACTTGCAGAAAATTTTGAAAGCAGGAATCAATATAGAAATCAAAATAGTGATCACAGAATTTCATCAAATCTCTTCCGTGTAAAATAAAAATCATCTTATTATCTTCGAGAAGGTGTCTATTGAAAAAATTGCAGAACACTTTTTTACAGCTATTGAATCTAAGGATTAGTTCTTCCGACACGGAAAAACTCGATCAGATTATGTTGTTTCTTATTTAAAGCTTTAAATACAATGATGATAAATTATGCATTATGGAAATCTATAATAAATATTTAGGCAAATTTCATTCTGAAATTCTCCTTTTTGGCATACTGTTTTTCTTCTTTTTCGAACAGATAACCAAGTTTATCGAATCGATTTATCTTTTAAACCTTATTGTCACTGATATAAACGAAAATATAGCCGCCGTTTTATTCCTACTGACTCCAATCGTGTTATTGTTCTTTAAAAAGGGACTTTCTAAGAAAATGATGGTGATCCTTGCTGAAATTACGATCCTTTGCCGAGTTTTACAGCCGTTATTTGAAACCCAGATTAAGATGATCCTTACTGGAATTAGTATTGGCGTTTTTTTGGTATTTTTAGCTGTGTATCTTCAAAAAAAGTCACATGAAAATAGTGAAAAAAGTGGATTATCGCTCGGAATTAGTTTAGGTTTTGGATTAGCGTTGTCAATATTATTTAGAACGCTTGGCTCTTCGATTGATTTAACCTTAACATTTTGGTTTCAATGGATTGGATGGATTCTTGCGGGTATTGCTGCAATTTTAACAATTAATTTATTACGTGCTCCTAAACCTGAAGTTGATACGGAAAAGACAAGCGATAAAGGAATGATCGGCAGTAAATGGAAAATCTTGGCTCTATGTATGGGATTATTCAGCGTATTACTTTTATGTTATTTTGCTTTTAGTAGTCCGGCAGTCATTGAACGATGGACAGAAGGGAATTACATGGCAATTACTACAATATTAATATTGACGATCACGAGTTTTATTATCATCGCAGCGGCAAAACCGAATTTAATTACGAAAATCTCCGTTAAGGGTATATGGCTTTGGAATATTCTATTCGTGATAATGATTGTGCTCACGATAGGGCTTAATCAAATTCCATTTGCGTTTTTATCCGGATATCCATTTTTTGCTCCTGAAACTACGATTTTTCACCATATAATTCTTTATACAATGCTTATTCTTTCGCCGATTGTCTTTATTGATTTCGTAATTTTACTAAGAGAATTATTCAAAAGCAGACCCTCAACCCGAAAAATGGGGGCGGGCTTTTTTGCGTCAAGTTTATTTTCGATTCTCATCATATTCTCAGCCGTTTTTACTACTGTTTGGGATTATATTCCAATTGTTGGACCAATCTTTAGGGATATGATTTGGGTTGTGTACTTAATTATTGGTGTGTTTATAGTATGGCCCTTATTGTTAATTAAGAAAGAAACCTTTATCTTTACTAAGATTTCTAGGATTAACGCGACGAAAATATATAAGACTATGGGCCTAATCGTGATTATCGCGTTAGGAACAATAATAAGTTGCGGAATCCTCGGAATACCCAATATTCGACCTACTGCTGACGATGATACTCTTTCAATTTTATCCTACAATATCCAACAGGGAGCTGATGAACCTGGAAATATGAATTTTGAAGGGCAACGCACTGTCATTGAAAATTTAAACCCAGACATTATTGGATTAGTGGAATCAGATACAGCACGAATTTCAAACGGCAATAACGATATTGTACGGTATATTAGCGAAACATTGGGATACTATTCATATTTTGGGCCTAAAACCGTAACTGGTACTTTTGGCCTCGCCTTATTATCAAAATATCCAATTCTGAATCCTCGTACATTTTATATGGAAAGCGTAGGAGAACAAACCGCAACAATCTGGGCTCAGATTATTGTTGGTGGAGAAACATTCAACATTTTTGTCACTCACCTCGGTAATTATGAAAACACAACTTTAGGCGATAGAACTCAGATCGTTCAGCAAGAGAATATTTTAACTGTAACCGCGGGAAAAGAGAATGTCATTTTAATGGGCGATTTTAACTTTGAACCGAATACAGAACAATATAATATAACGGTTGCTCAATTATACGATTCGTGGGAATTAGTATTTAATTCTAATCCTGCAAATGCTGTTGTGGATCCAAATCTACCCGGTGATCGTATAATCCCGGATGAAAGAATAGACCACATATTTGTCTCTTCACACTTGAATACATCTGTCACATTCATCCATTATACAGGCGGGTATGAATCAGACCATCCAGCGGTATATACCACGATTGATTTAACGAGTATCTAATTAGAATTTTTGTTTTTTTTTTATATTATTTTTATCTTAGCAATTAGTAAAATAAAAGATATAATTAAAATTGCTTCTTGTTAAAAACGTATATTGCGAGCAACAGAATCCCGATGCTTGTTACGGTTCCGATGACCATGGATAAGATGAATGGATCGAATGGAAATGAAATTCCAAATTCTAATTCCATCAACTGGGAGATTAGTGGAATTACCAGAGTTAGGATACTACTTGCTTGGTTTCCTACGTAGAGCGATAATATAGCAGACCCTGCGACAGATTTCATCAAGACTCCAAACAATGACCCGAAGGAGCACGTGACCGCCAGTGCGAAGAAAACGGTGAGGACAGAATCTACAAGTTGATCCACGAAAAATTGTGGCACTGTGATGTCCCTGAGAACATCAATAACCATCCCCGTAATGATGGATAACCACACAGCAGCGATCGTGCATAGATAGACAGCAAAAAACTTCGCGAGAATTATGTTGCGACGCTTCACAGGTCGAATTAAGAAGAGATCGTATACATTTTTATTCATTTCGCTCGTGATACTTGTGGAAAGCATTATTGAACCAAGGGCGCCCGCTATGCTCGTCGCTAAAACGGTCGTAAGATATGTCGCGGGAAAATTTTCTAATTGACCCGTAAGAATACTCATCAATACAGCCAATACGGGCAATACGATGAAGAGGATGATTGTAATCTTCGATTTCACGTATCCTCTGAGTTCATCAATGAGAAGGATGGCTAAGCTAATCTATGTTCACCTCCTATCAGTTCGACATACACATCATCAAGACTCGGCGTTACCAAATTGAAATTACGTATCTTGCATCCTTGCTCTACCAGAATGGAAAGCAATCGTGAAATTTTCTCGTCTAAATCTCCCCCCGATTTGAAATAAATTAAGTGCCGTTTATCCTCCGTGACTTCGACTTTTTCCACGATTTCTAAATCTTCGATATCCTTCGCCATCGGGGCGTCATTAGAATAGATGACCTCAACAACATCACCCATTAAAAGCCGAAATTCTTCTCTTAATTCTTTTGGGTTACTAATCTTTATAACGTTGCCCTGGTCTAAGACGCCTAATGTGTTGCAGACCCCTTCCACATCGCTTAAGACATGGCTTGAAAAGAATAATGTCTTTCCCTCTTCCTTGGATAACTTTTGAAATACTTTCTTCAATTGGAATCTTGAGAGAGGATCTAATCCCGTCATTGGTTCGTCAAGTACAAGGATCTCCGGATCGTGAAGTAATGCTTGAGCGAGCAAGAGTTTTTGCTTCATACCTCCTGAAAGCTTATTGATTTTCTTCTTTTGCACATCCTCCAAGGTGACAAGCTCCAAAACGCTAGGAATACGGTCTTTAATCGTATTTGAATCCATTCCGGATAACCTACCAAATGTCTTCAATGCGTGCTCCACGGACCTCCACTCTTGAAAGCCTACATCTTGGGGGAGATAGCCGAGAATGCGATGGAATCCATCTTCCCCGTAATCGATTGGTTTCCCTTCTATAAAGATTGAGCCTTCATATTTACGAATCAGTCCGACTAATATTTTTATTGTAGTCGTCTTTCCGGCCCCATTCGGCCCAATATAGCCAAATATTTCGCCTTTTTTAATATCAAATGAAATTCCCTTTAAGGCTTGCACGTCTTTATATGATTTTTCTATGTTTTTAAATTCAACAAATGACACAGCCAATTTCATTACCATAAATTTGATACATTATTGGGTAACTGAAAAAATCTAGGAAATTTAAAGGTTATTGACAAAAAATAGTGATGGTCATATCAAAATTAAATTTCAATAGTGTTTCAATTTTTATTTATAGGGTGATTTATTATTGTTAATGGACCATTTTAATCTTTAATTCCTTCAGTATCCAATCGTTCATTACATAGTTTATCGCATTTTTGAATATAAGGATTGTTCCTACCAACATGGAAAAACTCGACTTTCTCGTATTTTTCGCGTAGCTTGTAGACTTGGCTACACAATTTCGACAAATGCGGATAGTTGATTTTCCACTTCTTATTGATTTGCTGTATTGCTAAGTTGCTGTCAGAATATACTTGAATGTGCCCTCGCGAGAATCGTTCAGCAGTTTTTAACGCGTTTATTATAGCTTGGTATTCGGCAGAGTTGTTTGTCGCAGTTCCAATAAAATCGCACTCATCGTGGATAATGTTACCATTATGAACAATAATAAATGCGCTAGCAGCGGGACCGGGGTTGCCGCGTGAAGCACCATCTACGTAAATTTTAATGATATCTCCCTTTTTCACTGGACTTCCGTTCATAATAGATAGATGTGTCTTTAGTAATTTAAGTTTACGACAATCGTCCTCAATCTGTAATTTTTAAATTTTAGATATCAATAACCTTTTAAAATACAATTCATTGAGATGAATGTGAAATCTGGATTAAAAAGCTAATAAACGCTATTATGTAGGTTAAATATAATGTACGATGTTGTTATTTCTGGAGCGGGTCCTTCAGGTTCTCAGTGTGGGGAAGTGTTGGCAAAAGCAGGATATAGCGTTGCGTTGATAGAAAGAGATTGTGGATGGCGTAAACCTTGTGGAGGGGGTTTAAACCATCGAGTTTTAGAGATGTATCCTAAGTTGAGAAAGTTAAGTATACCCGTAATTAAGTGCCCTATTCTGCATTCTGCTGACTATCATGAGTTAGAATATATTGCAAAAGAAAAAGCATGGGGATCTGTGATGGATCGTTTGGAATTAGATAATTTTATTCGAGATTCGGCAGTGGATGCGGGTGTGAATCTGCTTGATAAACATTTCTCTTATGACTTTATCATGAAAAGCCAGGAGAAAGTAGGTATAAAGGCAAAAGCACCCTCCGGAACCAAGGAATATCGAGGTAAGATCGTAATTGTTGCTGATGGTATGAGCTCTAAATTAGCAATTAGATCGGATTTACGAGCGAAATGGAAGCTTGAGGAAATTGCGAATGCCAAGTGTGCAATAATGGAAGGAGAGCATAACTTGGATGAAGAATTTGTCTATATTTATTTTCGGTCTTATAAAGGGTATGCGTGGATATTTCCGTTAGGGGGTAAAAGGTTCAATATTGGGGTATATACATTCGCAGAGGACAACAGAAATCATAATATTAATGATTTATATCAAGAGTTCCTTCGCAATCCAAATGTCAGAAAACTCGTCCCTAACCAAGGAAATGTTATTTGGTCAGGGTCCTACCCCTTTCCTACAGAAGGCATATTAGAAAAGGGATTATGCGATGATCGTATAATGCTCATCGGAGATACGGGTGGTTTTGTTTCGCCCATAAGTGGTGAAGGCATTCAACACGCCTTAATGTCTGGGAAAGTTGCTGCAGAAACAGCAATTGAGGCATTAGAGATAGAAGATTATTCTAAATCTATATTAAAGAAGTATAAAAACCATCCTCAGATAAAAAATACAGTAAGATCGTTTAAAATGAAATCCTCGATGCGAGAGTTTTTTTACAAAGACCATGGAGAAAGGTTAAACAAAATTTTCGAACAAGCTCAGAGAGATTCTGAATTTAGAATTAGGCTATTAGATATTTTCTTTTCAAAATCGATTCCTAGTAAAGAATTTTTATCAAAGTTCCAGTAAAGTTTCCTTTAATGATAGTATTTTTGGGATTTTACAAAAGTGTAAAAACTTATATTTCTGATATTCTTACTTTCTTCACAATCTAAATTAGAAAAAAGTTAAGAACAGCAAAATGGAAGAAAAAAATATATCTAAGGTTTTAAAATATGTATTTCTAGC
>JAHQWP010000018.1 GCA_029856235.1 Promethearchaeia archaeon
ATGCTTTTCCTCCCGCTTTATTGTATTGACTAATCTGAAATCCTTTGGGTAGGTCTGGATAGTGATAGTTCTTTCTAAAAAACCAGAATTGGTGGTTAATATCACACTCTAAAGCCAAAGCTAATCTAGTAGCAAATTCGATGGTTTTTTCATTTATTACTGGAAGGGACCCGGGTAAACCTAAACAAATAGGGCAAACAAAAGTGTTAGGATCTGCACCACGATAATCATTACTACAACTGCAAAAAAGTTTTGTTTTTAGAGTTGTTAATTGAATGTGGACTTCTAATCCAATAATTACCTTATTGTCTTGATTACTCAGATTAGCTACCTCCAGCTTTTAATGGTGGAGTTTTTCGGTAAATACCTAACTCTTGTTCAAGCTGATAAGCAATATTAAGAATTCCATTTTCATCGAAGTAATCTCCAATAATCTGAATACCTATCGGTAAATTATTACTATCGAAGCCACAAGGGATCGAAAGTGCTGGTATCCCAGCTAAATTGATGGAACACGTTAATATATCTTGTGTATACATTTCAAGAGGATCCTCAATTAAAGATCCAACCTTAAATGCGGTAGAAGGCATAGTAGGGCAGACAAGAGAATCACATTTCTTAAATGCTTCAACAAAGTCATTTCTAATTAAGGATCTAACTTTTAAAGCTTTGATATAGAACATATCATAATATCCTGCTGATAAGGCATAAGTTCCTAAAAAAATCCTTCTTCTTACTTCAGGACCAAAATTAGCTCCTCTTGTTCTACTAAACGCGCTATAAACATCGCTGGAAAGATCGTCACTGACTTTTCCATATCTTAATCCGTCGTATCTAGCTAAATTCGAGCTTGCTTCACACATACATAACAAGTAATATGTAGCAATTGTGTATTCAAGATGTGGAATTGAAACCTCAACTGTAGTGGTTCCTAAGCTTTCTAATTTCTCGATCGATTTATATACAGATTTTTTCACTTCTTTTTCGATTCCTTCTCCAAAAAATTCTTTTGGAACTCCGAGCACTTTTTTATTAATTGGTTCTTTTAATTCTGATGTATACTTATCTACTTTATTATCTACTGAAGTAGAATCTAGAGGATCCTTACCTGATATGATCTCAAGAATTAAAGCCGAATCATAAACGCATTTCGTTATTGGACCGATTTGATCAAGTGAATTTGCAAATGCTACTAAACCATAGCGTGATACTCGGCCATAAGTAGGTTTTAATCCTACAACCCCGCAAAAGGCAGCTGGGCACCTAATACTCCCTCCCGTATCGCTCCCTAACGCAAATATAGATTGACCTGAAGCAACAGCTGCAGCAGATCCTCCACTCGATCCTCCTGGCACTCTAGATAGGTCCCAAGGATTATAAGTAGGACCATAAGAACTATTTTCTGTGGATCCTCCCATCGCAAACTCGTCCATATTTGTGTTACCTATATGGATTGCCCCTTCTTTTAGTAGACGTTCAATAACGAATGCATTATAAGGAGGGCGAAACCCTTCCAATATTTTTGAACCACAAGTAGTCGGAAATCCACCTATACAGATAAGATCCTTATTTGCAAATGGTAATCCAAAGAGCTTTCCTGCAAGATTGCTTTTTTTTAGGTGTAAATCGTATTCTTTTGCTTTTTCAAGAGTTTTATTTTTTGATAGATTAACAAAGGAATGAAGAAGTTGTTCAGTTGATTCAATTCTATCATATGTTGATTGGACTACTTCTTGTATTGTGATTTCTTTTTTCTTTATTTTTTCAAGTAGTTCGTAGCCCATATAATTATAAATTTCCATATCAACTAACCATCCTTTTAAATAAATTAGAATCAGTGTTTCTTAAATAATTCATCGAAAAAATTACTGGTTTGATGATTTCTTTATAATAATTATTTCTATTCATTATGCTATTTTCTTTCTTAAAATTTAAATCCAAAAGCATACTATTTTGTATAATAATTAAGTAAGGAAATATTTGAATACTAAATTGGAAGGTGATCTAAATAGTAATAATAAATTCTGAAGGTAAGTTTAGTGATAATTATTATCTTGTCGATGGAATGCCAATGGGATTACCCAAATTTCTTTCGATTTATATAATTGAAAACAACGGTATGCGATTAATGATTGATGTTGGAGAAACATCAAAAGCCCGAACAGTTATAAAAAAACTCAAAGATTTTAGTCTTTACCCTATTCATAAAATTGTTTTGACTCATTCTCATTGGGATCACGCTCAAGGAATTTCAAAAATAAAAACATTAATGAAAGACTTGGATGTAGAAGTATTGGCTTCAGAAAATGCTATTGATAACTTAAGACATCCAGAAAAAATGATTGATGGATATGAGGGAATTAATTTAAATCCTTTTGAAGATAAGGTAACTCCCCTAAAAGAAGGAGACATAATTGATTTAAATGGATTAGAATTAGAAATTATGAATTTTTTTGGACATACAATGGATTCTATTGCGTTATTTGACGAATTAAATAGAAATATTTTTATCGGAGATGCAGTCGGTATGAGATTAGATCAGGATGCTTTTTTTATCCCCCTCTTGCCACCTAACTTTCACGAAAAGGATCTAGTTAACTCTTTTAAGAAATTACGAGATATGAAAAATAGGTTGAGTTCCATCTCTTTAGCTCATTTTGGAGTATGGAGAGATACTCATTTTGAGCAATTATTAAACGAGATGGAAGAACTATATTTTAAAGTAAAGAACTCCTTAATTGAATGGTATAATGAAAATCCTTCAATTGATACTATTACAACTAAGTATGTTAAAACATTAATGCCTAAATCAAAATTTTGGAATGAGAAAATTTTTGAATTTATCGTTGGTATGATGATAAACGGCTTAAAAATAAGTGGATTTATATAAAAAGTACCAATATTTTTTTTTTGATAAAAATAAGTGGAAGATAATAGGAAAATTTCTTTTTGCCGGATGGTTTAAAATTTGAGATTAGGGAGATTTTCTTATCATAGTCCTTGGAAAAGGAATAGCGTCTTTGATATTATCTAAACCGCACATCCATTGGACGACACGTTCCACGCCTAAACCATAACCCGAGTGAGGAACGCTACCATAATTCCTCAAAGCAAAGTACCACTCATAATTCCCTGGGTCTTCGCCATCTGCTTCTAATCTCTTCTTCATATCGTCAACCAGTAAACTCCTTTGGGATCCTCCTATAATTTCACAATATCCTTCTGGAGCTAACGCGTCAAAACAAAGCGCTTCTTTTGGATTTTCTTCGCTTGGTGGTTTATAAAAACCCATAATCTCTGTAGGATAGTGCGTTACAATCACGGGGACTTTAAAATGTTCAGCAATCTTTGCTTCCTCCATCGTTCTTAGGTCTTTGCCCCATGGAACATTCATCTGGTATTTATTATTAAGGATTTCTAATGCTTCAGCATATTTGATAGTGGGGTACTCAGCTTCTGCGTAATGCTCGAGTAATTTAACATCTCTCTCTAAAATTTCGAGTTCTTTTTTATTATGTTTTAAAACCTCTTGTACAATAAATCTAATTTCATCCTTAGCTACTTCAGTAAGTTCATCAAGTGTCATCCAAGCAGCTTCCATCTCTGCCATCCAAAATTCTGCTAAATGCCTTGATGTTTTTGACTTCTCTGCTCTGAAAGTTGGACCCATGTTATAAATCTTTCCTAGCGAAAATATTCCTGCTTCAGCGTATAATTGCCAAGTCTGACTAAGATACATTACGTCTTCAAAATATTTAACCTCAAATAGTGTAGCACCTCCTTCAGATTGACTTGGTTGGAAAATAGGTGCGTCAAATTCGTAATAACCCCGGCTCCTAAAAAATTGGTGAATTGCCCCGACTACTGTGTGCCGAACTTTTAAAACTGCATTCAATTTTCTTGATCTTATCCATAAGTGCCTATTATCATATAAAAGCTCAGGTGATTGGTGTTCAGTAATTGGGAAAGGATTGGCAATTTGCACAATCTCCATCTCCGTGACGGAGACTTCAAATCCGCTGGGGGCTCTATCGTCTTCTTTCAATTCACCTGAAACTTTTACCGAAGATTCAATTGTCAATTTTTCAGCCTTTTCAAAAAGTTCAGCATTTTTACTCTTAGAAATCACGCATTGGATGATGTCAGACTCGTCTCTAAGCACGATGAATACGAACTTATTACTTTTGCGTTCTCTGTATACCCACCCTCTCAAATTTACCGTTTGAGGTTTTTTATTTATGGCTTCTTCAATCGTTATGTATTTTATTTCAGTCATAATTCCTATTTTAATAAATATTGATGAAAATAAATAGTTATTTTCTATCTAGAAAAGTGACTCATAGCTTTTAAAACTGAAAACAAGTGAAAGAAATAATTTAAGAATTAAATGATTTAGATAATGAATACAGCGGCTGCTATTGTGCTCGCCCATTCATCCTCTTCTCTAACTATAGCTTGGGCAGTTATACTTTTAGTTTCTACAATTTTTCCCCCTAGTTTATAAACTTCTTTTTTTTCGTCATAATTTAGATCAGGATCAAATGGCACCCCAAGGGTTGTTGCAAGCATTTCTGCTGCTAAATCTTCAGCCATATCAGCAACTTTTTCAGGTTTCTTTCCAAAATCGTGATATTCACTTAAGTAGCCATAGTTGCCTTTATCTGCAGGTTTTGCTACTCCAATTGATGAAGCGATAACGCGATTATACTCGTTCGAATCTTCTCTAGCGAGTACGCAATATACAATTTGACCCGGACGTAATTGCTTTAATCCATCTTCTTTCTTAATTTCAATACAATAAGGAGGTAAGATTGAGGAAACACTCACTAAATTAAATTTCTCAATACCAGCGTCTCTAAGCGCTTGTTCAAAAGCTGCTAATTTGGATTTGTGATAACCTTTACCAGATACAAAAAATACCTTTTTGGGAACAAGTGACATCCTTTAATGATAAAGCTATTATAACAATTAATTAATTATAAAATAAATATTAATAATATTTAAATTTAATTTAAGAACAATATAGAATTGTAAAAGTAAAAGACTAATTCAATCAATTTTATCCTAATTCTCGAAAACGAAGAAATTTTTTTATATCTTAGTGAGATCTAAGAAACTATAAATGTAAACTGACTCAAAATTTATTAAATCTACATAGATCTTAGTATTTAGATTTGTTTAAAAAATTTGTAAAATATTATTATTACTATGACTAATACGCCTAATGATGAATTTTTAAATCAAAAGATTTCGCCTTTTAATGTGTATAAAATTAAATCTGTAGAAGAAGTACTACAATCTTTAAAAGAATGCGGATTTCAAGGTAGAAATCTGGGTAAAGCTCTGGATATATTATATAGTATGGTTTCATCATCAGATGTTTTGACGGTTTTAACCTTATCCGGAGCAATGGTTCCTGCAGGAATGGGGGAAATTATATGTGCTCTAATAGAAAAAAACCTCATAGATGTTATTGTAAGTACTGGCGCAAATGTTATCCATGACTTAGTTGATGTCTTTACAAATATTGGTCATTATGTAGGTAATGCTAATGTTGATGATGATGAACTTTTTCAAAAACGTATTAACAGAATTTACGATGTTTTCCTACCAGAAGATAATTATTTGAAAACAGAAGATGAAATATTATCACTTATTAAGAATGTATTCCAACAAAAAACGATTGATATAACACCTTCAGAATTCTTGTTAAGGCTAGGTGAAAATATAAATAAACGTTGTATTTTATCAATAGCTGCTAAGTACAATGTTCCTATTTTTGTCCCCGCTTTATCTGATTCTGAATTAGCATTAGATCTAATTATATATTCTTTAAAAGAAGATTACGAATTTAAATTTGATATTCTTGGCGACATCACGAAATTTGGTGAAATTATAAAATCTTATAAAGAACACGGAACTCTAATAATTGGTGGTGGTGTGCCAAGAAATTGGGCGCAACAAATTTTTCCCTTTTTAGATCAAATTAAAAAATTGGATCATCTTGGTTATAAGTATTCTGTTAGAATACATACTGCTACAGAATATGATGGAGGATTATCTGGTTGTACTGTTTCTGAATCAAAATCCTGGGGTAAATATTCTTTAGAATCTAGTTATGTGAGTGTTTGGTGTGATGCTACAATTGCTTTACCTATATTAATCACTGGTTTATTTCAAAAATTAAAAATAATTTAGAAAGAAAAGTAAAAAAAAAGTAGACCAAAAAAAATTATATAATTAAAATTTTGGTGGATCCGATAATGCTATAACTAACTATAGAAGTCTACGGCGTCGTCATCCTCTTCCCAATCTTCTTCTTCATCTTCCCAATCATCGTCTTCATCGCTATCTTCGAATTCCCAACCTTCGTCTTCATTATCATCTACTTTTTTTATCATATTACCCAAACACCTCTTTCATAATACCTTTTTATTTTTTGAATTAACATAAATTAAAATTATATTAGGTTTCTAAGTATCTACAAAGTAAATTCAAATATTTAAACATTCCTCTTTTATTAATTCATGATCATTTATGAGTAATACAACTCAAGATATAACTAATCTTAATTATGTATATTAAGATAAATATATGTTTAACTCCAGCATATTAGGGGATTCATATTAAAGATTCTCATCCGTTGCATCTATTCAGATAACAATATAATAGATTACATAAGTCCCGTTAAACTCGATTTTAGAAATCACAATTCTTCAATCTTAAAGATTTCTAAAAAATGTGATCCTAAATAATAGCATGATATCATTATTAAAACATAGTTAGGGCCTATTCCATTGAAATAAAATAGATATTCTAGACCTTTTGATGGTTTGATTTATGATCAAAATTGAAAGTATAATAATATATTAATCAATATTTTCATCTTAGATGATTAAATTCTTATTATGAGCTTTAACTATTTTTTTTATTCTGTTAGTTACAATTTCGGTCAGTTTTTTCACCGTATCATCGCGTTTGATATTTTCAACGATAGGAACTCCCACAATTTTTGCTTGCTCTTTTAAATAATCTTGAATAATTCTGATTTGTTCGAAATTATCATAATACTTGTTTACAGGACGCCTCATAGAAACATTATATGCTCGAATAGAGAATCTATTCTTATGCAGTACCTCGTTAGATAAATTTAACATCACAAAAACTATATTTGGATGTTCTAAAATGTCATTGGAAAGGAATTCAGGGGACAAGTGAACTCCTTCGATAATCATATTAGTTCCTTCATAAAGAGCTCTTTTGATCAGAGCTTCAACACCAACTGTTACAATCTTGACTTGTTCACTATACCCTATAATCGTGGAGTTAAACCTTGATGATCTATAATGCTTCGAGAACTTACCTGCTTCGTAAGAACTCTGGTGTAATTCCGGTATTAAATCATTACTCAATATTTTTCTCATAATTTCTCGGATTGAGTCAGTCCCAATCATACTACGAAAGTCTAATCGATGGGCTAAAGTTAGAGCAATTGTCGATTTTCCAATTCCAGTTGTTCCACTAATTAAAATAATAACTGGTTGTTCTAATTCAAGAATCTCCTTAAAAACAAGAAAATTTTCGGCGTACTGTGCACCTTGCGTATCAGCTAAAATCTTATAGATTTTATTATCCATTTCCTGGCTTGATATCTCTGATATGTTCATTTTTCGTAAGTTATTTTTTATATCGTCAGCAATTTTATGCGCTTCGAGAAATGATAACCCTGTTTTTAATAAACTATTGGCAATTAATCCTCTAGAGAATAATATTGAATAATCTTGATCAATAATTGTAATTTTATCCATTCTATTTAACCCTTAAATTCTAGTTATTATAGGAATTGTTACATTTTTAAATAAACTTATTTAAATCATTTTACTTTGAATCTTCTATTCTAAAGTCTTGAAGTAAATCTTATTTTACATTAAATTTATGAAATTGTGAGATAATAGAATAACATTTGATAGTTTTAGAGCTAAATCGAAATACTATAAGAAAATTGATATTATTTAACTTCTTTTCTCAGAAGGTATTTAGAAAAAATATTCATATAAAGGCATTCTTCAGGCGCCATTTCGGGTGTTGATATGGGATGTTCTGTAAATTCAACTTTACTATCCCTAATGATTACGACAGGAGTTCTTTGATCTGCTTCACTCAACAAAAATTGAGCGGCGCTAGCTAAGTCGTCGGCTACAGCTCTTGTAGTAATTTCCATAGGGCGTTTGAAAAGATCGGGATGTCCTATTAAATCCTCTATTGGTTCAAATCCTGCTGTTGCAATAGCGATCCCTATCGTTCCTTTCCTAAGAGGTTGAACCCTTGAATCAGCAATAATTACTCCAAAATCAGATAAGTTGTATTTCCTTTTTAAAATTTCGCGATATTCCCAAACTACTTTCTTTAAATTATTGGGGAGTAATACAACCTTATTAGGTCCAGCATTAGATTGATCTATTCCCGCATTAGCAATTAAGAAATCATTAACTTTCGCCAAAATGACATGAGTCATTCCACCTAAGATCATTGAAGCTTCCCTCAATATTAATTCTACATACCTTTCGTCCATGTCGTAAAGTTCAGAAAGATTTTTCGCTTCTTGAGAAATTTGTTTTACATCGGATAAACTAATTACTCTCCCTTGAGAGGTTGCAACAATCTTTTCTGCTATAACGATGATGTCACCTTCTTTTAATGTTTTTTCTTGACCCTCTAATTCTGATATAATTATATCAAGGAGTGGGTCTCGTTTTTTAATCAAAGGAAGTTTCAGTGCAAATAACTCCATTATAATAAAAAGAATTAAACTTATTTGATATAGTTTTTTTAAAATATCGTTGATCATGAATGAAATATATGCAAAGTTTTACAATTTCTTAGAAATTGGTGATAATTATCCTACGATCGTTATGGGCGTATTAAATTTAAGCCCCGAATCTTTCTATCAAGGTTCTGTATACGATAATGCAAAAAAATTAGAATTAGCAATTAAGAATATGATCAATAATGGTGCAGCTATACTAGATCTGGGTGCTAGATCAACTGCCCCTTGGTCGGAAAAGATAACTATTGAGGAAGAAATTAATCGAATGGAATCAGCGATGAATGAAGCATGTAAAATTATCCCGAATAATATCATTTTATCAATTGACACTCAATATAGAAGAGTAGCTCAGAGAGCGTTAGAAATTTCAACCAAATTTAAGAAAAAGATCATCATAAACGATGTAAGTTGCTTAAAAACT
Organism: Promethearchaeia archaeon; assembly: GCA_029856235.1. Taxonomy (GTDB): domain Archaea; phylum Asgardarchaeota; class Lokiarchaeia; order Sigyniarchaeales; family SOKP01; genus SOKP01. The sequence continues at coordinate 9,249 of JAHQWP010000018.1, forward strand.
GATCCTGATTTAGGTGATTTTATTGTAGAAAATGATCTACCAATAATATTAATGGCTTCAAAGAAAATTCCAGGAGATCTTTTAACAATTGATGAAATACAGCATGAATTTAACAAAACTATTGAACTCATGGAACGTAAAGGTTATGATGGAAAAAAATTTATTTTAGATCCCGGAATTGGAAGGTGGGTTGATAAAAAAGCACCTGAATTTGATTTGAAAATAATTGGAAATTTAACCAAACTCCGATCTCTTAAGAAGCCAATATTAGTAGCAATTTCCAGAAAATCTTTTATAGGAGCAATATTAAATGTTCCAGAACCCGAAAAACGACTAAACGGATCTCTGTCAGCAACAGCGATAGCAGTTTATAAAGGGGCACATATAATTCGTACTCATGATGTAAATCAACAATTAACAGAAATTATAAAAATAGCAGAGCAAATTAGAAAAAGTGAATAGATCCCTTTACTTGTTAAGATTAAAAAACAATAGAAAATAGAGCTCCATTAATTAATTAACATTAAATTTAGGCAATTTTTGTATGAATCGGAAATCTCCAAATCACTTTCATAACTTTGGTTGATCTACTGAAGTAATTCTAAATTTTAAGTGTGAAAAAAATGTGCTAACATTTATAATTGCGCAATACCTTACATTATATGTAAATTGTTAAAATATCACCTAAGTTTCAACTATATTTGATATATTTACCTTTACAATACATATAAGAAGATTAGATTTCTATGCCTAATAATAATCCTAATCAAGACTCTTATGACGCAGATGACATCAAGGTTCTGAAAGGATTAGAAGGAGTACGAAAGCGCCCAGCAATGTATATCGGGGACCAGGGCAAAAAAGGACTCCACCATCTTATTTATGAAGTCCTTGATAATGCTGTAGACGAAGCTATTGGCGGATATGCCAATGAGATCAAGGTTACTCTTTTTAAAGATAATTCTGTATTAATTTACGATAATGGACGTGGTATTCCTATAGATATCCATCCCGAATATAATAAACCTGCCCTTGAAGTAATTATGGAACATTTACATTCTGGAGGTAAGTTTGATAATAAAAGTTATAAAATTTC
>JAHQWP010000019.1 GCA_029856235.1 Promethearchaeia archaeon
GTTAAAAATTTTTTCGCTACTTCGTCCCCACTTATCGATGGAGGTTCCCCAGAATAGTTAGCTGATGTTCCAATTATTCCACCAAAATATCCTTTTGCTTTTAATTTTTTTAAAATCGTTAGGATGATCTCGTTTTCCGGTACGCGGATACCAATCGTATTTTTAAAAGCCGTAACTTCCGGAGGAATTATGTTAGGTTCTTTTCTTGCTAATATTAAAGTCAATTGACCTGGCCAGAAGCGCTCAGCTAGTTTATAACTTATTTTGTTAAATTCCGCAATTTTTTCTGCTTCTTCAGTATCAGCGACTAAAAGCAATAGTCCTTTTGATCGATCTCGATACTTAATATCGTAAATTCTATTTACTACTTCAAGATTGAGTGGATTTCCTCCTAGCCCGTAAACTGAATTAGTCGGAAAAGAAATTAATTTACCCTCAATAATATTCTCCACTGCAATTTCGAGAAAAAATTCTAAATCTTGAATTTCTTTTCCTTTAAGTCTTATTAAAAAACCCATCTGGATTCCTCTGGATTATAACTTAATTTCGTAATAAAAAAGGCTTCACTGATGATTTTCTTGGCAGGATATTTCATCAGCGATTTTAGACCATTGAAGATCGAGGCTCTCTTGAAGTTCAATTAATCCTTTTTCTGATAACTTTGAAAATCGTTTCTGTCTAGATAAGTAATCAATTAGTGGAGCTCTTTTTGTAGGATCTAATAATGATTTACTCTTTTTTGATAAAGTTAAAACGCCATTTTCGATTTCATATAATATCCATGAACCTGTTTTAACTGCTAATCTAGGGATTTCGACAGAATCTTCAGATGCAATACCCCATCCAGGAGGACAGGAAGCTAAAATGTGGATATATTTGCAGCCATCAATTGTTTTTGCTTTTTTAAATTTCTCGTAGATATCGAGAGGTTCACTAACTGAACAAGTAGCAACATAAGGGATTTCGTGTGCTGCCATTATTCTCGGTAGATTTTTTTTGTATCGTTCTTTTCCTAATGTGGTAGTTGTTGTAATTGCCCCATGTGGTGTACTAGAGGATCTTTGAATTCCAGTATTCATATATGCTTCATTATCGTAACAACAATATATGATATTAGAGTTCCTTTCAGCAGCACCACTTAAACCTTGAATTCCAATATCTGTAGTTCCCCCATCACCAGCAAAAACTAATGTGGTCATTTTTTCCCAAACCTTGCCCGGAAATCTATGAGTTTTTACTTTAAAGGCTGCTGAGATACCTGTAGCAGCAGCGGCAGCAGCGGCAAACGCCATATTCATAAAGGGAAAGTTTGGTGCTGTCTTTGGCCATAAACCTACAACAACATTTAAACAACTTGCTGGTGTAACTAAGGCCGTATTTGGTCCAAGTGCTTTCATAGCCCATCTTAAAGCGATTTCAAGACCACATCCCGCACATGTGGAATTTCCAGCCAAAAAATATTCTTCTTGTCCTATTTCTAATGCTTCTTTAATAGATACCATGTTTAATCAAACTCCAATAGTCCATCCCAGAGAGTCCCTTCAATCATATCTTTTGGGAGTTCTCCAGTTTCATTTAATTTATTCAATAATTTTAATTGATTCTTCTGTTGTTCTAATCCTACTTCTCTACCACCTAAACCCATTACGATTGGTAAAATTTTTGTGGTTACTCCCGAACCATATAGAGCTGCCAGCACTTCACTACTTACAGGCCCTCCAGTTGGTGATCCAAACGCAGTAGCTCGGTCAGCTACACCAAGAACCTTAACTTTATTAGCAATTTGTATGATGTCTTCTACAGGAAATGGTCGTAAATATCTTAATTTAACACATCCCACCTTATATCCTTCATTTCTAAGATCATCAACCGCTTCTTCCATCTGCATAGCGAGTTCACCATAATTAATTATAGCAACTTCCGCATCTTTCATTTTATATTCTTCGATTAATCCATTTCCATATGATCTACCAAATTTTTTCTCAAATTCTGCTGCAACATCCTTGATTTTTTGCTTTGCTAGAATATGAGTATAATGGATTCTTAACCTAAATTCGTAATAAAAACCTGATGGCATAATTAAATTCCCGTGCATCATTGGTCTTTCAGGATCGAGAAAAATATGAGGCCATCCTTTTTCATCTGGAAGTGGCGGTAAAAAATCATCAACTTCGTCTTGTTCCTCGATGGTTACAGGTTTTGACGTATGAGAAAGAGTAAATCCGCCATAAGCAACGAATTTAGGCAATAAAATATCGTGATCTTCACAAATTTTATATGACATTAATATATCGTCATAGATCTCTTGATGACTTGAAGCAAATGAAATCATCCAACCAGTATCTCTACAACTTATTATATCAGTAAAGTCTGCCCAAATGTTCCATGGAGGAGCAGGACCTCTCGAAGCAATGGTAGTTACTATGGGCAATCGCGCACCTGCTGCCCAATGAACCATCTCATACATGTAAAATAATCCTTGTCCGGAGGTAGCCGTGAAGGTGCGAGTCCCTGCAGTGCTTGCGCCTATTATTGAAGCCATAACCGAATGTTCTGACTCAAATTTAATATATTCAGTTCCAGGCATCTCACCGTTATCCGCAAACTCTGATAATTTTTCTACAACAGTTGTTTGTGGGGTAATGGGATATGCGCTTATCACTTGGACTCTTGCAGATTTCGCAGCGTAAGCTGCAGCCACATTTCCTTTAATTATTTTTGTTTCTCTTTCCTGAATAAAATCTTCTTTTGCTTCAACCATATTAAACTTCACTCTCTCTAATCATTTCTATACTTTTTGTGGGGCATTCTTTAGCGCAAATACCACAACCTTTACAATAAACATAATCTACCTCAAATTCTCCTTCTTCATTTCTGATGATTGTGCCTTCGGGGCAATACATCCAGCAAATACCACATTTAGTACAAGTATCTCGATCTACAACAGGTTTAAAGGTTCTCCAATCTCCGGTGGTTCCAATACTTCCTTTAATAGGAAATGATATTGGGATTGGAGGTAATTCTTTCCAATTTTTGTATTCTTGAACTTCAGGTCGCTTATCTTTGTCTTCGCATATATTTTTCCATTTCACTTTGGTCATTCAAATTCAACCTCCTTAACACTTTTATAAGCTTCGACAGCGACTTCTAAATTCTTCTTACCCCTGGTTTCTCCATATTCGCTATAAATCACTTTTTTCATCGTGTCTAAATTATAAAAACCAGTTAATTGTCCAAATGCTCCCAGCATTGGAATGTTCAAAATTGGTCCACTTGAATGCATAAATCCTAATTTTATGCAGATTCCTGTAGCATCTACAATAAAAATTTTTATGTTCTCTGGAAATTCACAAGTATCGATCGGATTTTTTGTATTTATTAATAATGTGACCCCACTTTTTACCGTTGCTAAAACTCTAGGAATATCTAATAGAGAGGGGTCAAAAATTAATATATAATCGGGTTCTATTACGCTATCGTATGTTTTTATCGTTTTATCCCTTGATAACTTGGTAAATGCTTGGATAGGTGCTCCTCTCCTCTCAGCTCCAATAATGGGTATAGCAATAGCGTCTTTAAAACTTTCTTCATAAGCCATTTGTGCCAGAAGTTGACTAGCAGTAATAGCTGTTTGACCTCCTCGTCCATGAAAGGTAATTTCTATTATTCCATTATCCGTCAATTTTTTCCAACCTTTAAATTATTCGATCTTACAATTATGATAATAATAAAAGCCGTAAAACCATAATATAGTATTTTTTTTAGAAAACTTATAAAATTATCGTAAATAGAACTACTAAGGTAAAGTAATTAGCAATAAATTAAAAATTTCTGGAAAAAATTTATAAGGACGCCACTTAAATTGTTGAAAATTAATAATAACCTCAATTTTACCTCCAATAATATAGAATGTGATTAAAAGTGTCAGAAAAATCAAAAAATGAAGAAGTAGAATTTTCATTCAAATGTCCTAGCTGTGAAAAGGGTAAGATAAAAATACTTAAAACTACATACGACGTACCTGACGGAGATAAAATGCTACTTATTAAATTCGAATGTAACACTTGTAATTTTACTAATAATGATATTATTCCGCTTACCACTAACAATACTCCAGGAATAATGACTCTGCGTGTTTCGAATGAAAATGATTTAAAATCAAAAATTTATCGTTCTCCAGTAGGGAGGTTAGAAATTCCAGAACTAGAATTATTTGTAGAGCCAGGTCCACGCGCAGATTTTTATTACACCAATGTTGAAGGCATTTTATTTAGATTTGAAAACGCTGTCACAATTTATCGTAAAAACCTCGAAAAAGATGATGTTCAAATAGAAGAAATCGATAAAATTTTACAGGATTTACATAAAGCGTTAAAAGGAGAATTTAAATTCACACTAATCATTACTGACACAGGAGGAGGAAGTTATATCATTCCAGAAGACGAATTAAAATACTCGTTTGAAAAATTAGAAAATAATGAATTAAATTAAAAGTAATAAGTGAAATTATCATAATTTCTATATAATAGATAAATTTGTTAAAAACCAAATAAAATTAGATGTGAAATCAAGTGTCAATTAAAAAAATTGGAATCCTCACAGGTGGTGGCGATTGTCCAGGTTTAAACTCAGTAATTTATGGAATTATGTTAAAAGCTTACGATACAGGAATAGAATGTGTTGGAATTTTAAAAGGTTGGAAGGGTCTTATAGAAAACCTAACGATTCCTCTTAACATAGCAGAACACGACGATTTACATACTGTTGGAGGAACTATTTTATACACGAGCAGAACAAATCCATTCAAAAGCATTGAATCTAAAGAAAAAGTTGCCCAAGATTTGGTAGCTAAATTAGATGAATTAGGTATTGATGCTTTGATTGCAATTGGAGGAGATGATACTTTAAGCGTTGCGGATGCTATGTGTAAATATGCTAAGGCAAATGTAATAGGATGTCCAAAAACGATTGATAACGACCTAGCGGGAACTCATTACACGTTTGGGTTTTGGAGTGCGGTACAACTAGCTTCAAACGCTATGGACAATCTAACAACAACCGCGCGTTCCCATCAAAGAGTATTTGTAGTAGAGATTATGGGTAGAGATGCGGGATTTCTTACAATGTACAGTGGAATTTCTGCTGGCGCTGATATAATTTTAATTCCTGAAACTCCCTTTGATTTCGAAAGGGACATAGTTGAAGTTCTTAGAAATAGAGTAAATGCAGGATATAAACATCATATAATAGCAACTTCTGAAGGTGCTTATCCTAAGAATGAATCATTAGAAAGAGATTTTAACACTATTTCAAAAGAGACCATTGATAACCTGCCTAAAGACACTTATGGTAATCCTCTCCTCGCGAAATTAAATATCTCTAAAATAATTGTTGATGAGTTAAACTTAAGAAAGGATCTTAAGTCAGATTTTCAGAATAATGGCGTTGATTTTGAAAGTAGGAGCGTAGTTCTTGGCCATACGATGCGAGCAGGAACACCAAATTCTTATGATCGGATTTTGGGATTGAGATTTGGACTTGCAGCTATGAAACTCGTATTAGAAGGAAAATTTGGAAACATGGTTTCGCTTCAAGGCAATAAAATCGAGACTATTCCTCTTTCTGAGGGCGTTAAGAAGAAATACATCACAAAAGATAATGACAAAATGGAATTAAGAGATTTACTAGTTAAAATAAGATATTTATCTAAACAGAAGTAGAATAAAAAATAAAAATTTTTAATTTTATGAAGGTGTTCTAACCGTAATGTTTTTCTTCCTCATGGTCAGCGTCAATAGCGTCTTTTTCTACATCTCGATCTAACCACTTTTCGCTTAATATTTCTTTATAGTACTCGTGCTGAATAATTAGACTCATTATTTCTGAGGTTCCAGTCCAGATTTCACCAAGTCTTGAATCACGAAGTATTCTTTCAATGGGATAAACAGTAGTATAACCTATTCCACCCATTACTTGCATAGCATTATTGATAACCTTCCAGCAAGCTTTAGTAGAAAATTTCTTAGATTCAGAAACTAATCTTCTTTGTAAAGCAGCAGGTGCACCAGCGTCAATAGTTCTTGCTGTATTTAAAACGATTGATCTCGCAGCGTCTAACAGGGTAATACTATCTGCGATTCTAAAATTAATGGCTTGAAAGTTTTTAATTGTCTGTCCAAAAGCTTTTCTTTTAGTTGAGTATTTAGTAGCAATATGAAGACAGGTTCTAGCTGATCCTAATGAGCCTGACGCGGTTGTAAGACGTTCGGGGACCATCATTTGATAAAAGATTACACCTCCCTTCCCTTCCCCCATAATGACATTTTCCTGAGGAATTTGAACGTCTTCAAATTTAAGTCTTCCAGCACCGCCACCTCTAGTTCCAAGCAGCCCATATAAATACTCCGTTTCTACACCCTTACTCCGATCTACAATGAATAAACTAAGCGATGAACGAGGATCAGATTTTGGATCTTGGTTAGTTTTAGCATATACTAAAAAAAAATCTGCTCCCTCAGCCCCCACAACAAAACGCTTCTCCCCGTTCAATATATAATAATCACCATCTTTAACTGCCGTGCAAGTTGCCCCAAAAAAATCAGACCCTCCTCTTGGCTCTGTTAATGCTTCTGCTGTATATTTTTTGCCTTCACACATTGGTTTTAAGTACTTTAACTTTTGATCCTCAGAACCAAATAAATTCATAGCTTCTCCAGTAATTATAGGAAGAGAATATAAACACGGTAAAGAACTCCCTAATACACCTATTTCTTCAAGAGCAACAACTTCACACTCCCAATTTAAACCTCGACCACCGAATTCCTTAGGAAACCTTAATCCTATAAGATTTTCTTTACCAAGGCTCTGTAAGAACTCCGTTGGATAATTAATTTCTTCTTTATCCATTTTTTTAATTAAGGAGTGAGGTATTTCGTCTCTTACGAATGCACGTACCTCTTTTTTTATCTTTTTAGCATCCTCACTTATTAAATAATCAAACATTTTTGATTCTCCCTTGATATTTTATAATACTCAATAAAAATAATAGAGAGTTTAAAATTTATTAGTTTCCAATAATTTTTAAAAAAAATAAGAAATCCATACTTAGTAATACAGAGAGCAATATCATGGTAATATGAAGGTATAAAGTAAAGTACGTGAAAGTTCAGTTTCACGAAGACTGATAAACTAAATAAAAAAGTAGAATTTTTATTCTAAATTTCAAAAATCTGTTTTGCTTTTTCTTCCACAATCGTGTTGTTAATTAAATCCCAAACTTCGCTGTAGAAGAACTCTTTATCATTTTTTACAATCAGAGGTAGACTTTCAACACAGGCACTCATGTCGCAATATAGACTATTAAAGGTTGGATTTTTCATTAAGGGATCGTCAAAATCTTTAGGGTCTTGGTAGTCTAAAACTTTATAATCAATATTTTTATCCTTGAGCCAAGTCAATAACATTTCACAGAAAAAGCAACTTTTTTTAATTACAATCTTAAATTGAGTCATGATTGAAAAATTAAAACGCTAATTATTAAATTTTTATTTTATAATTTGAAAATTAAAGCTCAATTTCGAATGTAACCTTAAGATATTCGTATTTGGAATTAAGTAATTTTAGTATATTGTTTGCAAATAATCTTAGGTTTTGTGCATGTAGTGGTTTCTCTTCTACTTGTTCTTCATAATAATCATGAATAACCTTTCTTGTTTCATCTGCTCCATTAGCATCATAAAATTTTTGCCAATGAATAGAGACACTACAGAGTGATTTTATTTTCTCGTCTGGGTATTTAGATTTGTCTAAAATCTGATCTTTATATTTTCTAATAGCTTCGCCAACTTTTTCAAGATGATTTGCAATAGCAAAGGAATAGCGGCAAATACTAATTAAATTAGATGTAGTTCTTGTATTTCGCGTATTAGCTGCCTGTTCAAAGGAGTTCCATGCATCTAACCACTCATCCTTGTGTATCCCATCAACGCCATTGTTCACCATTGCTACATTAATTATATCGCTTAAATCTACATCGTGACCTCTTTTAATTTTTTTATCAAAAATTTCTTTTAGACTTGATCCCGTGAGATAACTTCCAGCTCCAAAATCGAGTAACTGATTAAGGTTATTCGCAGCGAAAAGAGTTTCGCGTCTATTTTCTTTAGTTTCAAATTTATTCCATTCTACGGTTTTTTCCCATTCTCCTGATTCTTTATCTTTTACAAAACTACACTCTTTCAGAGAAGAGTCCAATAAATTAGTTTGAAAGATCCAAAAATCAATATCGTCTGTAAATCTTTTCCTTCTCCAATCCCGGGTTGTATATTTGCCCAAGTATAGTTTTAACGTACCTCTGATTGACGAAAATTTGCCGTTTTTTAATATTGCACGAGCATCTTCACAGTAATGGTGATTGGGATCTTCCGAACACAGTTCAATTTTCTTGAGAACTTTTCTCGCTTCACCCGCTACAATATCACATGGAATGCTACCGTCAGAAGGATAAGCTCTAGATCCACCTTCAATAAAGTTTTCAAATAGTTTGAAATCATCTTCCGGTATGGTGTACCAAGGATTATTAAAATTCGTTTTACTGAAGATATAATGAGTGAAATCATTTTCGTCTTTCCAAATTTTTTCTGTAATAGGGGAAACATTTCTAAGTTTATCACCTTTAGTAATAACATCCGCTTTTATATCCCAAATACCATTCATTTGAAAAACACTACATATAATTAATAAAATTATATGAAAAAATCAAACTTAAATCTTTTTTCTATAATATATAGAAGTGATTAAGCACATAATATAAATAGAATATCTATTTCTTTCTCATTATGAAAGAACTCTTTTCAGTTTTTGTTTATGCACCATGGGATAAGGTAAAAACAAAAAAACTAACTGAAATTAGATTATTATCACTCAAAAGCGTATTTGAGAATTATCCAGTAGTTGAACCAAAATTTTTTGAAGATCTATCAGAAAATATTAGCAAAAATATACATTATTCTTGGTTCGAATGTATTAGAAGAATAGTAGGACCAGATAAAGAAGATTATGAAATTCAAAATTGGAATATTATATGGGCAATGGATTTGGATAATAGAATATATCAATTCCTATTCCAGAAAGTAGAGAAATCTGATGAGTCTCAGGCAGTAATGGTCGGATTGGCTCCACCAGAGCTTGGTGAGCTATTTTCTGAATATAAAAGTGATGCAATTCTAAGGATATTATCAATATTGAATAATCCGAAAAAAATAAAATTCTTGATGGGATTAGCTCCAAAAGGAATATCGTTGGCTGTAGAACAGCAACTAATTCAAGCTAATAAAAACGATCTTGATAAGATAAAATTTGTAAACTCACTAAAAGAAATGCCAAACATTCAAGGACAATGGTTTTTTCCACGTAATCCTATGTGTCCAGTTTGTAAAGGACTACTGATTGAGAAAATGGATAATGTCAAGGGATTTCAGAAGTTAATGTGCCCTAAATGTGGTTACGAGAGAAAGAAGTAATAGTAATTATCTTAACACTCTAGTAAAATTAATAGTTTATTTGAAATAACGAAAATTTTTTCGATATTTCTTAAATAATTAGGAACAATATTTATATTAATAATATAATTTAGATAGAAATATAAAAAATCAAGATTATAAGAGATATCAAAATGTACATATCATCTCTAGATTTAGGAACAACTGGTTGTAGAACATTTATTTTTGATTTAGCTGGATCAATTATATCAAGTGATTATCAAGAGTGGGAGAGTCATTATCCCCAGCCTTCGTTTGTGGAGCAAGATGCAAATTCTTGGTGGGAGGCTATTAAAAAAACTACTGAGGGTGCAATAAAAAAAAGCGGAATAGATAAATCAGAAATAGTAAGTTTATCTGTAACAAACCAAAGAGAGACAATTGTACCTGTTGATAAAAGTGGTAATCCATTACATAACGCATTAGTTTGGCAAGATCGACGTACTACAGATCAGGTAGATTTTATTAAGAGGAAGGTAGGTATTGACAAAATTTATCTGACTACAGGATTAACGATAGACCCTTATTTTTCGGCAACTAAAATTCTCTGGTTTAAAGACGAAAAACCGGAGATTTATCAAAAAGCGCATAAATTCCTTTTAGTTTCGGATTATATTATTTATAAATTAACTGGGAAATTTTATACAGATCATTCTAACGCTTCAAGAACTATGCTATTTGATATTAACAATTTGAAATATTCAGAAGATATTGCTTCAGAATTAGAACTAGATTTAGATAAGATGCCAGAAACG
>JAHQWP010000020.1 GCA_029856235.1 Promethearchaeia archaeon
GGATAGAATATATATATATGGTCAGATATCTCGAATGCATTCAGATAAATATTATCAAATTTTTATTCATCATCAATCAAACTAAAAGTTGCATTGTCAGTTCCACATTTGGGACATTCTTCAGGAATATCTTCTTTGTCAAATGTATTTCCGCATGTATCACATTTCCAACTCATATGCTATTATTTTTCGAGGTATAATTTTCATATATTTCAGATAAACTGAGTAAAATGTGCTTAATTAATTAACTAAACGTGAAATTAAAATTTTGTTATTTACAATATTTCCTTATTATCAATATTAAGAATCCACAGTATTTTCAATAATTTTTAGTTCTTCTTCGCTCAGATTAATTTCTGCTGCTTTAGCATTAGATTCTACGTGTTCGATTTTAAAGGCTTTAGGTACAGTCATAACATTTTTATGGTTTATAAGCCACGCAATAGCAATCTGTTGAATTGTAGCGTTATGTGTTTTTGCTATTATATTCAATTTATCTCTCAACTCTCCTTTTAAAGTGGAATAACCTCTGTGACCGAGAGGGCTATAAGCCGTCAAGGTTACTCCATTTTCTTGATAATATGGTAATGACTCTGAAATGTGTTTTTGTTTGGTAATGTTTGCGGGTAATTGATTCGTAACTAACTCAGTATTAAGAAAGCTCAATCCTTCCTTGAACTGTTCCACTGAGAAATTGCTTACTCCAATATACCGAGTCTTCCCCTCTTTTACTAAATGATCCAATATATTCATTTGCTTTTCCACTGAGGTGAAAGGAGAAGGCCAATGTATTAAGTACAAATCGAAGTTTTTAATTCCTAAGCGTTTTAAACTCTTACTAGCAGCTTTTTTCATCGTTCTAAAGTTAAAGTGCATCGGAAATAACTTACTTGTGATAAATAAATCGTCCCTGTTATATTCGGATATTATTTCGCCAACTATTTTTTCGGAAGTGCCAAGCCCATAAAATTCAGCAGTATCTATATGAGTTAAACCTAGTTCTATTCCTTTTCTTAACGATTTTTTCCACGAATCGTAATAATCTTTTCCCTTTCTACTCTTTATTCCCCAGGTACCTTGACCCAGAACAGGAATTTGTTCCCCTGTTTTTCCTAATTCAACTTTTCTCATATTAAATAAAGAGCTTCTTTGCATATAATAGTCGTTATTATTAGATATTACACCTTGAGAAATAAAACTGAGAATTATAATTGGATTAAGTATAATTATTATGATTTATAAGAGCTCAATACAATCGGATATTTTAGATAATAGATTACTGATTAAGGCTGGCGAGATACCATTAGTTAAAATTAATTTCCTGTTTAAAACATATAAAACGATAAAAATTTTCGGTTTTCCTTTTTTTCACGGGAGAAACATAACCTAAGACAGACAAAAAATTATATATATTGTGTAAAGACATAAAATAATATCTTAATAATGCGTTAATAACCTCTAATAAAATAGAGTTCTACACGCTTTATATAATGTCCAAGGGATAAGCGTTATCCAAACTCATAGAGAAAAATAAGATTATAGTTTTATACCTCAAAGGCGATAATGATTAAAAAGTATAGAAATTTTAGGTTTAAATCCTCATCAGCAACGATGAAAAGGAGAATAATTTTAACTCTTATAGCATGTATCGGTTGTTTTCTTATAGTTAGCAGTTTTTACTCTAACAATATTTACACAAATATCTTAAATAATATAGATAATGACAAAACGATTATAGATAAATTTCCAAAAACATCTGCTCCACCAACTTTTTCCATAGATTCACCATCAAATTACTCTTTATTCGGTAAAATCGCTCCGAATTATTCGTTGACCATAACAGCAGGAGGTAATTTTACCTGGTATGAATTTATAGAACCTAATTTAGGAGTAAATTCAACTCCAATAGAATTAGAAGGGACGGATAATGAGTATTTCGAAACGCCTTTTAATCAAACCATGTGGAATTCCTTAAGTAACGGAACTGCTACTGTTAGGTTCTATGTGAATAACTCTTTAGGAGAAACAGGATATTTAGACGCGATAATAAGAATTGACATACGTGATCCAATAATCAATATCCTTTCACCAACTGGTGGCTTTTTTAACTCAACACCACCAGATTATAATGTTGACATTTCAGATCCAAATTTGAATACAACATGGTATACCTTAAACACAAATCAAACAAAACATATTTTTACTACTAATGGACCTATTGAAGGTTGGTCGTATGTTGCTGACGGATTAGTAACGATTACATTTTATGCTAATGATTCTGTGAGCAATGAAAATTCTGATTCAGTCCAAGTTACAAAAGACATAATTGATCCTGGGGCTCCCAGTCTATTAATTTCTGATCCGTCATCATGGACGAATGTGTCTAGCTTTGATTTGTATTGGACCAATCCGTCAGACGATTCTGGTATTGTTGGTGCGTATTACAAATTATATTCGGCTCCAGATAACGACACTGACGGAGTGTATGTGCCGGGTGTTAATATTGAGTCAATTTTAGAGATTTCCGTGTCTTCAGATGACGTTCATGATGTATACATTTGGTTAAACGATTCTGCTGGAAATGGTAATCATCTCAACTACAATTCTACGCAACTCTATTTAGACACAACTGCTCCCTCGATTCCTCTTGATTTTGTAGCAACTCCCGACTCGTGGACGGATATAAATGACTTTGATTTATCCTGGACCAATCCGTCAGACGATTCTGGTATTATTGGTGCGTATTACAAATTATATTCGGCTCCAGATAACGACACTGACGGAGTATATGTGCCGGGTGTTAATATTGAATCGATTTTAGGCATTTCAGTATCTTCGGATGGCGTTCATGACGTATATGTTTGGTTAAACGATTCTGTAGGCAATATTGATCGTACTAACATCGCCTCCACTCAATTGAGTTTAGACACCTCAAATCCAATTTTAGTGATAAATCAACCCACTGATCTTGATTATTACAAGACTCGCCCCCCAATTAACATTACTGTCTACGATCCTAATTTAGATTTCCTTATTTATACGGTAACTGGACATTCTCCAAGTGGTATTTCGTTAGAGAATAACACACAAGATTTCCTGAATCAAGATATTTGGGATAGTCTTCCCGAGGGAGCATTTTCTGTCGAAATTATAGCCGTAGATACGTTTAATCATCGTAATGATACATTTATCTTAACTTTATATAAAGATACAATTGCTCCTTCTCTAACAGTAAATTCACCTATAAATAACACTTATTGGAATTTAGCTCCTTATCTTAATATAACAGCAGTCGATCCCAACTTTGATACCATTTGGTACAGTGTTTATAATGTTAATATAACAATCGAGAATAATAAGCTTGAGCAGTTAAACAGTTCAATTTGGAACTCTTTGCTAGATGATGAAGAACAGTTTGAAATTAAATTTTATGCAAACGATAGTTTTGGCCATATTAACAATACATACTCGCGAACTCTTTATAAAGACATAGTAGTTCCAACTTTAATAATAAATAGCCCATTAAATAATACCTATCACAAAATAGAACCTATTATAAATGTTACAGTTTTAGACCCCTATTTCCATTCTTTATGGTATCGAGTTGATACTCAAAATGTTCCTTTAATAAATAACACAAACTCGCAATTAAATCGTAGTATTTGGGATAATTTAATACCAGAAGAGGGAAGTTTTATAATTTATTTTTACGCTAATGATAGTGCTGGAAACTTAAATGAATTATTCAGATTAGACCTTAATAAGGATATAAGAGATCCCGTAATATCAATAAAAATCCCAGGACAAGAATTAATTGGTCAACCTGCCCCCGATTTTGAGATTTCCATAGATGAACTTAATTTAAACCGGACATGGTACATGCTATATAACCAAACATGGAATTCTGCGAACTATTCATTTAACGGAGTAATTGGTAAAATAAATCAAACCGCTTGGGAGGAATTCGGAGACGGCAATGTTACTATAAGATTTTACGCAAATGATACACTGAATAATATAGGCTATAATGAAACAACTGTTCTAAAAAATACAGTTGCTCCAATAATAACTATTTATTCTCCTGCTGATGATCAATTATTCGGGATTGAGGCTCCTAATATTACCCAAATTTATAAAGCGGGGCTCGAACTGGATACTACTTGGTATACTTTGGATGGGGGAACAACGAACTTTACCTTTTCAGGATCGTGGGTTGTCATCAATCAAACTGCGTGGGCCGATTATGATTTTGGTGATGTAATTATCACCTTTTATATTAATGATTCTTTAGGAATAATAGGCTTTGATGTAATTACTCTACAAAAGGATCCAAATCCACCGTTGGTTTATATTACTTATACCGATCCAGTAAATAATTCATATTGTGCTGCAGAGCCATCTTTTAGAATTACGGTATATGAACCAAATATAGATTCCATTTGGTATCGAGTTGGGGCTACTAATAAACCAATAATTAACAATACTATCATGACTCTTAACGATACAATATGGAATAGTCTTTCCCAAGGAAAATTTATAATTGAAGTTTTTGCCATAGATATACTAGGATATCTTAATGATTCTTTTACGTTAACATTTTACAAGGACACACTCGCACCTATATTAGTAATAAATCAACCCTACGATGGTAATTATTACAATGCTGCGCCTCCAATTAATGTTACTGTTTACGAACCTAATTTAGCCTTCCTCAAATACACTGTAATTAATTACTTTCCATTAGATAATTGGATAACTGATAAAAACAATACAGAAGTTCCTCTTAACCCAGATATATGGCAAGATTTAGCCCAGGGTGCGTTTCAAATCGAATTTACATGTTTTGATGATTTTGGCCAATCTACTGTGTTTTCATTAACTTTATACAAAGATACAATTGGACCAATTTTTGAAAACCTTATCCCAAGTAATTCCACTTGCTACAATTCTGCTCCATTTCTAATGATTTCTTATCTTGACCCGAACCTTCAGACAATCTATTTTAAAATTGACACATATACAATACCTATACCTAACAATACTCTGCAAGCTTTTAACTCTTCCATCTGGGATGGTTTAACGGATGATCCTTTTACTATAGAATTTTATGCTAACGATACTTTTGGCTATAATAGCACCTCTGTGTATTTGACTCTGATAAAAGATACTACTATACCACAAATAATAGTAAATTCTCCAAATAATAGTACCGTTTATTCTGAAGCTCCTACTATGGATATATCTATATCTGACTTAAATCCTGGTTCCATATGGTATACCGTCAATACCTTGGGTACCAATGTAATACTTTCAGGATTAGAAGCACTTGATTCTACTATATGGAGTGATTTAGACCAAGGAGAATTCCAAGTGTATATTTTTGCAAATGACTCCGCTGGCAATTTAAACGACAGCGTCATTTTAACCCTATACAAGGATACGGTAGCACCCTTAGTGACTGTTAATTTACCATTAAACAACACATATTGGTCAGATAATTTAGACCTAATCTTTAATGTAACAGCTTATGATCCAAATCTAGATTCAATTTACTATCAAGTATTGGGACGACCCCAAAGATATTTAACCAACAACACAGATGCTGTTTTTTCCACACCAGATTGGATACTTTTACAACCAGGGCCATTTTTTGTTGACATTTTCGCAGAAGACTCGCTTGGTAATATAAATGATTCGATAAGGTTAATTTTATATAAAGATATAGTTGATCCCGTAATAAATATAATTTCGCCCCAACCTGATGAAATTTATGGAGAAATTTCTCCCGATTTTGAAATTTCCATAATTGAACCTAATTTAAACCAAACATGGTACATGTTGTATAACCAAACATGGAATTCTTTGAATTATTTATTTAATGAATCTACTGGAAAAATAAATCAAGTAGCTTGGGAAGAATTTTGGAACGGTACAGTAACGATCAGATTTTATGCTAATGATACTGCTGGCAATGTAAACTATGAATATATAACCATTCAAAAAAATATTTATGATCCGATTATTACTATAAATTCACCAGGAGATGATGACTTATTTGGGATTACAGCTCCAAATTTTATTATTTATAAATCAGGACCTGAACTAAATACTACGTGGTACACATTAGATAATGGATTAACTAATGTTACCTTCACAGAGTTAAGCGGACAAATAAATCAAACAGTGTGGGATACTTTCAACTTCGAAACAATTACGGTGAGATTTTACATAAATGACACCTTTGGGAAAGTAGGATTTGATGAAGTATCTATTAGGAAAGATCCGGATATGCCAATAATTATCGTTAACTCCCCGAATAATCATACCGCTTATGCCTCATCGCCATTTATCGATCTTACAATTATAGAGCCTAATTTAGATAAAGTATGGTATCGTATTAATACAATTGTAATTGATATAACAGCCAATTTCACGCAATTTATTAATGTCCCTACCTGGAATTCTTTACCTCAAGGAGAATTTACCGTAGAACTTTTTGCTAATGATACTATGGGGAACATTAATAATTTTACTACATTACATCTTTCAAAGGATACAATCGGTCCAAATATTACGATAATTCGGCCTACTGAGAATCAGAAAGTTGGTCGAAATGCACCAACTTTTGATCTTCTAATTTCTGATGATCATGAGGTGGATTTAAGGTGGTATACTATCGGTATAGGCAGTACTCCAAGAGAATTTACAGATTTGGTAGGAATAATTGATCAGAACTTATGGGAACAGATTTGGGATGACTCGACTCAAGGAGAGATAATAATTATTAGATTTTATGCTGAAGATGCTCTTGGAAATGAAGACTTTAAAGAAATAAACTTAATTGTAGAAAAACCATTAGATCTACCGAGATATCTTTCAGAACCGCTTGGTCTATTAATATCATCCTTAACTTTAGCTGTAATGGTTCCAGTTACAGTTAAATTAGTGAAAAGCAGATACTATAAAGCTTTAAATGTCAAAGTTAAAAGAAGATTAAGAAAAGTTCTAATTACAGCTGCGTTCTTCCTGTCTTTGCTTACACTATATTTCATTTTTTAAAATTATTCTTTTTTTTTAAGACGATCAATATAACAATCGTTAACCTTTAGTTTTTGCGATGTTTTTAAATTGTCTTAACAACTCTTCTTTTAAATTCTTTTTACTTCGGTTTTTCAGTTCAAAATAAAGTTGGAGATACCTATCCGTTTCTTGTTTAGCTCCAAGTAACTCATTTTCTATTTGTTTTTTAATACTATCAAAAAGTTTAGCCTTACGACATAAATCAAGCATTTTTCTATGATTTTTTATTTTCTTCTGGGAGAATTCGTTTAGAATTCGAGATATTTCTTTTAAATTGATTTCAAGAATTTCTATCGTTCTAACGGCTTTAAAATAAGCATTATTTTTCAACTCTCTAAGTAAATCCTGTCCGAGTTTTCTTAAATGCCTAACATAAATTTTCTTATCTTGATCTGAATTTTTGATATCTTCTATAATGGAGCTTTCCTCGTCGACATCTAAAGCTTCTTCTTCGATTTGATTGCTTAAATTATAGATTTTGTCATCAATTTCTTTGATTGATTGTTTAACCTTTCTTATTGAGGTGGAAATTTCATCTTTTACTTTTGGTTCTAAGAGATTCCTCTTCTCTTTCTTCGCAAAAACTAGAAGTTGTTTAAATTCACGCTCTTTTTTCTTTAACCTTTTGATTTTCCGATTATAGTAGCGGAATTTATGAGTATAATACTCTTTAGCAGTGAAAAGTGCTCTATAGATTTCAGATTCTATTGTTGGAACGCTTTTAATATATTTCTCGAGCTCCTTATTAGCGAGATTTCTTTTTATAGTAAAATTAATTATATTCCTTTGCCATTTATTAAAATTATGACTGAAATTGTCGAAATTGCGATTGGTCATTTAAAATATGATTTTTGATTTAATTATATAATTGTTATTGGACATGAGTATATTGTTCTCCTAGTCATTAAAGTTTACTTAACATAATTAGATTGGAAAAAGTCTATATCGTGCTTGGTTCCAACCTATTCTTATAGTTTCTGTCACTTCTTTGATTCTTCTAAAATAAGCTTGAATTCATAAAAATCCAACTTTTTACCCAGTTTTTGTTTTTCTAACGCAAGTGCGAGTTTTTCTTTTTTGTGCTTTTGAAGTAATAACCAACTGTTCCTTACTTCGGGTTTTACCTTAAGTTTTTCTAACTGTTTAAGCTTTTTCTTTGTTTCCTTTTTCGTGGGAATTTTCCATTTTTGATTTAATTCTCTTCTTAGCGACTCGTGATAAAGATTTGCTCCAGTTAAACTTTTAACTAACTCCTGTTTCATAATTCTATTCTTTTTACTTAATTCCTCTGCTCCCATATGTAGATCAACCAGTTTTTTACGGATCTCTCTTCTTTTATTAATAAAATTCTTCAATTGCTCACTGTTATGTTTCAGAATGATTATAGCGTAGTCAATTCTCTGGTTTATAGTAAAATAACCTCTGTTTTCTAGTTGAATTATTTGTTCTTTTTCCATTATTTCTTCGATTTTTTTTTGTTTTTTTCCTTCTAATTCACTGATCTCATCAACAGTTTTAATTTCTTCGTTAATATCTAAAGCTTCAATTTTAATTTTTCGCTCTAATTTTTCAATCTCACTTTTAATTTGTTTAATAACAAGTTTATTTGATTTAATTTTTTTTGAAATTTCATTATTGATTATTGGCTTTTTAAGGTTATTTTTCTCTTTTATTAGATGCTCTAATAGATGTTTACTATGAGTTCTTTGGCTTCTCAGATTTTTGATTCGACGTTTCCAATAGGCCTGTTTTTTATGATAGATATCCTTAACTGCTATTAGTGACATGTTAATTTCGAATTCAATGTCTTGAAAATTATTGACATATGTCTGTATTTTTTGGTCAATTCCGTATTTTTTATGCTTAAAATTTTTAATTTTTCGCTGTAAATCGTTAAAAGATAACAGAAAGGAATTATATTTTTCTTTACTCATTTAAACCTAAACTTCGTTGTATTTGAATTAAATCGATGTAAAATCTTAAAATTTTGAAATACTTAGTTGGATAATATAATTTAGATACAAATAATTACTTAAATAATTTTTATAAAAAAAAAGTGTTAATGATAATTATACTACTTTGTTCTTCTTTTCCTAACAATTATACCTATGATTGCAGCGAGTACTATAAAACTACTAACTCCTATAACAAATATCCATGTTGTGAGATCTAAACCATTAGGTACTGTTGATGTTTCCACTGTAATTTTTATTACAGCAGAGCAATAGTGACCATAGGCGTCATATGCCCGAACTTCTAACCAGTATGTTCCTTCACTAAGTGAAGTGGTATTAGTGATGATACCGCTCGCATCGTTAATAGTAAAATAGGTGGTGTCGTTTAACCACCAATCTGCTATTCCTGAAGCATCGGAAGCGTCTAAATCGTAATTAAAGCTATCACCAAACTCGATGATTTGGTCGCTCGGCACAAAATCCCAGGATGGATCAGTTGTGTCTTCCACAGTGATTTTAAACGTAGCAGAGCAGAATTGGTTGTATGGATCGTAAGCTCTCACTTCCAAATAGTGTATTCCTACAGGAGTTAGACCAACATTGGTGATTACACCGTTTACATCGTTAATAGTGAAATGTGTAGTATCGTTCAACCACCAATCTGCTATACCAGAAAAATCAGTAGCATTTACATCATAAGTTATACTATCACCAAATTCAGCGTTTTGATCGACTGGAAATTGATCCCAAACAGGAATTTCTGTATCTTGAACTGTGACCTTAAGTGTAGCATTACAAAAATTCGAATATGGATCATAGGCTCTCACTTCCAACCAATAATTTCCTACATCAAGTATTGTGGTATTTGTAATTACTCCGTTCGCGTCGTTAATAGTAAAATAAGTGGTGTCGTTCAACCACCAGTCTGCTATTCCCGAAGCGTCAGAAGCGTTTAAATCGTAATTAAAGCTATCTCCTTGATCAATGTTTTGATCTGTTGGTATAAAATCCCACGTTGGATCGGTTGTGTCTTCTACTGTGATTTTAAATGTAGCAGAACAGAATTGAGCGTAAGGATCGTAAGCTCTCACTTCTAACCAATAATTTCCTATACTGAGCAATGT
>JAHQWP010000021.1 GCA_029856235.1 Promethearchaeia archaeon
CATCTGATCTCGATAAGTTAATTTATTGAATATATTATAGTGAGTTTCATTCTTGTTTCTCAATTTTTCTCTTATTAAATTCCTCACATCATCCCTATCAGCTTCTTTCCAAGTTCCTTGTGCGAAAATAAGAACACAAAAATGTTCATAAGCTCCCGTTTTTCTATGTTTTACCATGGTAGTACATTATTTTTTTTACGATTTCAATTATTTTATTCTTTATTTATTGAATATAATATAGAATTTATAACTCCCTTAAGTTTATAAGGTCTATGCTTAGATAATGTAACCACGAATGAGTTTGTTTTTCTAATAACTTAAATACCTAAAGTAGTCTATATTCTTAATAAAGATGATTTTAAAACAATTTTATATACATAGTAAATGGAGGAGAAATTAAAATTCTCATTTCAAAAAGTTATTTACTAATGGTTTTAGATGAACAGACGGGGAGTAGTTATTCTAAAGGCTATGAAAGTTTAGGTTTTGCAGGGGGATTGTTATTGGATCTATTTCTTCAAGGTAAAATAGCTTTAGCAGGAAGTAACATTGAAGTAATTGATTCAAGTGCAACAGGAGATGAATTTTTAGATTCAATACTCGAAATTATAAAAACATCCGATGAAAAAAGAAATTTAATGAATTGGATCGATCGACTTTCTCAAAAATATGCCTATTACTATTTATATTTCGATTTAATGGAAAAAGAAGGCCTTTTAAAAAGCGAAATCAGCCCCGTTTTAAAAACTAAGCTCTATTATTTACAAAAACCAGAAATCAAATAACAACTGTTGGGAAAAATTCATAACGTGGTCAACAACAGTAAAGAGGCTAGCTTTAATATTATATCCTTGCTAACATTATTAGAAGAGAGTAATTTAATAAAAGTCTATATGCCTCGAGACCTTCGAAAAAAAGTCAAAAATCTTATCAAGAGGATATTAAATTCTGATCAGTTTGATTCTTTAAGTAGGGAAATGATCTTAAAAATTAAAAAAGAAATTGTGAATGTCATAGGGGCAAGGAATATGTTTATGATGGATAAAGCATAAACATTGTAAATAATTTATATAAAATATTTAGAAACTTAATTTTTTTTTTAAGTGCTTGGAAATCTTGTTAAAAATTAAAGTTCTTCGAAAAAAGAATTTTTGGGCGAATAAATTATAAGTTATCAATAAGGATAAAAGAATTGATTAAAGAAATAAATTGATTAATGGTAATAATTGTAGCTTGAAATAGTCGATTTTTTCATAAATTAAATCGACGTTGTTTGATAAAAGCCATAGATAAACTGGTATTTTTAGTTCGGAATATTCAAATAGTTTTTCTCCTCGAATAGCAAACCCATTTAGAGGAAAATCTAGCGTCATGGAAGGTTCTCTTGTTAATCCGATTGAATTATGAAAGTTAGAAAGTGTTTGCATAATCAAAGCAGTATTATTTAATAACGCCTCGTCAATATCGGAACTCGTGTAACTTCCAAATATTAAGCCGTCCATAGAAATTAAACTTGAAGCCTTTCCTTCAATCGTAGTTGTAAAATCCTCAAGAATATTTTCTATAATTTCAGATGTATCAGATACTGTTTTTAACGCTTGGCTAAACATCTGCAATACAGTTTCTTTTTGATATATTGTTGTATCGGAATACTTAATTGAAGTGTTTTCGTGTTCCCTTACTATATTATTAAACTTATTTTTTATCGCAGATACGTTATTCTGCCACTCAAGAGATGTGCGAATATCCTGATCGCTTTTGGATAACACAACTAAAATCGGAGGAAATTCGTTTAATTCTTTTAAAACTTTTAAAACTTCGCGGAAGTAATTCGCTGCTTCTGCAAATCTATCACTATCCTGCGTGTCAATTACATATAAAACTAAATCTGCTTCAGTAAAAAATAATTCCGGTCTATTGAAATAAAGTTTTTCCCTATATTGAACTTGTCCTCCTAAATCCCAAGAAAGTATTGGATAACCAAAAAAATCTAATTTTTCGCGCTTTACTCCCCTCGTTGGTAGAAGAGACTTGATTATTGAGAATTTATCTTGAAGAACAGCTAAGATACTGGTTTTTCCACCATTATCCAAGCCAATCATTAATATTTTTTTATGAGTTTTTGTTTTTTCCTTTATGGCTTTTTCTAATACTTGAGCGATCTTAACCCATTTTATGAGCACATTATTAGGTATTTCTTTAATATCGGGAAGGCTCTCTAAAGAGAGATGTGCTAACTCTTCTATGTTTTTAACATTATTTTCAATTAATTTTTCAGAAGAAATTTGATCTATCCCGATTAGAGTATCTGGCTTGAATTTTAACGCTTCGTCTAATTCGTTAAGAATAACCGTCCTTTTGAAAAAATCTTTAATGATAATGTTCTTTGTCTCCTCTTCAGACATGGCACATCGGATTTAATATCAGTTTAACTTAATTTATAAAGTAACTTTATTTTATAGTAAAATATCTAATTAATAAAATTTTAGTTTTGTGGAAAAACATAATTATTTATTATAATTGCATCATATAAATTTTAGAAATAAATAAGGGCTTTTGTAAAAGCATAAAGGGTATTTGATATTGGCTGAGCGGCACCCCGAGAATATAGTTATCTGCATTGACACATCTAGATCTATGTACCGCGCAGATTATAAACCAAATCGCCTGAAAAGTAGCGTAGAAGCCATCAAAAAACTAATAAGCGAAAGATTTTCTGAAGACTCTAATACTGCCTTTGCGGTGGTTAATTTTTCAGATAAACCAAAAAAGCTTTTGGATTTTACAAATAACCAGAGTAAAATCTTAGAAGCCTTAGACTCTTTGGAAGTCTCAGGAAAGTCTGCAATGGGAGAAGCTTTAGGGCTTTCAATTAAATTGATTATCTCAGAATTACGTAAAATCCAGGCTAAGATTCCCCGTATCCTTGTTATTTCTGATGGAAATTTCACTACGATGTCCATCGATCCCTTGAAAATGGCTCGTTTGGCTCAAGGTTTAAATGTAAAAATAGATTCGTTTCGTTTGGGCGAACTATCTCCTCTTAATACCTTAAAAAGGATGAGCGACCTCACGGGGGGTAATTATTATTATAATAATGACGACCAATCTTTGCTACAAGCAGCACACGACTTAGCAATCTCAAATATAAAAACTTATGGTGATGGAGCTAGTTCTATAATCGAAAATCCTGCTTTTCTCAGAAAAATTGCTGCTGATCTTTTAAGAGTTCATGATTTAACCAAAGACCAAGAACAACGCTTATTACAGATTAGGGGTTTAGCAGATTATAAAAAGTGTTCGATTTGTTTTTCTGATGAAAATCCATATACGAAAAGTTCGTTCTATGTTAGCGGTAGATATTGCCCTAACTGTCAAACACCATACCATGTCCATTGTTTATCCTCTTGGGCTAATTCTCAAAAAGATAAAAAAATGAAGCAAGCTGGAGCAGTAAGGTGCCCTCACTGTTTCTACTTATTAAAAATTCCAACTGAAGTCTCCCAAGCCCAAAAACTCACATCTTTAGCAAAACCAATAATTAAAGCTGAAAAGGAGCCCGAACTGCCCGAGCTCTCTCACGTTGATCAAGTCAAATTTAGTGACTTAGATTCTGATGCAATGTTTGGTTCATGCCCTGTGTGTAATTTTATATTTGAGGAAGGACAAAATATTTTAAGGTGTGGAAACTGCGAAACCCTTTACCATGAACACTGCTTTAAAGAATTAACCAATAGTCGCTGTAAAAAGTGTGGAGTAAAACTACACCAATATTAATCGCAATCTTCTTTTTTGAATCTGTCTTACTAATAACATCTCAAAATACTAAATAAAAAATTTGTAATTTAACCTAATATGAATGATGATTATTTTTTATATGGTAATGTGAAATTAGGAGTCGGCAATTTTACGATTCCTCCAGTTTTAATCGGAACTATGTTTTATCAAGGCCAAACACTCGTTGATAGGAAGGATGCGCGCCAATTTGATCTGAAGAGGGCAAAAAAAAGGATTGATGCTCAAAAGAGTTTAGCACACCAATACAAACTCTCAGATCTAATTGAAATATCTGCCGTTACTCCCGAAGCTATGGTGAAATACCTAGATTTTTATTTAGAATATTACGATCCCCCATTTGTTTTAGGTGGTAGTTTTGATGCAAAGATTGCCGGAATTGAATATTTAAATGAAAATGGTATAAAATCAGACGAATATATTTATAATTCAATTTCAAATCTCAAGAATAAGAAGGAGATTGAGCTCTTAAAGAAAAATAAAATAAAATCAGCTGTAGTTTTAATTCTTGGCTCAAACAACATGAGTTCAACGCAAAGATATAGTTATATAACAGAAAAGAATCAACCCGGAGATGTTAGTATAATAGAAGGATTGAAACATCTTGGAATAGAAAAAATCTGGATCGATGGAGGTGTTATTGATATTGAAAGCTTTTCCCATATTCTTGATACACAACAAATGGTTAGTAAATCTCTTAAACTCCCCGTAGGGACGGCACCTACGCTTTTTCTTTTCAAATATTCTTCGCCTAGGTTAAATCTTAAATTTCACACTAAGTATCGTAAAGCAAGCGTTATGTTTATCGCATCTTGGTTTTCTAACTTTATATTTTACGGAGCAATAGAAGACGCAAAAGAATGTTTTGCGTCAACTTACCAAGCTATAGAACTAAAAAATGTGATGAAAAAAAACAGTATTAGACTGTTTGATAATCTATAAAAGTATAAAATGAGACAATATTTTATTATCAAAATTTAAATAAGGTTAATTGCATACAATAACTAATGTAAATTAGCATATAGATTACTTAATTAGGTTTCCTAATTATTGAGATCTCATTAATCTCTAATTAAAAAGTGCAAACTCGATCATGTATCACAACGATGAAAAAGAAGAAAAAGAAGTTGAAGCAATCAAAATAATTGATTATGCTGAAACCTTAGCCGATAAAGGAAAAGGAGAAGAAGCGATAAAAGAATACGAGAAAGCAGCACAGATTTTTCTAGATTTGGGCAGCTATATTAAATTAGATGAATTGTATATCCGAATTACTCACATTATTTCTCAATTTAGAAATAATATTCAAGCGACTTACCGATTAAAGTCAATCATTCGAAAAACTGAAGAATTAAAACTCTACGAAATATCGGCAAAGCTATTAATTCAATTAGGAAACATTTCATTTAGAATGAGAGATTGGGAAACTGCAGGGGAAAGTTGGAAAAAGGCTTCGGACTATTTGTTTAAATCAGATCCAGAAGAATATAGAAATTTAGTTTCAATTCTCTTATTAGAAGCGGGTCAAGCGTTTGAACGATCCCCTTTAACAAAAGATACCGGAAAACAGTTGATATTAGAAGCAGTAATGATTCTAAATGAATTCGACGATCTTTACAAACAAGCAGAAATAAAAGCCCACACCCTCCTCATTAATAAAGAATTCGAAGCAGCGGCCAATAAATTTTATACTATCTCCACATATTTTAAGAAATCCTTGGATAATCTCGAAGATTTATTAAAAGACGCAGAATCTAAAGACACTGTGCTAAACGCGAAGGCCAGATTCATTCATTTTGTTGCTGAATATCAAACCTTTTCAGCTTTATGTTTAAATGCTACTAAGAATATAGAATTTAACGATCGAATTGAAAGTCTTGGACTCGACTCTATAAATCTATTCAAACAATCAATATCGCTACTGAAAGACTATCTTTTTCACATTGAAAAAGATTTTGATAGAGAAATCATCTTAAGAGTTACTTTTGACACGATGCTGCTATCAATTATACAACGGATGTTAGATATAGAGGAATTAAAATGTAGCGAATACCTGTTAGGGGAACTCGAAAGTAATAAACAACTCGTAAAAACTCTCAAAAAAAGCCCATATTTTAAAATAGTTGATAAAATAGAAAGAGTAGGTTTAAATGATGCGTTAAGCGATCTCTTATCGATAAATCTAGGTCACTTTGAAAAAATCAAAAATGTATTGATAACTAACATCCAGGAGAATTAATCGCAATTTATATTTAAAAATTTCATAAAAAAAAGTAATAGCTCAGATATTTATGATTATTTTATCAAATTTCACTTTACTAATTTTTCTTACACCATGATTGCCTGAGCAATAATCGCAATAGATTAACCCCGCTTCTTGAAGTTTTTTAATCTGAGCTGAAATATTAGCTTCTGTCATGTTTAAAATTGAAGCAATGTTAGAAACATCCATTCCCTCATTTGAATTTTGAATTAAATTGAGGATAAGACGTCTCGTTTCTGAAGTGAGTGCTTTAGCTACTTTTTCGATTCGTTTATCGGAATTATTCTTTGGGGAGTCTTGAATTTCTTCATATAGTTCTAATTCTAACACTTCATTTAATTTTGGATTTTTTAACTCTGAATCTGTTAATTCAGAATTTGATAAATTATTTTCGCTCAACTCCATAAATATTGTTCAACCCTAAACAAATTTTTAAGTGATCTTTTATCTTGGGATACATATTTACAAAGTTTATTTATCCTTTTAAGTGTAATTCAATATTCGTTCGATAACTTATTACTACATATGTTACATTTTACAACAAGATTTACAAAAAAAAGTGGATGACATAAAAAATTCCGAAATTATCTACCTTTAAAATTTATAATCAAAAGACTTGATATCGTTCTTA
This sequence comes from Promethearchaeia archaeon, assembly GCA_029856235.1. GTDB lineage: Archaea > Asgardarchaeota > Lokiarchaeia > Sigyniarchaeales > SOKP01 > SOKP01. Next base: position 6,690 of record JAHQWP010000021.1, read on the forward strand.
AATTCCTTACTTTAGATTTAGTATAAATATTGCTAAAATTATTCTTATTGCCTTATCACCTCTTTTAATCAAAAAGTTGTTTATTTAAAATGTAATACTTTAAAACGAATTATTTTTTTTTCTTAAAGCAAAAATAATAGAACAAATTAGTTAAGCTATTTTTAATTGTATGAAGTTCTGAACTTTTCTTAGATTATCCATGAAATTCATCATAGTTTTATGTTAAGAGAGTAAAGAAATAGAAGATAATAATTTCACATAAAATTCCCATGTTATTTTTTCAAAAACATAATAATTAAAATACTTTGATTACAATAGTAACATATATAATTAAATGCATACAAATTCTACAATAAATATTCTAAGAGTGAAGCTTAAATGAGTAAGGTTAATGGACTAAAAAGGGCAACTAAGGTCATAACAATTAGAATTGATGAAGAACTAAACGATAACTTAGACAAAATGAACAAAAGGATAGGGATTACGAAAACCAACTTGATCAAACATTATCTAGGGCTCTCTAAATACCTGATAAAGCAGAAATCAGTACTTCAATCGTTAAACGATCGTGATTTAGTAGTTGTAAAAAGAAGTTTCCTACGGAATCTAATTGAACGATTGGATGAAAGCGAACAATTAAACTTTGGAGATAAATTGGGAGTGTTTATAAATGATATTGCCAGAATTTACGGAAAACAAGAAGATTTACTTTATAAAGTTGATTTTTGCGATAATTTAGGTTACCTCAGTAGTATAATCGATGACGATGATAATCTACTTGTTGTAAGAAAATTTGGACCAAAGAAGTTCGTTGAAGCTTTTTTATGGCGCTTGTTCGAGCAAAAAGAACTAGATCCTAACTATATAGAAGAAGAAATGAAAGGGAATAAAAGCTTACGTCAAAAATATAAAAACCAAATTAAAGAGTCGGGTATTTCATCATCCCATTATTCATATGAGTTTGCGAAAATTCCCGAAAATAGTAATGAGAAGAAATAACCCTAATATTTATCGATGATTTCTTTTAGACCAAGTATTGGAATGATTATATTACCTGGTCTGAAGAGTAATTCATAGGATAATTCGTGTAATACTCTTTCAATTGTGAAGTAATTTATTAAAGTAAAATGAAGGTTAAGACTTTTTTCGAGTATTTTACCCATTAACTTATTTTCCCATAAATTAAGGAGTTTCAAAGCAAGTTCTAGTTTTTTATGTTTCTGAGTAATTTTCGAAGATTTTCTAAAGTAAAGGTTATAGAGGAATTCTGCAGGAACTTCGAATCTATCTTTGTCAACAAATTCTTTCTCAATGAAGTTAAGTAAAGTATTAAATTTAATGTAACTTAACGATCTCAAAAAACTACCTAAATCCTTTTCAATTGGAAATTTTTGGTGTTTTTGTTCTTCAGAAAGCTGAGGATCACCTTCAAAATCGATGAAATAGAAAGTATAATTACCATTGAGTTCATTGTATAGAATTTGTTGAAAGTGGAGATCTTGATGAACTGGTTGAATTTTTATCTGATCAACATCAAACTCAGAAAGAAATTTTTCGATAATATCTTTAATATCAATAAGTATTGAACTTATTTTAGGTGACTTATAAAAAGCACCTTCAGCCCCTTTACTCATGTTATTTTGGATACTATTTACCATGTTAATTAATTTGTCTGAATAATTCTTCAAGTAATTTTTACTCACCACGGTCTCTTTCGAATAAAGCGGATCGTCCTTTACTAGTAAAGCTTCGTGTAATTGCTTAATCTGGAACCCTATCTTCTCAGAAACTTTTATAGAATCGGCACAATATTTTTTTATGTACCCCGACATGTTTTTTCTATCATCAAGCGAGGTAAAATCTTCACCTAGGCTGTTGAAGACGGAAATAATCATGTGATTAAGTTCTTTCCAATAAATATCGCCTAAATTTCCCTTGTTTGGAACATCCTCAAGAACACCAATCGTTTCTCTCTCCTGAATTTTTATAGTTGCGTATATTTTTGGAGCGTTAGGAAAATTATTTTTTACTAAGACAAATAATTTCCTTGGTTCTAAACTCCCTGAATATTCTTTATATGATTTTAAAACGTACGAGAAAGAATTTTGTTTGGGATTCTTTTTATTTGATATTCGTAATAGAAATAATAAATTAGTTGTGTTTCCACCACCTAATTGCTCTAATCTATATTCATATCTCTCAGGATATAGACTGGCTTCAATAAGATTGCGAACTTTCGACATATTAATTTCGTCTTCAAATTGTTCAGAGTACAATGTAAGGGTCATAGACAAATTCGGAAATGTTTCTGAAATTTTTTTATCAAAGAGCATCTTTTTCCAAAACAAAACGCAATACTCTGCTTCGATAAGGTTAAGATATAGTATTTTTTCTTTTTGATTGTCATGTACACTTAACGCAACTATTTTGCTAAAAGTGTTCTCCGTTAATTTAACCACATTTTCTCTCGTATTTTCATCTGTTTCAAGTATATCTTGAATTTTTGCGTAAGTTATTACAGGGAAGAAGTAAGATTTAGCATAATCTTGTGAGGTAATCTCAATAATTGTTAGGAAAATTGTTTCTGAGATCATGCTGAAATATTTTATTGAAACTTTGAACGATAAGTTTGATAGCAAAGATTTATCTCCAAACCATCTTCTTGAAAGGAGCCATCCTTTAAACTCGTTAGAATTAAAGACCTGTTGGAACAAATTTTTATCAAAATAATTTCTCATAATAATCTTTAAGTTTTAATTATAATTAAAGATTTTACCAGATCAAATAGGTTAAAACCGTCTGAATAATGGTTTCCATTTCATCAATTAGTTATTACAAAGAAGTTTATATTTATTAAAGCGTAAAGATTTTATAATAAAAAAACTCTATCCCTTAATTATGAGCGAAAAAGAGATTTACCTTCCTATAGTATTCCACTTTCATCAACCCGTAGATAATTATGATGCGGTCATCGAAAACGTCTATGAAAAAGCATATTACCCTTTAATTGAGAATATTTTAAAAAATTCCGAATTAAAGTTTACTCTCCACTTTTCAGGTAATTTATTGGAATGGTTCTTAGATAAAAAGCCGGACTTTATAAAAATGCTGAAAATTATGGCTAATAGGGGCCAGATAGAGATAATAGGTGGCGGATATTATGAACCTATTTTTGCCGTTATTCCAGATAGAGATAAAATCGCTCAGATGAATCTTTTATCGAATCTAATAGAAAAAGAATTTGGGTTAAAAGTAAGAGGTGCGTGGTTATCAGAGAGAGTTTGGGAACCGGATTATCCTTCATTTATAAACAAAGTAGGGCTAAAATATGTAATTGTTGATGATAATCATTTAAGATCGACAGGTATAACGGAGATAGAAACATTTTATTCTTACGTTACTGAAGATGAAGGAAAAACACTTAGGATCTTCCCAATTAATGAAGAATTAAGGTATATGACTC
>JAHQWP010000022.1 GCA_029856235.1 Promethearchaeia archaeon
GCTTCTGAAAGCATATGTTTAGCAGGAGCTTGGATAATGGATTTAATTCTTAGAGAAAAATTGTTGATAGAAGGAAAGAAGTTAAGAGTAATTGATACAACCTCAACCGGAGATGAGTATTTAGATGAAATTCTTACTATTATAAAAGATTCTAAGGAGATGCGCAAATTAAAACGTTGGGTTGATCTACTCTCAAGGCGTCATATCTTTCAAAATTATTCTTTAGCTTTAAAACGCTTAGAAAGTCAAGGTATCTTGAAATTTGAAGCAAAAGTTACTGCTAGGATTTTTTATAAATTTAGCTATGACTTTACCAAACCAGAAGTAAAGCAATCATTATTGGAGCAAATTCAGAAAGTTTTTATTGATAATCTTGACCCTGATACCGAGTTATTATGCTTATTGAGTTTACTAAGAATCAGTAGCTTAATTAAAGTTTGTATTTCAAAAGAATATAGAAAAGAAGCGAAAAATCGGATCGAGGATTTAGTTCGCTCTGGTAATTATGATCCTAACCATTTAGAAATGATTTTAAAAATAAAAAAAGCGTATAGATCTACTTTAAGCAGTCGAATGCAGTAGTAGTATAATAGAAGTTAACTGATCGTGTACAAATTTCGTAGGTAAACTAAATAATCATTCAAAATTCCTTCTGGACTACATTTAGTTTATTAATATTGAATTTCTTTCTTTATTAATATTACAGATACAATAAAGAAAGTTGATAGTTATGTCAATTAAAGAAAAAATTAAAGCGTATATCGATCTTACAAGAGCGCATTTCGCACCAGTCTGGCCAATGCTTTTTGTCTCGGGCTTGATGTTAGCTTTTAGAGATGGAAGTTTCTTCTCGTGGGAAATATTAATATTAGCCATTTTTATTGGGTTATTTGGCTTTGAAGCCGGTATGGTGCTAAACGATATTGTTGACCATAATATAGATAAAAAGGACACGGAAGACACGCTTACAAATTATTGGCGCCCATTTAAGGAACGACCAATTCCTTCGGGAAAAGTTTCCTTTAAAGAAGCTATCTTAGTATTTGTAGTATTAGTGGTAATCACGGTGATTTTAATCCTCTTTGTTCCTTATCCAAATCTTATCTATATCTATATTATAATGGCATACGCCTACTCAATGGAAGTTTTTTATCAGATGGTAAAGAGGAAACAAAAATTCCCAATTGCTCAGATTCTCGGTCGAACAGATTTACTTTTGTTCCCTATTGCTGGCTATTTATTAATTGGTCAATTTAACATTACGATTTTTTATTATCTTCTCTTTATGTATCCTTGGGCGCTAGCCCACCTTGGAGCCAACGATCTGGTAGATATCGAGAATGACCAAGCAAAGGAACTTAAAACTATTGCAGGTTTATATGGTGTTAAGGGAAATAAAATCTGGGTTCATTTTTTTTCAGCAGTTCAACTTATCACCTCAGCAGTATTCGTATTGTTTGATTTAACCGTCGTAGCCTTCTATGGATTCGCAGTTTCATGGATTCTCATAATTGTTGCTAATATTATAATAATGAAGGGAAAAGAGCCAAAAGCTTGGTTAAAAGCGTTACCAATGTTTCACGCATCACTTTTGGTATATATCTTATCAATAATAATTCAATCAGCCCTATCAATATAGGGAATTCATATTTTTCTTTTTTTTATATTCAAATTTCTTTAAATTTGTATTCAACTACCAAACGAAATATTATTAATGAGAGAAATCGACAAATCTGTCACTACACTTATATTATACTATTTCTGTTTCATATATTGACATTCATAAAAATTTAAGTTCAGAATTAATAGGAGAGCAGCAGGTTTTAAATTAAAAATGTTGATTTGCGAAAGTTATTTATTAGTTTATCTTGAAAAATGGAAACATAGAAAATCTATCGCGTTTGGTCATGACGGAACTACTTGTTTAGCAGGAGCCGGGATAATGGATTTATTTCTTAGAGGAAAATTAATATTAGAAGGAAAGAGGCTAGAAGTAATTAATACTAATCCAACCGGAGTAGAATTTTTAGATGAAATTCTAACAATGATAAAAGATTCTAAGAAGGTCCGCAAATTAAAACGTTGGATTATTCTAATTTCAAATTATCGTAACATTAAATGCGATTCTTTAGTTTTTAAAAGCCTTGAAAATCAAGGCATCTTGCAATGTGAACAGAGAGTTACTGCTAGGATTTTTTATAAATGGAGGTATAACATTATCAGACCAGAAGTAATACAATCATTATTGCAGCGAATTCAGAATGCATTTATTGATAATATTGACCCTGATATCGAGTTTTTGTGCTTATTGAAATTAATACAAATCAGTAGATTATTTAAAGTGTGTATTTCAAAAGAATACAGAAGTATAGCGAAACATAGGTTGGAGCACTTACTTCGCTTTGGTAATTACGATCCTAGCCATTTAGAAATGATTAAAAGCATAAAAAAAGCTATTAATGATGCTTTAACCGATGCCGGTATAGAATTAGCAATTCCCTATTAGAAGTTGATGAATAAATAATTCTTAATTATGTACAGGTTATACCTGTATATTATATACAGAAAGCTTGGAACAATTAATTGAACCAAGAGCTTATCCCAGCTTTTTTCTTTCTTCTACATACTTTATGTAGTCGAGTTCTTTCTTTTCGTGAATTTTAATCAATTCTGCTTTTTTAGCAAGCCATTTAGGGCCATCTAATGGGTAGAAAAGCATAACAATAGAACTAAATATTAAAAATATGGCTGGTATTAGCGAGAATCCAATCATAATACCCATTTGGGCGGAAAAAGTTTGAATGGTTTGGCTCGAATCGAATCCAAAATTGCTTATTATCAATAAAAACAACCAATTTGCAATGGAGATTGCGGGTTTTGTAATCAGCGCGTTGATGCCCGAATAAGTTGTTTCCCTGCGCTTTCCCGTTCTTGTTTCGTCGTAATCGACAATATCAGCTATAACTACTTGGTTCGTAAGCATGAAACCTGAAAAACCTATACCAATAAGAATGAACCCGATTATAGCAAAATTAATCATCCATCCAACTAAAAAAGTTAGAAGAAAACTTACTCCAGACCACAACAATGCTAAGATGTAGGTTTTTTTTACTCCGTATTTTCCTACAAGTTTATTATAAACTGCAAAAAATACAAAAATCATTACGAAAACTAATAATAATGGGAGGGTGGTCATGAAGCCAGTCAGTATTAACACATAAGTAACATAGTAAAATATGGCAGTGGTGAGGATTGTCTGAGCAAAGGTGAAAGAGAAGTTTGAGACTTCGTAAATCAAAAATGGAGTGTTTTTAAAAGTCTCTACTATTCCTTTAATGACCGGGAGCGTCTCTTCCATTTGCGTATACTTATTTTCTTTCAAGTAGAAACTACTTACAAATAATATAAGTGCACAGATAATTCCTACAGCTATCATTACAACGAGAAATTCTATAGTGGCAGTTGGTGATTCATTTCCAGTTAAAAACAAAAGAGGTAATATAAAAGCTATAACATACGAAATAGAAGAAATTGCAGCACCATATACTAATAAATTAGCTCTTTCCTTTGCAGTTATTGCCATTTCAGCTGGAAGGGTAAAATTTATGAGCCCTAATATCGTAAATAAAGTATCAAAAACAAATAGAACAATAGTTAAATTGAAAAACAGAGCTAATTGGTTATTGATTTCAACCAGAGGAATCCAACAAAAAACGAACGCAATTCCATATAACGGGGCACCAAATCGAATATAAGGGATTCTCCTACCATATTTTTCTGATTTCGTGCGTTCTTCGATGAATCCAAACAACGGGTCGTTAATCGCGTTCCATATCGAAAAAATTAACCAAGCTATTCCAGCCAACTCTTCGCTTAATCCTAACGTCGTATTGTAAAAGAAAGTTAAGGCTGAAAACGCGATTTGAGAAGGTAAGCCAATACCCGCTCCAAGACCACCAAAAGCAAATTTTGATTTGAGTGTTAATTTTTCGGTAGACATATTCTCTTGATATCTTGCATTGATTTAAAAATTGATTAAATATGAAAATTTTTTTTTACTATCTAAAATTCCAGTAATAATGGATATAGCGGTTTTCATTATTACGTACGGTATTTTATTTATCGGAGAGTTGGGTGATAAAACCCAATTAATTGTATTTAACCTCGCTTTAGAATATAAAAAGTTCTATAAAGTGGGAATCGGTGCAACTTTCGGATTTGCTGTGATCGTAACGATAGGGATCCTTTTTGGCTCTTTAATTACAGAGTTTTTTCCATTAGGGCTTATATCCTTAATTTCTGGATTATTATTTATTGCAATTGGCTTATTTGAACTGCGGGATATAAAATCACTTTACTTAAATGAGAGGAAAATAAGAAAGGAAGTGGAGAATATTCATCAAAATAATCTTGAAAAAAAAGAAACAGAATCTAAAGAAGTGGTTAAATTTGCAGGGATTAAGAAAAATCCATATCTCGCTGGGTTTGGGTTTATATTTCTTATGGAATTAGGAGATAAAACCCAACTTTTAACTATAACGCTAGCTTCAATCTATGCTGCACCATTCGAAGTATGGTTAGGCGCGTTTTTAGCTTTAATTAGTGTTGCTTGGATCGGTATATTTGCTGGTGCTGCAATTGCTAAAAGGGTTCCTAAATTTTATCTTAAGATAGTTGCGGTTTCCATTTTTATCATTGTAGGCATACTGGTTTTGTTAAATGCTTTTTAAGTTATATTTTTATTTCTCTTTTTCCATTTTCATTAGCAGAAACTAAATACGGAAAGATGTATTGGTAGCTTAATATTAAATAAGAAAAAATTAAAAAAAAATCTGTAAAAATTAATTTTAGGAACGCCTATTTCTCCATTTCCATGTATACTTTATTGTGTCTTGATTACATGTAGCGACGCAACTCCCGCATAATATGCAGTCTGCATTGTACATGTTTCCCGAATCTACAAGCTCGTGCACATCCAATCCCATTACGCAAGCTTTAGAGCATTCTTTACATTGGGTACATTTCTCAGGATCGGCTTCTAGATGCAAAGCTGGATACCTAAGTAAGTTCATAATCTTGGTCCCGATTACGCCTAATACTCCCATTGGACACGCGTAATTGCAGAAAGAACGATTCCCTCCGACTAGACCGAAGAGGAGAACTACGGAGCTTATAATTCCGAAATAAAAAATCAACTGACCGATGTTAAGTTCATTCCATGATATTAAACCTGTCGGGTCCCCCGGAGTTGGATAAAACGGGCTAAACCCATTAATATATCCAAGAGTGAGTATAGGTCCTAAAGCTACAAATACAATCCATATTATGAATACGATATATTTTATTTTTCTTCTCTTCTTTTTCTTTGATGCATCCAGTTGTTTTGGAACTGCATAAGCTAACAATTCCTGTGTCGCGCCCCACTGACAACCATATGCACAATAAGCCCTTCCTACGAATAAAGATGAAATGAACCAAATGGCAAAGATTAAAAAGCTCATTGTCATATATCCTTCAAATCCTCCCATAACTATAAGAACAGGGGACATCCCGTTAAAAGTGATGGGCATCACAAAAAATCAGAGAAACATTAAAAACCTTCGAAATATGAGCAATTTTTTAAATTGTCCCATACCAAATCACACCTTTATAGCGACTTCTTTTGCCCAAGCAATTGCTTTTTCCTTGTTTTCATCGGATTCTTTTTTTAAAGGCTCTTGAAAGGATATACTTTCAACAATATTGGCACTTTCTAAAATCTCCTTGAATCTACCCATTGCTTTTATACCATCTCCTCCGTGACACATCCAAAGAGCTACTTTCCTACCTGTAAGGTCAAACATGGATAAGAATGAACGCATAGGTGCACTTATATTCCATGCCCATACCGGTGTTCCTAGAATTATAAGGTCATATTCGAGAGGGTTAATATCAAAATCCATTAATTCTGGTTTTTTTTTCGTGGTAGACTGAAACCCGCCCAAAATAATTCTTGAACCACTATCAGCTTTAAGCTCTTTTATAGGCTTTAATTCGAGAATATCAGCTTCAATTGAATCCCTCATAGCTTCTGCAATAAACTGCGTATTACCCGTAAGGGAATAATAAACTATCAATATTTTTGTCATTTTTTATACCTCTATTATTTGTTTTCTCTTGGTTTTAAACCCGATTCTATCATTTCAAACACAAATTCTATAATATCATCACCATCAAATTTCATCCTTTCTAAAGTATTCTGGTGGTGCTCTAATTCCTTCATGATTCCACTAGTCACCATAAATAAAGTGAATCCAATCAACAAAGGATCTTTGTCCGAACGGATGGTTTTAGTCTTTATAGCGTTGATAATAATATCCCTGAAGAGATTTCCGTAAGTTTCACTTATATTAAGATAGTCCTTTTCAACTGGTGTGAGTTTATCGTGTGATTTTTCAGCAACAAATGGGAGTTTTACAGTGATATTGTGAAAAATATGAGCATAACCCGGAAAGTTTTTAGTAAATTCGTAGTAAGCCAATCCAACTGTTTTTAATTGATCCATGCCAGGTTTTTTCTTTTCGATGGAGCTTTTAGTGTAGTCAATTATGATTTCGTATGCTTTCGTTCCAATGGCTAAATAAAGTTCTTCTTTAGATGTAAAATAGTTATAGAGCGTTCCTTTACTAAATTCTGCGTCATTAGCAATCTCATCCATAGTTGTATCTTCATATCCCTTAGAGAGAAATAACTTTTCTGCAGCCTCAAGTATAATCTGTTTTCTTAATTCTGTTTCTCGTTCTTTTCTACTCGTTTTCTCATTTTCAAAATCTTCCATTTAAAACACTATAAAAACTTGGTGACTATTAGTTCAGGTTTTGACCAAGAGTCATTATTAATTAAAATATAGTTTTTATCTTATTTAAACTTATGGTTCAAAAAATGACCACCAGTCAGATTGAATTAAGACATTGAAATTAGCAAAAAGTTAGTCAATTATGTATCCTTGGTCTTTCCAAGCTTTTCTCATAACAGAATTTAGCTTTAAATATTCATCAACTACATCCTTTGAGACATTATTTAAGGGGCAGCTGAAATTAGGACATTTTGAACAACTCAGGAAGTGCATTGATATAAGCCATATTATTGTTAAAATTAATGATACCCCGAAATAAATGTATAAACCGATCATGAGGAATAAAATCAGAGGAATACCTGCAAATAAAGTAATTCCAATTAAAAATTGAACTTTTTCAGAAGTAGTCATAGGAGCGGGATTATATTTCCAAGCTTTATGAATTCCGTAATTAGCATAGCATTTTACATATCTATCGTTTTCAAAAGCGTAATAAGGACAGTGGCTACAGAGCATTTTATTCTCCCAAACCTGGAAAAAAAATATCAAATATCCAATATATCCTACAGAGAATATTATCAAAATAGGCAGATTTATTTTGCCGATAACAAATCCATAAGCAATTCCTAAAATCAGCGTAATCCACGCACTTATTACAGGGAGTATAAAATAAAGAGTATCTTTAATATTGAAGGTGCACATTAACTTTCCATTTACAGAGCACTTCACGCAATCTGAGTTGTTTGCATCACAAATATTTCTCGACAGCGTCCTTTCTTTCATAATTATTTCTTACATCTTTTACGAGTTCAAAAAAATAATTTTCCTTGCTTCCAATGGTTTTCTCATTTTTAATAAGGGAACAGCAATTCCATAGGTTGTAATTTTATCAGGTACTTTAATACTAATCCAAATATAATCTTGTGGGAGTTCTGCTTTATCTGAATGTTTTAAGTAATTAGAATAAATCTCTCTTGCCTCTTCATCATCTTTAGGTCTGATTTCCGCTGTTGTTGTGAAGTGTAATTCGGCAGGAGGTGCGGGTATAAGCTTATGGAAGAAATTTTTTCTGATAGGGATCGTTACAGCTATGTGATTATTTTTCCTTATATTATTTGCCTTTAAGGTATTCTCTCCTGTTTGACAGATTATAAAATCACCGTTGCTTTGATAAACCATGACGGAGCTGTAGGGAATGTTATTCTCATCAACTGTAGCTAATACTAACCACATATTTGCTACTATTAGTTTTCTAACCTTTTGCTTCAAGTCTTTCATTTTAAGGACTCTATTGCAATTTATTTCCTTTTATTTTTTGTTTTTTCTTAGGAATTTTAGACTCAGTTGGGTGAGGAGAACGTTCTAACATTAATTTTGAGAGTGTTTCAAACATTTTTTCTATGTCGCTCCCTGAAGTGATACTGCATTCGACAAAACCATCTAAATCATGTAAGTCAGTAATTATTTTACCCTCTTCAGAAGTAACTTGTCTTTTGATTATTGATTCTGGGGTAATCCCTACAGCTATTATGGGGAAAAATTCCTCATCTGGAAGTTCTTTCTTAACAAGAGAAAGCCAAAAATCAATATTGGTAAGGGATGACTTCTCAGTGACATCGAAAACAAATAAACCTCCTCGAGCGTGACTTATATAATTAGGAAGTAAATCTCTATACCTCCTCTCGCCACTTATATCCCAAACTTGTAATTTTATTTTAAAATCTTCTACTAAAAGGCTTTTCACTTCAAAATCCACACCGAGCGAATCTACTTGACTTGATGAAAACAGTGAAATCATATGTTTGTGAGTTAAAATCTTTTTTCCTTCAGTTTCGTCACCAAACAATATGATTTTAAAATTAGCGTCATACATCCTTTTTGAATACCTCAAATGTATAATATGAATGTATCTTCCTATTGTATATAACTTTTTATGAAATTTTGCTAAAATACAATAGAATAGAAAAAAAAAGAAATTTAATATTTAAACCGGATAAGAATTTATCCATAGCGAAGATTGCCTTATAAAGTTCCCTGCCCTTTCTGTAAGGATAGTGACGGTGATGTTATATCTTCCTGGTGTGGTTAAGGTAAAATAATGCTGCAGTGCGACGGTTGTGTAATCAGAGTCAGAAGCACCTTGATGACTGCCAGTCCGAGCCCAAGGCATATCGATTTGTCGTACGTCATTTATCATAAAATAAAAAAACAAATCAGAAAAACTAGAAATATCAGCAAAACATCTTGCGCTACAGGTAAATAATAGATGAATAGACTTTGGTCCACTCGTTTCAAAAACAATTGACAAGGTTGGAATAGGTATGTATTCTGAAACTGGACTTGGTGTGAATTCCGTATCTCGATACACGTAATAATGTGTAGGTTGATTCATAAAATTAATAATACCAAATCCTAATCCCCCCACTCCGATTAATAAAGCTAACAATCCGAGGATTACTCCTCCTTTTCCCATAATTTTATAACCTCTTTATGAAAACATCGGATTTGTAAATATTTTTAGTAGATTATAAGAATCTTTTAACTGACTACTAATATAAATGTTTAGTACTTGGTTCTGAAATAAAGTAATCATTGAATTACTTTAGATTCTTACTGGTTAATGTCTAATGTTCTAGACCAAATCCTTTCTCGATTAACACCTTTAACTTTGTCGAAAATTTTAAAAAAATAAAAAAAAATTAAATATGGTCTAAAGTAAGTACTACTTGGCCCTTCTTCTGTCCTGATTCGACATACCTGTGAGCCTCAGCAGCCTGTTCTAAAGGATAGCGTCTATCTATAACCGATTTTAGATTTCCCGCTTCAATAAGCTCTTTGAGGTAAATTAAATCTTCAGTTTTTTCGGGTATTGTCCCAGATATTACTTTCTTGCTACTTGTCATTGAAGTCCATAGCCCTCGAACTCTTCTCGACAACCCGTGGTTAGTTTGAATATAGATTCCTTTTTTCTTCAGTGATCTTATACAACCTGAATACGAACTCTTGCGTACTACATCAAAAATAATGTTATAAGTTTCACCGCTTTTAGTGAAATCCTCTTGAGTATAATCAATGACATGATCTGTACCAATGGAGCGTAGCACGTCTAATTTACTCTTGCTATCCACGCCAGTCACTTCAGCCCCGAACGATTTGGCAAGTTGCACGGCAAAAGTACCGATAGTTCCACCCGCACCATTAATCAAAACCTTCTGTCCGCTTTGGACATTACCTTGTCTGAGAATAGTCAATGCTTCAAGGCCCCCAATAGGAACGGCTGCGGCTTCATCATAGCTCATATTGGCCGGTTTTAGTG
>JAHQWP010000023.1 GCA_029856235.1 Promethearchaeia archaeon
ATTTAGAACAATTTATATAACAACGAGAGTGAGAAAAAATACCTATTATAAAAGAAGATACTTACCAAGTTAATGAAAACAAAATATGGTTTCAGAAGTGGTGGCCGGAAGGGGTCCCAAAAAATGTTACATTTGAAGATAAAACGGTAAATCAATTATTAGATGCTCAAGTTGAAAAATATGCGGATAGGAATTTTATCTGGTTCTTAGAGACGTGGGTAACTTATCGTGAATTCCACGATTATGTTTTAAGCCTTGCAACAGCTCTCCACGATTTAGGAGTTAAAAAAGGCGACGTTGTAGCTATGCTTATGGGTAATTGTATTCAATATGTAGTTTCTTATTTTGCAATAACAAGGATAGGAGCAATCACATCGGGTATCAATCCAACTTATAAACCCTTAGAGATATTGCACCAATTAGACATAACTAACGCTAAATACTTAATTGCTTGGGATGCTTTCTTTGATGAAAAAAGTAAGTCGAGGATAAAGAAAAATTTACCCTATATAGGAGAAATTCTTGGTAAAAGTTCCGTTGAAAAAGTTATATATACTAATCTTGCTGATTTAGCACACGGTTTAGGCATTAAGCGAACATTAGGGAAGAAAATAGGAAAGATTCCTACGGGAAAAGTAAACGTCCCTGGCGCGGCTAATTTTATGGATTTATTAGATACAAAACCAAACGTTCCAGAAGTTAACATTGATGTTAAAACTCATCCAGTTACATATATTATGACTGGTGGAACAACGGGATTACCTAAAGCGGCCGTTTTGACTCATTTTAATGCGGTTTCTAATGCGGAACAATCCAAATATTGGCTTGGTGGTGAGAAACCAGGAATAGGAAACCTTGGGGTACTCCCATTTTTTCACAGTTTTGCCCATACAATAGTGATGAACGCAACCATAGCTTTTGGAGGATGGATAATGATGTTTCCAACACCTCCACAAACTGAGGAATTACTAGAACACATTGAAGAGTTACCTGCCCCAGAAGGTTTAGTGTATGCGGGAGCTGAAATCTTATTTAAACGTTTAGCAGATTTTCCAGACATAAAAGGAAAATATCCTGGAGTTATGGGTAAATTAAGATTATGTGCATCAGGAGCTGGACCTCTACATCGCCCGGTACGAGACGCTTTTGTAAAAAACACAGGAGGTAATATTGTAGAAGGATATGGATTAACGGAAACTTCGCCACTTGTGAGCGCAGGCAATCTCTTTAGTGAAAGTCCAATTGGAGTTATTGGATTACCTGTACCTGGTACAGAATGGGGAATTTGGCCCACTGATAATTTTGATGATGGACCTATTTGCTTAGGAAACCCAGACGACACTAATTTTGGAGAAGAACATACAGGTGAAATTTGTGTTCATGGTCCTCAGGTTATGTACGAATATCTCAATCAGCCTGAAGAAACGAGCGACACAATTAAAAACTACGATGGCAAATTATGGTTATTAACTGGAGATATAGGTTTTATGAATGAAGATGGCACTATTGAGATTAGGGATCGTAAAAAACAGTTAATTAAAGTAGCAGGGCATTCAGTTTTTCCAAAAGAAGTTGAATCGATGTTAATGAAGCATGAAGCCGTTTCAGAGGCCGCTGTTTCTGGATTACCAGATCCTGCTGGAAAAGTTGGAGAAATAACAAAAGCTTGGGTTGAATTAAAGCCCGAATACATTGGAAAAATCACTGAAGAGGAATTATTAGCGTGGATTCAAGAAAATTTGACGAAATGGAAGTGTCCAGCAATGATCGAGTTCATTCAAGAGGTTCCAAAAAATATTCTTGGAAAAGTACAACGTAGAATACTTCAAATTAACGATCCTATTTGGAAAGAAAAATATAGTAAATAAGAAGTTACCTATATATCTCTAACATCAAAATTCTTTTTTCTTTTCTTTATTTTTTATTTTATAATAAAGCTTTGTTGATTTATTTAAATTTGTGTAAATATTGTAGTAGTTTAATTAAATATGTTCAAAATTCTATTTGATTAGAATATAAATTATTAAAAATATACATTTTTTTTATTAAAGTAATAGTATTCAATTTTGAGGATTGTTAGAAATTACTGAATTAACTATCTACATTTTAGAAAAAGTTATCCACGAAGTAGCACCGGAACTTTTAAATGTCTACAATATTAGAGAAGACGAGACGGAAGAACAGCAAATTAAAACTGGACAGCTCCACGAAAATCGAATTTTAGGTATAATGCTAAAATTCTATCTTGAAGGAAAAGAAAAGGTAACTACGAGAGACGTCGAATTAGAGTATAAAAAATTTTATAAAGATATTGCTCGCTCTACTGTTTCAACTTATTTAAACATTTTGAAAAAAGAAGGAACTTTAACTAAAGAAAGAAATGGAAGATTAGTTTATTACATCTTTTCTGAGAAGCCTCCTGAAGATATTAGCTCATTTTGGTTCACCAGATTGTTTTGTGTTGATCCTGCCTATTTTTATAGAGCAATTTATTTCTCGAGCTTATACTCAATTGCAGACATTATAATTAGAAAACACTTGAAAAAGGGAAATTTCGATGAAACTGTCGAATGTTTTAGATATTTAACGGGAATAATAATTTTGTTCATTCTTAAAAATCGAAGCTCAAAATGTATTTTATGTCAGTTTGGTAAACAAGAAAGATATTTAGATCTTTTAGAGGAAATAAATTCCGCAATTAAGGATAGAACTGATGTATTGCCAAGCGAACTTCAAGATCTTTTATTAGAAAAATACGCTGAAATCCCAAATTTCGGAGGGTATCATTTTGAAGATAATGATAAAGAAATCGAAATGATTGAAGAATTGATAAGATTAGCAAATCAATACAAAAAGGACATGGAATTTCAAACGATGGTTCTAAATCGGAGAATTAATACACGTGTATCAGAAAAAGTGAAGGAAGATAATAAACAGATAAGTTCATTCTGAAGAATTAACGATACAACAATCTCAGCGTAAACAATTTTAAAAATTAGATTTAAATCTGTTGTGAGCCTATCTGGAATCATCAAGCATTAGTCTTGTTAAAGCCTCAAAAGTCTTCTCGACATTTTCTCCAGACTTAGAGCTTGTTTCAATGAAACCGTTCACATTTCTTGACTTCGCAATTTTTATTCCATCTGCAGAAGAGACTTCTCTATTTTCTATTAAATCTGCTTTGCCACCAACCACAATTATAGGAAATATATCTTCTGCCCTAATTTCTTTCCTAATAACACTTAACCAATCATCTATATGAGCGATCGATGAATAATTCGTAATATCATACAAAAATAACCCACCACGAGCACCTCTAACATAAGTTGGCAATAAAAACCTAAATCTCTCTTCTCCTCCAAAATCCCATATCTGGAGCTTTACTTTTTGATCGTCAACAGAAAGGCTTTTAACTTCAAAATCTACTCCGATAGTCATAGTTTGGTCCGATACAAATAAATTTGTTAAGAATCGTTGAGTAAGAGTTGTTTTTCCACAACCCGCATCTCCAAAAATTATAATTTTAAATGTGGCGTCGTACATTTTCGCTTAATATTCCTCCAAGCATGAATTTAAATCTTCTATATTTTGTCTACTTTAATAAATTAATGTATTAAGTATGTATTTTAATTTGATTTCAATTATAAATAATCGTTTTAGTATTTATAAATGTTTAAATGAATGTATTATTAAAAAATCTAATAATCTTATAATTTAACTAAAAGAATTGTTTTAAAAAATTATCGATTTGAAGTTATTAAAGTAGATTAAATAATTATAGCACAATATTTTCTTGAAAGAATTATCAGAAGTACCGTGAAATTATGGTTACTAAAATAAATTGGTCTGATTATACATCATATCATTTCAATAAAGTTAAAAATTTGCGTGTTAAACTAGGTGCCAATAAAATATTTGCGATGGGCTTAATGCCGGTAAGAGGACCTGTAGGTTTTAGAAAACTTGACTACGAGTATGCTGAGAAAAAATTAAATGTCATTGATGTTATGGATAAACTTGAAGAGTGCCATTTTAATACTTTTGGATTAGTAATAAAGGATACTGATGGTGCCTGTACATGGGACACTAATCTGGGCTGGAATCCTATTAAGCGCGATCTTTTGGGAGAATTTTGTGATGCTGGGAAAGAGAGAAATATTCATATTATGGTGTCTTTTACTAGCATGAACGATGCATATCAAGGTTTTCTACACCCTGAAAGAGTTAGTATTCACGGAAAAAATGGTAAAAAATTTGGAGAAAAATTCCACGAAGGAGAAATTTCTACTCACGATGCAAATGAGATGAGAATTGATTTACCTAATGGGATTTCAATTAAAGAATACCAAAAGAAAATTCCTTTCTTAACAAACAAGCAAGACATTAATATTGGGAAAAAAAGAAGTGAACGAGGCAGTGGTTATATCCCCTCAGAAAGTTTTATGTGTCCTAATAGTTCTCATGTCGATTATTTAGTAAGCCTTATCAAAGAAGTAGTGAAAAATTACCCAATTAAAGCTTTTACAGCAGATTACATTAGATACGATGGTTCATTTACAGATTTGTGTTCATGTTCGAGATGTGTAAAAAAATTCAGAGCAGATTTTGGCAAAGACGCCAAAATTTTAAAGAGTAATAACTGGATCGAGTTTAAGACTAATACCATTGCTGATTATGCTAAAAAAGTCCAAACTACTGTGAAGAATATTGATGAAAATTGCCTTACAGGATGGTATAGCCAGGTAGGTCCTAAAAAACTTGTAACTCTAAAACGACATGGTCAGGATTGGCAAAAGCTCTCATCCATTTTAGATATGTCAATTCCTATGGAATACCCCTATTTAGCCGGCACTCGAGATGACGGAGTCTTTTGGGGTTTAGTTGGCGACTTCTTTTATTGGTATTTTGTAAGAAATATGAAAAAGAGAATCTACGAATATCAAAGTCCTATATTAGCAATTACAAACTCAGTTGAGTGTAACGTTCAAGAAATGCTAAAACAAATGAGAGCGTTCGATTTTGGTTTAGGAATTGGAGTTTTTAAATATTTTGGAACTACTGAAGCTCAATGGATTGCGTTAAAAGATTACGCAGAGAATGAAATTGGCTTAGAAAATTTATTTTGACACTAAGTCGAATTGATCAATTCTTTATATCGGAAGCAATTAATCGTGTGATCATTGACAACTCCGATTGCTTGCAAAAAAGCATAAATTATAGTCGTTCCAATAA
Source organism: Promethearchaeia archaeon (assembly GCA_029856235.1). Lineage (GTDB taxonomy): Archaea > Asgardarchaeota > Lokiarchaeia > Sigyniarchaeales > SOKP01 > SOKP01. The sequence continues at coordinate 5,233 of JAHQWP010000023.1, forward strand.
ACTTAAATCCTCTTTTTTTCATATCTTTACTAATGGTACCAGAAAGATCAGTATTCGGAGGTATTTCTTCAAGTTTTTTCCAAGTGTTATTAATTGCTTTATTGTCAACAAAATCCCATATATAAGTATTAAAAGAACCAAATTCTTCTTGAACTTTTAAAAACGCTTTAGCGTTTGTAATAACAGATTGAATTTTTAATCGATTTCGAATTATTCCTTCGTTTTGTAGTAATTCCTCAATTTTTTTTTCATTATACTTGATGATTTTACTGTAATCAAAATTATCATAAGCTCTTCTAAAATTTCCTCTTTTTTGAAGCACAGTATTCCAGCTTAATCCAGCTTGCATACCCTCCAAAATTAAAAGTTCGTAAAGGATTTTGTCATTATGCTGAGGAGTGCCCCATTCTTTATCGTGATATTCCCTCATAAGATCATTGTAATCTGCCCACTTGCATCTATTTACCATAATTATTATTCCAAGTTCCTTTCAACAGTTGAATTTTTTATTTAATCGATACAGTTACAGCCGCGTTACATACGATGATTTTATCAGAAGAGTCTCCTAATTCTTTAATCATGATCCCTTCAGCAACTAATCCTCCTTTTTCTATCTCAACCGATTTAGTACCAAATGGAATAGCTTTTAACATTTTTTCTTCTTTGATATTATTGGGATATGGGGCTCCAATTTTTACGTGAACCATCATTCTATTAAGATCTTTTGGTTCTTTTAAACCGCAGATCTCTAATAAGCCGGTCAAACAGTTATTTGATATCGCGTTTTTGATTGCTTTTATCGCAGCATTAGTACAATCATCATTATGCCCATGTTGATCTACGCCAGACCCTATTTGCACTATAAACCTACTCATAACGTAATAGCACTTCTTTTAATCTAAATCTTCCACTAATTTAAGAAATTCGGTGTATTTAATTGCTGTCCAACTTTCTGCAAAAGCAGCTCCTGCAGTACGAGAAAGTAAAGAAACTTTTGCAGCTTCGTGTTCGTTTTCTGCTTCAAAAATATCTATAAAATCATATGGTCCTAGTATTGCGTAATGTGCAATCCATAAAACATTTGGAACTTTGTCCTTAACTAATCTTAAAAATTCTTCGCCGTGTTGCTTTCGGTTTTTTACTAAATTTGGGTTTTGAAGTTTAGTTGCTAGAATAAATATCGGCATAGAGAAAATTATACTACTTTCGCTTATAAATTTCTTCTTAAAATTTTATATTTCATGCTTTAAAATAATATTTAATAGACTAAACTCTTTTTAAGAAATAGCAAAAAGGAAATTAGAAGAGAACGTGGATTGAGATGCAAACCAAAAAAGATATGCCTTACGAGATCGACGAGAATTCCTACAGTCGCTTTGAGCAAAAGTATAACATGCTTTATAGGAGATTATGGGATAAATCTCTACCTACTTATGGGAAGATGTTCGAGTATAATATTAATAATCACATTAGATCGGGTGAAGATGGATACTCTAGAATTGATTTTGCGTTAGTTGCAGCAGGGTGGACTGTTTATGAGAATTTTCCTTTCGCTTTCAGTTGGAATAGAGAGGAATTAATGGACATAGGATACGGGGTAGACTGGATGAGAAAAAAGTATCCCGTTAAAGATTTAAAAATATTTACCGAAAAAACAAAAAAAGCAGCCAAATTTTATGGAGCTTCACTCGTAGGGATTGCTGATGTTGATGAAAAATGGATTTATAAAACAGGATTTGTAAGACCAGCATCAACCAGCGAAGCAGATTCAAAAGAAGCAATTAGAAAAGGCAACGCGTCTAATTCTATTTTAGAAACCCCGGTTAATTTACCCGAGGGAATCGATAAAGTAATTGTTATGGCTATTGAAATGGACGAAATAGCCATTTCTACTGCCCCTGCTCAACCCGCTTCCGCTGCAGCAGCCTTAGGTTATTCAAAAATGGCTTTTGCAATCGCCTGTTTAGGAGAATTTATAAGAAATTTAGGATATCGAGCGATTCAATGTGGTAACGATACTGCACTTAGTATTCCGTTGGCAATTGATGCTGGTTTGGGGGCATTAGGGAGAAATGGATTGTTGCTCACACCAGAATATGGCCCAAGAGTTAGAATATGTAAAGTTTTTACTGACTTGCCACTAATAGCTGATGATATGAACCTAAGGTTTATCAAAAAAATTGAAGAATTCTGTAAGACATGCTATAAATGCGCTGAGGCTTGTGAAACAGACGCAATAACTAAAGAAATAGACCCTACTTTTGAACCAGCTACAATTTCTAACAATTCATGTGTAAAAAAATACTATGTTGATGTAGAAAAATGCTTTGAATATTGGATCGAAAATTCAGGTGATTGCGGGAATTGCATTGCTGCTTGTCCTTTCTCCAAAATTAAAAGTATCAGTACTCCTTCTGAATTTTGGAAATAAAATCAAGCTATAATTATAAATTCGAAATCAGAATTATTATTAATCAGAATTATTAAGGGAGAACAAAATTGAATAGATTTAAAATAGGCATTATTGGGTCGGGCTTCATTGCTGATCATCATTGTTATTCATATTCCTTACTACCAAATGTCGAAATTGTGGGGATAGCATCAAATAATAAGGATGAAGCCAATAGTTTATTGAAAAAATATAATATTGTCAATACCTACTTTAAGGATTATGAAGATTTACTAAAATTGGAATGTGATGCTGTATCCGTATGTGTTCCAAATAATCTGCATAAAGAAATAACTTGCAATATATTGAACTCAGGAAAGCATGCCCTTGTAGAGAAACCTTTAGCTAGAAATATTGAAGAAGCAAGTGAAATGTTAGATGTAGAAAAATCTTCTAATAGAACAATTTTTTACTGCGAAAACAATATGTACGCACCCTCATTTGGCAAGGTTAAGGAAATTATTAAGGAAGGGGCTTTGGGGGATATCTATATGGGTCGAGGAAAGGAACAACATTCTGGTCCTCATTCTAGGTGGTTTTATAGATTAGAAGATTCTGGAGGTGGTGCTCTATTAGATTTAGGAGTGCATGATATTGCTTGCTTAAGTTGGTACCTTGAGTGTGAAGTCAAAGAAGTGTTTTGTCAAACTAAAACAATTCAACCGGATCGGGGTGTCTTTGGTGCATGCGAAGTTGAAGATAACGCGATTGGAGTTCTGTATTTTGAAAACGATGCTCAGGTGGTAATTGAAGAGTCGTGGACTGCTCCGGGAGGTTATGATATGCGATTTGAACTGTTTGGTACTGAAGGTCAAATTAAAGTTGCACCAACTTTTTCTAATTTACTGAGCGTGTATAGTAAAAATGGGTACGGTTACGCTGTAGAAAAAGCAGAAACAACGAAAGGATGGACTTTTCCCGTCCCAAGTGAGGCTTGGTCTTTTGGTTATCCTCAAGAGATTGCTCACTTTATTGACTGTATGTCAAATAAACAAAATCCTCTTACTGATAGTAAATACGGATATAAAATTTTGAATATCGTTGAAACAATGTATAAGAGCGCAAAATCGAAGAAATTAGAAGAAGTGGTTTAAACTTACCACTTAAACTTTCTTTTTTAAAGATTTGATATAGTCTACTACATTATCCAATTTTTCTTTGCTAGCTAATAACATTTCCTGGGGGAATTCTATACTTCTTGAATAAACATCAGAAACTATTGGGAAATTTATATTGTTGCTTTTTTCCCCTCCCCAATTGGCCATAGAATAATCAATTCCTTTTTTTAAATTAATATTTTTGAAGCAATCTAAACTGTGTAAAGGTGGGTAGCAATCATCCGTAGGAATGCCATTTGCATTCAATTTTTCATAAAATTCTGACTTGGTAATCCCTCCAAATTTCATAGGTTCAAATATTATAGGAAACACGTACCATCCTAAACTGATGGTTTCTAATGTAGGTTTCATAGTCCTAATTCCATCAATATCATTTAACTTTTTCATCAAGTAAAAGGCATTTTCATTCCGTAGTTTATGTTGGTCTGGGAATTTTTTTAATTGAGCTCTTAAAACTGCTGCTTGGTATTCTGTCATTCTATAGTTCGTTCCATAAGAGAAATGATCGTAGAAGTATTGATTCTTTTTTCTCCCACAGTCAATATAGGAATAAATTTTATCGGATAATTCTTCTGAGTTACAAATTATAGCCCCTCCTTCTCCACTTGTAAGAACTTTTGAAGCTTGAAAACTAAACGTGCCAGCATTACCCCAATTTCCAACCTTTTTGTTTTTATATACTGAATTATGCGCGTGAGCACAATCTTCGACCACACTTAAATCGTGTTGAATCGCAATTTCCATTAGATGTTCCATATCAGTAGGGTTACCTCCTAAGTGGACAGGTACAATTGCTTTAGTTCTTGTTGTGATTAATTTCTCAACATTATTAACATCCATTACGAGCGTCTTAGGATTTATATCGCAAAATATGGGGATTGCATTTGTTGCTATTACTGCTGAAGCAGATGCTACGAAAGTATAATCAGAAACAATCACCTCATCACCTAAGCCAACGTTTAATCCCATGAGTGCGGCTTCTATAGCAACGGTACCATTACATACCGCTACACAGTGTTTGGCACCTTGAAACTTTGCAAATTCTTCCTGAAATGCCCAAACATTATCTCCTTGATGCTCGCTAGGAGCCCCACACCACCAATCACCAGATTTAATAACATTTATTAAAACATTTATCTCGTCATCGTCATAAATAGGCCATTTAGGAAAATTTTTTCTCGCTTCTTGTTCAAACGACATAAACAAATCAACCGTTCTATTAATAGACTATCAAAAATTTTATGAGTTATTCTAAATATATTTAACAAAACAGATAAAAGTTT
>JAHQWP010000024.1 GCA_029856235.1 Promethearchaeia archaeon
AATACCTTGCAAAAACATCACCATTTACAAAACTCCTACCATGCCCTATATGTGAAGGACCTGATGCATATGGATATGGAGACGTTATAAAAATCTTCTCTCTGCTTGGGTTTGGGTTAGCTTCAAATATTTTGGCCTGTACCCATTTATCTTGCCACTTTTTCTCAATCTCTTGCGGATTATACATAATCTTTCCCTACCTGATTTTTATTTCAGCAAGTACCAATCCAATCCTTAAACTAATTCAGTTAAATTTTACGCTCATAGCAAACAAATCCGGCAAAAATTTAACAGAAAAAGATCAAGCGGATTTGTATCGCTCATGTTAATAATTGTAATAATGCCTGAAGCAACACTCTTTTGCGTAAAAATTCTTTTACTGAGCTCGTGAGAGCCGTATTATTCGTAGGCATTATTAATGGTATCAAATACGCTCTATTTTATAAATTTTTTCTAAAAATTTGATGGAAAGTGGTTTTCAAGTTCTATATATTTAAAATTAATAGTTGATTAAGAATAAACTATGAAATTCGAAAGTTTAATTTATGAGGAAATTGAAGAAACAGCTTGGATATATCTTAATCGACCAGAAGTTATGAACGCGCTAAGTATAAAACTTTCAGAAGAAATTGTTGCTGCCATTGAGATGGTAAGGCAGTCTACAAAACTTAAATTCTTGGTCATTAAAGGCAAGGGTCCTAACTTCTGTGTTGGTGATGATATTAAAGAAATGATTAAGTGGGGAAACGCTAATGATATAACTCGACGAGCAAGATATTATCAGAACATGGCTAACCAGTTGGAAGAATTAGATAAGATTACGATTGCTGCTGTAGACGGATATGCTGTAGGAGGTGGATTAGAAATTACGATGGCGTGCGATTTTGTTATTGCTACTGAGCGTGCTAAATGGGGCATGCCAGAAGTAGATGTCGGAATAACCCCTGGATGGGGTGGAACCACGCGATTGCCTCGACTAATAGGACGAAGGAGAGCTAAAGAAATAAATCTTATCGGAGCACTCCACCCCAGCAAAAAAGCGGTAGAATGGAATTTATGGAACCGAGTTGTAGCTAACGACCAACTTGATGGAGAAATCGAGCACCTATTAGAAGTGCTTAAAACCAAAAATCAGCAAGGAATGCGTCAATTAAAATTTATTATTAACCGAGGAGTAGAATGCGATTTATACACAGCTCAAGGTTTTGAAGTTTTATCTGGTGCTTTAACGGGAGCTGTGAGTGGAATGTGGAAAATTAAAGACGCAGATCAAGGCAAAGGCATAATCAACTTCACTGAAAAAGGTGGTTTGTGGCAAACTAGAAGAGGATTGGCAAAAGATTTTTGGGTAGATTAACTATTCCAGTATAGAAATTTATTTTAGTTTTAAATAAAAGGTAAAAATATAAAATCTATGGATCGTTAATTTACTTAATTCTTTGAAATAGAAAGAATTATTTTCAAAAAAAAATTGGTTTTAAAATTGGTAAAAGGAACAGTAAAATGGTTTAATAGCCGAAAAGGCTTTGGATTTATTAACTCTGAAGATGGTACCGATGTGTTCGTTCATTACACCGCATTATCTGGTGGAGATGACGAATATAAGACACTTAATGAGAATGATAAGGTCGAATTTGAAGTTACTGAAGGCCAAAAAGGCCCTCAAGCTTCCAATGTTGTCGTAACTGAGAAAGCACCACCTCAATTTAACTCGTATAGTCGAGGCGGAGGCGGCGGAAGACGAAATCGCTATTAAGTTAAAGAATTAATCTCTAATTAAGTAATAAATCTTAAAAAGTAATAATATAAAATAAGTAGTAAATAATAATTAGTAAAAAACTCTTTTTGCGATTGTTATCTAACCTTATCTTTTTTTTTAAATATTTTGTTTTAAAAGGTCTAGTTGGTTTTGAAATTATAGATTTTAAGTGCTATTAATGCGTTTCATTTCTTTTGATACTTTCATAAACCCTCTGATCATCTTCGCAAGTGGAAAACCTCTGAAGGCTTTACCATTTTCTTTACAAGTTGGTAATACGTACGGAATAACTGCCATACTACTCTTTTCCACATCTGTCATAGCATATTTCTTCAATAAATCCATTTCTGCGTCATATAATTCTTTATCCTTCCAAGCTTCAATCAATTTAGCATTATATAAATTCGTAAAGATCATCCCTGGTTGAAATATGTTAATTTTGATATCATTTTCAGTCTTATCTAATTCTTTTGCTAAACACCGAGAAAATGCCACAACCCCTCCTTTAGAAGCCGAGTAAATGGTCATATTTTCCATGGGTCTATCTGCTCCACCCCCTGATAATGAAATTATTCTCCCATATTTTTGTTTAATCATTTGGGGTAATACTGCGGATATCGAATTTAAAGCTCCAATTAAGTTTGTTCCGATAATTTTGTGAGCGTCAGAATTTACTTGATTTAAGGGTAAATATTGAAAAGGGCCATATGTTAAGTTCACACCAGCATTCGCTACTAAGATACGGACTGATCCAAAAGCTTCAATGGTTTTATCAATGAAGTTCTTCACGGCAACCGGATCAGAAACATCGCAGGGCATACCGATGACAGAGTCGCCAAATTGCTTTTTAAACTCTGTTACAGTTAGATTAACATTAGTTTCATTTCGAGAACAAATCGCTACTTTGCATCCTTCTTTAAGGAATAGTTCGGCTATTTTTTTTCCAATTCCACTTGTGGAACCTGTTACGATAGCAGTTTCATTGATCATTTTCATTTATATATCACCATAGTATTTAAAATATAGGAACTTTAAGGAACTTTTCGGTTTTCTTTTAACCACTCAATTCCATAATCTACAATCTCCCGAATTGAAATCAATCGACTTTCTGCCATTCCAATTTTCCCGGGTGTATAATTGATTTTGGATTCAAAATCCTTTCCAAGTTGTTCGAAATCATCACTGTTTACATCTAATTCTTCCCATTCTACCCATTCTCTCTGATTATTTACAAGCATTGCGCATCCAGTTTTATTGTATTTTTTACCGGGAAAATCGCTTCTGTATTCGGCAAGATGTATTGATGAATTATTCTCGTGAGTAACTCCAATCAATAAGACTTGTCCATTTAGTTCGTATAAACGCGAGATTGGGGATCCTTCACCAAGATCCTCTATTAATTCGTGGTTTTCGGTGATAAATTTTGCGTTTTTACCCCACGCGGCGAAGGATGACATCGGGTGATTGCTCCTTAGCACATTAGGCCACGTTCTAAAAGTTTCAACAACTGATCCCACTCCTCTAGTAGGAGTTATATTAGGTTCGAAGGCAGGCATCTCATTCCTAATCATATCCCACCAAGCCTTAGGCACGGGGGGATTCTCCCATTTAGACGGTTCAGAATTGTTGCTAGTAAAAGACGGCATTACTAAAGTGCCTTCGGGTGTTAGTGTTTGCATTATAGCTCTAATAACTGCTACTGAACCTCCAACAGTCCACCCAATTTTACTTAGTGAACTGTGCATAATAATTACGGCTCCAGGTTTAACACCTAGAGCTTGAAAATCGCGTTTTAAAGAAGTTATCGTATTAGGTTTGAGAGTAGAATCAACAACACTACCCTCCGTTTCTTTCTTCTTATCGGGTTCCATACTAATTAAAATAAAATAACATATTATTATTTTACCATACTTACTTACTACACTAAAATACAATTTGTTAAAAGAATGATTCCTTCTTCATAAAACTACACTTGTGTGCCGACATGGAGATATATTTTTAAATCCTAAATTCAATACTAAATTAGAGTTAGAGTTATTTGTTTATTTAAATAAATAAAAGTTGAATTTAAAAAAAAAGAATTTAAAAGAGGATTAGCACAATGAATGGAAAGGACTACAAATACAATAAATTGGAAAATGATATTATTTATATAAAAGAGAATTTTAAGAAAAAAGGAAACGAATACGGTATTGTAAAATTAAATAAGAAACAAATTAATGCACTAGCAGAAAGTATAGATTTACAATCTGTATCTCCATTAGTTTCTCCAAAATTTAGTCAGAGAATAGAAAAATTTCTATTACCTCGAATTGAAGAAATAAATGGAATCATATACTCATTAAAACCATTTCCTGATGAAATGGGAATTGAAATGTCAAAAGAAAACCATAACGATATTCTTAAAGGTCTTACATTTGGTAATGTTATAACCAGATTAAAGGAAAAGAATTATTCTATAGAGGATTTAAGAGCAGCAATCACAAAAATCAAATTTTACAAATATAAATAGATTATTTATACTTTCAAAAAAAAATTTCATTTCAAACCTTTTTCGTCTAAAAATTTAAGTAACTCTCTTATCATTTTGCTCTACTTACTAAACCTACAATAAAATACAATTTTTCAAAAGAGTAATGCTTTCCTGTCTCGCTTTTAAGAGTATTTTTTCGGAGATTCCCTCCATTTCTTTTGATGGAAGAATAATTTCCGTTAATACTTTTTTGAAAAGTAGGTATTCATCCTTTCTACTAATGAATGGATTAACTTTTTCTGCATAGATATAGTTATCTAAATTTTTTTTTTTCCCGTTGTAATTTCCTTCTGTAAGATCAAATTGGTGTTTCCCATATACAAGAAAGCAATGGACCATTGGGACATAGGGTATATCGTATTTTGTTAAGATTCCCTGAACTCCTGTTGTTATCTCCTCGGTAAATTTGTAAATGCACACATATTTATACAGGGGAATTTTAAGTTCTTGTGCAAGTCCCGCGATAACCGCATGTTTGGTAGTACATGACCCTTTCTTTTCTTTAAAGAAAATCATTTTATCTTCATAATTAGTGTTATACCCATAGTCGATATCGTGTACATAGTTGCAAGCATCTTTAAAGGTTTTAATTCCTAAATCTAAGAATTTTTTTGAGAGTTCCCCTACAGGTATAATCTTTGCATCGGGTAATTTATCGTAAGAATCCATAATATTGGTTTTGATTTTATAAATTTAAATTATATCCCTTTAGACTATAGAATTCACTAGAATTCCGAATAAAAGGTATTTGAGAGGTTTTTCTCATTTTTCTAAACCCTTTTATAAGTTATTCTCTTCTATAACAAGTCAAGATATACGAATTTAAAATTAAATTGGTGAATCAATAATCCATGACAGAAAGGAAGAACCTTCCCAATATCGTAATTTTTCTCCCAGATTCGATGAGAGGTGATGCAGTTTCATTAGGAGGCTTAGGTAACTCCGATATTAAAACTCCTAATATGGACCAAGTAGCTAAAGAAGGTATAGCTTTTACAAATTGTTTTACTGTTAACACGGTGTGCGTTCCCTCGAGGTGTTGTACTTTTACGGGGCAATATGTGCATTCTAATGGACATAGAGGTCTATACCAGTTATTACAACCTCACGAGGAAAATTTATTTAAATTTCTTAAAGATAACGATTATAATGTAATTTGGGTAGGAAGGAACGATTTATTTAGCAAGGAATTGGGAAAAATAAGCGTTAGTAAACGGATTAAAGTAAATAGAAGGTTTCACTATAAATCTAATCCACATCCTGAAAATCACTACTTAAGAAATTCTTTTTATTATGGTGAGAGAACTAAAGAAGAAGCGAAAGACATTGATTATTATCTCATTCAAGATACATTAAAATATTTAGAATCCGACCTTAAAACCCCGTTCTGTCTTTACATTGCTTTAAATTTCCCTCATCCGCCTTATACTGTGGAGGAACCGTATTTTTCTATGTATGATCGCGATAAAGTTCCTACTCCTATACGATCTAAACTTGATGATAAACCTGAATTTATGCGTATAATGCGTGAAAGATACGGGTTAACTAATCTTAAAGAAGAAGATTTCAAAGAAATAGTAGCCACATACTATGGCATGGTTACACGAGTAGATCATCAGTTAGGGGAAATCTTAAATAATCTCAAAGAAATAGGGGAATACGAGAACAGTGCTATCTCAATTTTTTCAGATCATGGAGATTTCACGGGAAATTATGGATTAACTGAAAAATGGCCAAATGCGTTCCAAGATTGCCTTACAAGGGTTCCCCTAATCATGAAAATTCCAGAGATTAGCCCAAAAGCAAAGATTTCTAATCAACTGGTTGAATCAATAGATATTTTCCCTACTATACTAGATATCGCTCAAATAGAAAACCCTTACACTCATTTTGGAAAGAGCCTTATACCCTTGATCAAAGGAGAAAAAGATGAGATTAGAAAAGCTGTATTTGCTGAAGGTGGATACGATCGAAGAGAGCCACAATGCTTTGAGACTATAATCAAAAATCCTAACGATCCCAATTTAGGTATTTATTACGAAAAGACGAATATTCCACAAGAGCAGCCGTTAACAGTCGCTCGTTCAGTAATGATTAGGACACTTGAATGGAAATTAGTGTTGCGTTCTGCAGGGATGGAAGAGTTATACGATTTAGGCAACGATCCAAATGAATTAAATAATTTAATCGATAGTTCTACGAACGAGGTAATTAAAAACGATCTAAAAAAGCAATTGCTCAGATGGTATATGCGAACCAGCGATAATTCAGATTGGAAAAGAAAGAGAATGGCATAAAAATAAAGAAATTCTAATAACTTTATACTGATTTTCTATCTGGAACTAATTTTTATTAGGTTACATATTATCTTTAATATTAATATAGATTAATATCTAGTCTAAATTATTTTTCCACAATAAAAAAGGTTTGAAAGTTGACAATATTCGAAGATGCGTTTAAAGGCATTATTACTCATGAGATGCTCCAAGTAGCTGAAAATGAAAAAATTGACCCAAAACAAGTTGTTAAGAACATCTCAAAGGGAAGAATAGCTATAATGAAAAGGGATAATTTTAATCCTGTAGGTATAGGATTTCCTCTTAGAACTAAAATTAATGTGAATCTTGGGACATCTTCTTCGACTATTAATATTGACGAAGAGTTTAAGAAAGTAGAGATCGCGCAGAAATATGGAGCTGACACTATTTCAGATCTATCTATGGGCGGAGATATTGACGCAATTAGGAGGAATATATTAAACATCTCAAACTTACCTCTAACTACCGTTCCAATCTATCAATCAATTATAGAAGCAGATTCGGCGTCTAATGTTTCAGAAGATTTAATCTTCAAAGTAGTTGAAAAGCAGATAAAAGACGGGATAAGCTCGATAGTAGTACATTCTGGTTTTACTCTTGAGACTTTAAATCGTATGAAGGGTAAAAGGATAATGAAAATGGTATCTAAAGGAGGTAGTTTGACGGCTTCAGTTATGAAATCGGCTCATATGGAAAATCCATTTTTAAAAAATTTCGAACAGCTTTTAGATCTAATTAAAGATTACGATATTGTAATAAATTTAGGTAATGCCATGAGATCTGGTTGTATTCACGATAAAGTGGATGAGTTTCAGCTCGCAGAACTAAAAACAAATGCTAAAATCGCTAAAATTGCCAATAAATTTGGAGTGCAAGTAATTTTAGAGAGTTTGGGAGGTCATATAAACGCGAATGACATTATCAAATATGTAAAACTATATAAAAAACTAAGTAATAATCGACCTTTATTTGTTTCTGGCCCACTCCCTATAGATACAGCTACGGGTCACGATCATATCGCTGCCGCGATTGGAGGTTCATTTGCGTCTGGATATGGAGCAGATTACATATGTGCCATCACTTCTGCGGAGCACCTTTGTTTACCATCCCTTGAAGACATTAAGGAAGGATTGATAGCCTGCAAAATCGCAGCTCACGTAGGAGATTCCATGAAATTCGGCTTGAATCATCTTTTTATAGATGATCTAGAGTTGTCGAGGAATCGGTTTTCAAGGAATTGGAAAAAACAGTTTGAGCTTTGTATAGATCCTATCGAACCAGAAAAAAGACACCCCGTTAACGAAGAGATTTGTAGTATGTGCGGAGCTCACTGTGCATTATCGATATCGAAAAAAATTTTATAGATCAGCTTACTTTTTGTTTATAGGAAACATATTCACAAACTTTTGCTAAAGCATTTACGGGTCTATCCCATAACCTAAAGAGGAGAAATCCGTTGTCTCTTAACCTTTTAGACCAGGGACTATTGAATGGCATTGGGCTGATGTGTAAAATTGGGACTTGATATTTACGGGAATTTTGTACTGTAGGGACAACAAGCTTTTTGGCTAAAGAATCAATAACTTCAGATGGTTGGTTTGTAAATTCCGCATAATTAGCAATTTTCTCATAAGTGAGGTAATCATCCATTACATCTTGAAATCCTACAACGCCATATTGGATAATTGCATCTACTTCACCTGATTTCATTAACATTTCAGGTAATGTAATATAAAAATATGGAAGATTCATATCAAAAGCACAATCGATTGGATTTTTAAAGCTTGCGTTTGAGGGTAAATGCTCTTTTAATTCCATTTGAAGTGATTCAGAAAATTCAAGAAGAACCAACCCCTTTTTTTCAGCATTGTTAGCTATCATCGCTCCTGGACCCCCGGAATTTGTTATAATCCCTAAGCGATTACCCTTAGGTAATACACCATTGGATAGAATGAGTGAGATGTCTAAAAATTCTTGAACAAAATCGGTTTTAATTATACCAGTTTCTTTAAAAACAGCGTTATATATCTTACTATTCCCTGCTAAGGAACCAGTATGACTCTGTAGAGCACGATTACCTGCTTCAGTTCCTCCAACATATATACTCACAATAGGTTTTTTAGGGGTAATTTCCTTTGCTAATTCTAGGAACTTTTTTCCACGTTTTAGCTCCTCAATATATAACCCTATCACTTGAGTTTTCTCATCGTCCTTATAATATTCCAAACAATCGACAATATCAATATTAGCCTCATTTCCAACTGATAGTGATTTACTTAACCCTACATCCACACTACTAGGATCAAACCAGATATGAGAACTTAGGGTACCACTCTGAGAAGCTATTGAAAAATTCCCTTTTTTTAAAATTTCCCAAATTGCGATATTGAAGGCAGAATTTTCATCTTCGGGTTTATACCAGTTATTGAAAACTCCTAAACAATTAGGTCCTATAAAGCGTATTCCGTAACTATTCGCAATATCACAGATTTTTTCTGTTAAACTGTTTTCTCGATCGCCCATTAATTCTCTAAATCCACCTGAAATTAAGATTATCCTTTTAACTCCTTTCTCCCCACACTCTTTAAAAATTTGAGGCACAGTTTTAGCGGGAAGAACAACAATTACGAGATCAGGTATTTCTGGAATTTCAGCTAAAGATTTGTATGCCTTGAATCCCATAACTGAATCTAATTTAAGATGTATAGGATAAACATTTCCAGAATATTCAGATTTTATGAGGTTCATGATTTGAATTGCTGCTAAGGAACCTCCTTTATTATTGGCCCCGAAAAAAGCCACACTTTCAGGATTTAAAAACCCATGGAGGAAATGTTCTTTAACCATAAATTTTCACTTAAATCAAGAAATATTGGATAATTTTAAAATTTGAATATAAAATTTAATAGCTTAAGAATAATACTTTATTTAAATCTAGATGTAAAATAGGTGTGGTTATAGAAATGGTAAGAATTTTAACTAAAGTTAATGTAGCAGAATTATTAAATATGGAAGATGCGTTAGAATACGTAGAAGAGGCTTATAAGCAGCTAACCCTTGGGAACGCTTTTGTTCCACAACGAATAGCCATTACTGATCCCGCTCCAGGTTTAACTTTAGTAATGCCTGGTATTATTGGGGGTGATATGAACGCCTTGGCAACAAAAATTGTTTCAGTATATAAAAAAAATCCAGAAAAGTATAATATGCCCACCGTCTTGGCTAAAATAATGATCCAGGACATAAACACAGGCGATATCGTTGGAATTATGGATGGGAGCCTTATTACAGCAATGCGAACTGGGGCAGCGACCGGAATTTCTGTTAAATATTTAGCTCGTAAAGGGAGCACTACGATGAGCATATATAGCGCGGGAGTTCAGGCAAGAAAGCAAGTTTCTGGAGTGTATTACGGATTAAACGAAAAATTAGAGAGATGTAAAGTCTTTGAT
>JAHQWP010000025.1 GCA_029856235.1 Promethearchaeia archaeon
GAAAATGGAACTTTTCTTTTAATTCTGGTGGCTTTTTTTTTGATTGTAAAATCGTCGATTCTTTCAAATCCAAACCAGCACAGAACGCTCTCCCTTCTGCTTTTAATATAACAACGCGACAATCTAAGTTAACCATTAAAGAGTCAAATAACTCGTGTAAATCTTTAATCATTTGAAAGGACATGGCATTTAGTTTTTCAGGACGATTGAGTGTTAGTATTCCAATTCCATTTTCCTGTAATTCAAATTTAAGAGTCTCGAAATTCACATTTATCACAATTCTTCTATTAATTTAATAAAACAACATTTGAATTTATAATTTAATACTAGGTTACAATTAGTAATTAACAGTCTAATACCCTAAGATATAAAAAATTAAATTTATTCTTAATTAATTCTTATACATCTTCCCCTAAGAATACTTAATGTATTACCAAAATATCTTTCTCTTCCGGCTTCTTATTAAATTTGCGTAACAACTTTGAGAATTTAAGAGGTTTTTCCTTGTAATTTAACTCTATCAGAGCTTGATCTTGATAAATATGGAATAGATCGTTTGATAATTTGTCCCAATCTCGACAAATCTCTAACGTTTCATTATCGTTTCTTAAAAGTGTATCGTATGTTATTATTCTTGAAAAATCAGTAGTTAGCATTTCAATGGTTTTTTGATCCACCCCTTCTAGTAAATCCTTAACGAATTCATTAGCGGAGTACCACTCAGCGACCCTTTGGAAATCACGATGTATTTGGGCAAGTAAAACATTTCGTGGACCTTCCCATAATTCCATTATCAGAGAATCTCGATGTAATCGAGGAAAATCGATAAAATCTTCCATTATTCCGTGTCCGCCAAAAAACGAGATTGCTTTCCTAATTATTGCAGGTGCATCTTCAGCTACAACAATCTTTTGTAGCATTATAAGCTCTCGTAACCTAAAACGCCTTTTTCGCTCAGTAAGATCATCAATTTTTCGTAATTCTCTTATACCGCTAATGAGTTCTTCACCAAAATGGATGTATTCTGAATAAACTTTAAACACTCCTGCTGCTGTTCTCATTGCATTGTGATTAATATCGTTAATTTGATTAATCATGAGAGGAAATGAAGAGACTGGAACACCAAATGCCGTTCTAAACTGAGAATATAAAATTGCTTCTCTCACTACTTTCAATAAACCTGCCGCCATTCCAAAAGCAACGTGAAGCCTTGATAAGGATAAAACAATGCCTACTATATCTGCTAAACCTTTTTCTAAAGGTCCAACGGGATAAGCGACAGCGCCGTTATAAGTGATTTCAGCTGTAGGCAATTCGGCGGTTCCAAGTTTCTGCTTTAATCTATCAATAGTATATGAATTTCTAATCTCTCGCTCTTTATTTCCAGGAAGCCATGCTGGAACCACAAACGCAGCAACTCTAGTTGCGGAAGGAACATTTTTTGGTTTAGCGGTTACTATAGAATAGTCAGCTTGCATTGCTGAGCAAAAATATTTTTGCCCATACAACCGCCAACAATTTGAGATACCATCAGCACCCTCTTTTTCTTCGAAAACGGCTTCGACGAGGTTAGCAGGAACATCGCTACCACCTTGAATTTCAGTCACGAACTGCGAACCTAATTTATATCCTCTAATACCGTCACGAAGAGATGTTAAGCTTTTATAGGCTTCTGGTTCGAGTTCTTTTTCGTATTTTTGAAGTAATTCTACAGCACCATGGGTACAAGCTATAGGACACATTACTCCCGCTTCGCTATTTTGGTAAAGTAAAAACATTTTAACGAATCTACTCCAAGGACTATTACGCTTAGGATCGAATAATCCAAGATCAAAAATTTCACGCTCTAGGGTTTCTGTTTCTGAGCACCTTTTTATTTTATCAATGCGATGGTTATATGCATCGTAATGCTGGATAATCGTGCATTTCATTCGATTTTCGAGCCTGTTTGCTTCGTCCGCAAGAGCTTTAAATCGAAATGAAACGATATCTGAAAGTTCTCGAAGCTCTGAGTCAACTCTTTCAAATTCTCCAAATGGAGTATACTTTCTGACTAATGCTTGAAAGAATTCATCATCCCGATAATAATTAAAACTATTTTTAACAAAGATGTAATCATCAAATAAATAGGGATTATCTCTATTTCCTTCTTGATCGCTCATTCTTATCATTTATTAGATTTCTATTATGTTATCCAAATTTAATAACATTAATAAGTAAATTGAATTTTTAAATAATGGGTTCTCATCCAAATTTTAATTCGTGTATTACTGAATGAGGTTGTTTTGAAAATTAACTTTTCCTATCATTTTTATCGCATTCAAGATATCCGGGACTACTTTAAAATCGTTCCAACTCAAATCCAGACTTTCAAGATTTGTAAGCTCGCTTAGTGTATCTGGTAAATCAGATAAATTATTACAACTGAGATTTAGATTTTTTAAATTCTTCAGTAAATTAATGGAGGAAGGAACTTGATCTCTTAGGGATATACTTAATTCTGATATATGTTGGTCTTGAATTTGGAATATTATGTCTTCATCATAGATCAGCTTACTGGTCGAATTCCAATTAAAGGTATTGTAATTTTCAATACTAAATTCTAAATCCAATAAGAAAGGAACCTCCTCGGACACAAGGTCAAGATTTTCAGCTATTTTCTCTAATCTTTGAAGATAAATTGCGTATAAAATCTTGTATTTGTCTATTTTTGGATCATTTAACGTCTTTCCGAGAACTTTAAGTAATCTAGATGACTTATCGTTTAATAGAACCCATTCCAAGCATTTTCCTCCGGCTAGTAGGTAATTCTCTAACATATTTTTAGCGGAAATTATCCTAATCTCTTCATTCTCATCAGAAATTACACAATTTTCTAAGGTTTTAAAAACGGTCTGACCCTGAGCTTTCAATCTGTAGAGAATTTTTAAACTTTCCAACCTTGCGTTAGTGTTATCAGATTTTTCTATGATCGAAATGAGATATTCAATATTTTCTATCGTCTTAATCTCATTTTGGAGTATTTTCCGGTAGATGATATTTGGATGTAATGTTTCTTTCATTTCGAACAATTAGGAAATAAAAATTACTTAAGCTAATCTACTTATGTTTTAAAATTTTAAACTACTTATTAGATTGTTGATTAATAATTTACATTACTCATACTTTAAAACTATAAATTTCAAAGAAGATTTTGACTGTTAAAACCTCTTCCAACCGAATACTTAATCTCAAAAATGATATGCTATCGAGCAAGTACGAATTATGCATCGAACGTATGAGATATTTCACTGAGATTTATAAACAGTTTCCAGACGATCCCGAGATCATTAAAAGAGCAAAAGCTATAGCACACACACTCAAAAATATGACCATTTTTATTAGAAACGACGAGCTACTGGTAGGAAACGAAACCAGTAAAAATTTGGGTGAAAAACTCAACCTCGATCTACATTGCTACGATAACATCTTAGAGAAAAGAACAACTTATAAAAAACTGCGAAGAAGAAAAGTTCAACCCTTTATTATAGAAGAACATGAAATCGACGAACTACTCGAAATTATTCCGTTTTGGAAAGGAAAATCACTTATAGATAGTCGGATTAACAAGGAATTACTAAAAGAAAACCTTATCAAGGGAGAAGGGCAAATATCTTCGTTAGCTCCAAATATTGCCGTTCAAGTTGGAACAACAGAAGGTCATTTGTGTGCCGGTTATGAAAAACTGTTAAATCTTGGATATGGTGGTATAATCGAAGAAACTGAAGTGTATCAAGCCAACTTAGATAAAAATGATGAAGAATATCACATCAAATACAATTTTTACGAGGCTGTTAAAATCTATTATATGGCGGCTATAGATTTTTTACTTCGATTTTCAAAATTATCTCTTGAAATGGTAGAAACTGAAATAGATGAGACACGAAAAAGAGAGCTTAAAGATATCGGAGACATGCTGAATAAATTTACGAAATCAGTTCCAGATTCATTTTACGAAGCAGTCCAATTCATATGGTTTACTCAAAATATCATAAACATAACCTATCAGCGAAGTGTTGTAGCCCTAGGTCGCTTAGATCAGATTCTATGGCCTTACTATGTGAAAGATCTCGAAAACGGTAAGATTAACAAAGAAAAAGCATTAGAATTAATCGAAGAATTAAACCTTAAACTAAGCTGGAATGTAACGATATTACCAAACGATTTTACTTTAGTAGCCAACGCTCTCGGCCAGAACACCCAGACATTAACTATAGGAGGGATGGATACGCATGGAAATGACGCAACTAACGAGTTATCTTTCCTTTTTCTTGAAGCATATAAGAATGTAAAAGTCCTCACAACTGATCTTTCGGTAAGAATTCACAAAAACTCTCCTAGAAAATTTTTCGAAGAAGCTATCAAAGTTTTTAAGCACACCTCTGGAATTGCGTTTTATAACGACGAAATTATCGTACCAGCTCTTCACAATACAGGTTATTCCCTAGAAGATGCGCGTTATTATGTTATAATTGGATGTGTCGAACCTACCGGACAAGGCAATAGCTTTTCGGCTACTGGTCGAATGTTTATGAATTTACCCGGCGTGTTAGAACTAACTTTAAATAATGGATATAGTAACTTTTCAGAAAAAATTGATGGATTACAAACAGAAAATCCAAGAGAGTTTACCACTTTCAATCAATTTTACGAGGCTTTTACACGCCAGCTTAAATATAACATAGAAAAATGTGTTAAAATTGCGGAGATTGGAGATTTAGAAGCCATGAATTATTTTCAGCATCCTTTTGTCTCTGCTACACTTGATGGGTGCTTGGAAAGCGGTAAAGATTATGTGT
The DNA here is from genome assembly GCA_029856235.1 of Promethearchaeia archaeon. Taxonomy (GTDB): domain Archaea; phylum Asgardarchaeota; class Lokiarchaeia; order Sigyniarchaeales; family SOKP01; genus SOKP01. Next base: position 4,839 of record JAHQWP010000025.1, read on the forward strand.
GCGGTGGTGCAAAATATAACTTTTCTTCTATAACTGCTTATGGTTTTGCTACCTTAGTTGATTCTATGTATAACATTAAAAAGGTCGTATATGACGAAAAATTAATGACCTTACCAGATTTTATAGAGATTCTTAACTCAAACTTTGAAGAGAATGAAGTTTATCGCCAAAAGTTAATAAATAACTATGAAAAGTGGGGAAACGATGCGGATGAGATAGATTCTTTTGCTATTGAATTATGGGATTTATTTACACAAGAAGTTAGTAAAAATAAAACCCTAAGAGGAGGAGAATATAATGCGGGAGCTTATTCAATGGGTATCCACGTAATGGAAGGGATGTTAACCCGCCCTACAGCTGATGGTAGAAAAGCAGGAAGGCCCATCTCAAACAGTTTATCTCCGGTGAATAGAGTTGAAAAAAACGGGCTCACCGCAATACTGAATTCAATCGCAAAATTAAATTACGACTACGCTATGAATGGAGTAGCTGTAAATGTGCGATTACATCCCCAAAATTTAGATACTCAAGAAAATATCGAAAAGTTCTACCACTTGTTAAAAACGTATTTTGATAAAGGGGGGATGCAGATTCAACCAAATGTGGTTTCAACCGAAACTTTAAAGGATGCTCAAATTCATCCCGAGAATTACGCAGATTTAATCGTGAAAGTCGGAGGGTATAACGCTACTTTTGTTGATTTAGGAATTCCAATTCAAAACGACATTATAGATAGATTAGAAAACAAATTTTAGAATTTCACCAACTAAAACCACATGCAGTCGGAAAAATTATTTCCTATAAGTGTAAACCCGCAATTTTGCATCCGTTGTGAGAAGTGTTCTTACTCATGTCCACCAAAAGCAATATTTTTTAGAGAATCACTACGATACGTCGATTATAATAAATGCAAAGGCTGTTTAAAGTGCGTGGATGTTTGCGAGCATAACGCTATAGTGGTCATCTCGTTAGAAGAAGGACGTTTGATTGACTTCAAAATTGATAAAGAAAGATGTACCGTTTGTAAAAAATGTTTAGAGTCGAATTTTTGTTTTCAAAATTTATTTGAGCTTCGCTTTAATTCCGATACTGAGGAAGAATATATCATATTTAATAATATTTCTATGGACAAGTGTAAGAACTGTTTAAAATGTTTTAAAGATTGTCCAAACAACGCAATTATCCCAAATATATATATAAATGGAAAATAACTCTTGTTTAACGAATCTAATTTATTGGTTATTAAATCTTATTTAAGAAATCTATTTACCTAATTTAATGTCCAAATATGGTGTTCCATTAATCAATGGGTATCCACGTGACGGAAGGAGTTTTAACACGCCCAATAACCGATGGCAGAAAAGCTGGTAGACCAATCTCAAATAGCTTATTACCTGTAAACAATGTTGAAAAGAATGAGATTACCGCAATACTGAATTCAATCGCAAAATTAAATTACGACTACGCTATGAATGGAGTAGCTGTAAATGTGCGATTACATCCCCAAAACTTAGATACTCAAGAAAATATCGAAAAGTTCTACCACTTGTTAAAAACGTATTTTGATAAAGGGGGGATGCAGATTCAACCAAATGTGGTTTCAACCGAAACTTTAAAGGACACTCAAATCCACCCAGAGAATTATTCTGACCTAATCGTCAAAATTGGTGGTTATGACGCTACATTTATTGATCCAGGAAAACTCATTAAGAACGACATAATCGATAGATTAGGAAATAAATTTTAGAATGTAGAAATCTTAAATTAATGCTCAATGTCATGGAAGCCGATGTTCTTATTATCCTCTATCTTAAAACTAAATATTTAAAATATTTACAAAATTTTTTAATTTAAAGAAATTAAGTGTAAATTATGCCAGATATAAAATTGTTAATAAATGGAGAAAATATCCCATTAAATCCAATTATGACTACGATTCTAACCAATATTAACTTAGGATTTATTGGTGCGTTAAAAAAAATTCCTGAAGATAAAGTAGAAGTGAAAATCGAAATCAAACTATAAACTTATTATTCTTTTTTTTATCAAATAAAAGAATTAAATGAGGCAAATTACTTAATTAGATAGTTTTAGATAAACTAAGCTATATTTATAAATTATGAAGAAGAAGATAAGTATAGATTTCAATAATTGTTCGTTATGTTTTATTCCAGTACCAGTTTACTTAATTACTACTATAGATGAGAATAATTTTTATAATATTGCGCCATATGGGATGGTTATGCCTATCTCTTATAACCCTCTTATAGTTAGTGTTGGTTCGGAAAAAAATAGAGATACATATAGAAATATCTTACAAATAAATGAGTTTGTACTAAATGTACCAAGTGTAGAACTTTTAAAAAAAATAAATAGAACTGCTGATCCAATTCCATCAACTGAAGATGAATTTATTCACGCTGACTTAACTCCAATTAAATCAAAAATAGTTCAACCTCCAAGAATTGAGGAGTGTAAATCGCATATTGAATGTAAGACTATATGGATAAAAGAGGCTTCAAATAAATGCATAAATAGAGTTATAATTACTGCAGAAGTAGTTGCGTTATCTTTAGATGAAGATCTTTTTATAAAAAATCTTTGTAAGCAAAAAGGACTTATGAAACCTTTATATTACGAAAAGCATTCATATTTTTCGCTTGGCGGATATATAGGTAGTCGAAGAATGAGATGATTTCTTAGTTGATATCAAGTAATAGTGAAAATATCAAATTTAAGAAAAAATTTTCCTTCTATTAGTGGATTGAGCATTTATACTTTTAAATCTTTAAATAATTTGATGGATATTCGTAAAAATAAATGAGGAAGAGAAAAGAATAAGAATGATTATCATCAAATGTGCTAAATGTAAAGAGAAAATTATTAAATACGTGAAATTGGGAAAAGGAAATGTCCATCGTTGTTATAAAAACCGTATTCAAAAATATTATGTGCAACTAAATAATAAAGAGTTAAAATGTCCTATTTGTGGAAAATTAATAGGATCTGATCAAGGCAATTATATTAAAATTAACCATCATACATTTACATACTCTGGAACAATTAATTAATCATTTTTAAAAAAATAAAAATCAATCATTATAGTGATAATAAATGACTTTTTCGGAAGAAGATGTTCACAATAAGTTAAAGGAAATAAAGCATCCTTTTATCGATTGCACATTAACAGAGCTAGGAATTGTTAAAAATATAACAGTTAACGATATTACTGTGATTGCGACTTTTGCACTTCCTTTCCCTAATATTCCTATTAAAGATCAGCTTATATCTAGCGTAAAAACAGCTCTAGAACAACTTGGTGCGAAAGTTGAGATAAGAACGACAATAATGACGCAGCAATAGTTTTTTACCCATTTTTCATCAATCAAACCTTTATCATAAGCTCGTTTCATCGCAGATGTCTCATCATACCAGCGACAAAAATTTTTCTTCATATCACTTATAAACATAATATTACTATTATTTTTGTCTAAAAGGGAAATTAAATTGAAAATCGATGACTATCAATTAGCTGCAGAATGGATTTTGGAATCGAAGAAGACCATACTTTTTACAGGAGCAGGAATTTCTGTCGAAAGTGGAATTCCACCTTTTCGTGGTGAGAATGGACTATGGAGTAAATATAATCCAGCTTTTTTATTAATGAGTAATTTTAGGAGATATCCAAAAGAATCTTGGGAATTGATATATGAGATTTTTTATGAGTTTTTCAATCAAGCAAATCCAAATGAAGCTCATTATATCATCGCAGAACTAGAAAAAAAAGGATTAATTTATGGAATAATTACCCAAAATATAGATAACCTACATCAAAAGGCAGGGAGTAAAAGTATTGTAGAATATCATGGGACATCAAGAACCTTAACCTGTTTAAATTGTACTCAAAAATTTAATAGTAATAACCTTATAAATAAAGAAAAATTACCTCCTCACTGTCCCAGTTGTGATGGTTTGTTAAAACCTGATTTTGTATTTTTTAGCGAGCCAATTCCCGCTGAAGCTCAAAATCTTTCGAACAAATATGCTTCGACAGCCGAATTGTTTATGTTAGTAGGAACTACTGGAGAGATAATGCCTGCTTCTTTAATTCCATATTTTGCAAGAGAAAATGGTGCACGAATTATTGAAGTCAATATTGAACCTACTAAATACACTCAGTCAATTGTTGATATTTTTTTAAAAGGAAAAGCCACAGAAGTATTTATGAAACTCAAAAAGTTACTTATTTTCTAATAATCCTCCTTCTTTCTTAGATATTATATCAAGATAAATCTATATTGTAATTAAAAATTAAGTAATAAAAATAAACGATTTAGATTTAAAAAAGTTAGATAAGCTTTTATCTTATGAATATAAGCTTAATAATGAATAATTAAAAAATATTAAAAGTGAATATAAAAAATGGTAGAAACTGTGATATTGTGTAAGGAGGGAACAATTAACTCTTATCTAAGTGCCCTCGTTATTGCAATGAATAAAAAGAAGAAAGGAGAAGATGTACATGTTGTGTTTATGCAAGAAGGATTAGCAGCTCTTGTGGATAAAAATTTTAGATTTACACCTGGTTTGGAACCATATGCTAAAGATATAGAGAAAAATGCTGCTATGATGGGTATCCCTTCAGATCCTTTCGAATTAATAAAAGAGGCAAATAAGGTAGGAGTTCCCTTGTATGCTTGTCAAGCATGGATGAAACTTTTAGGTGGAAAACCTCCAAAATTTCCAATTCCGGATGGTTTGCAGAAACTGGAGTTATCAGAATTAATAAAGGCGCTAGATGAAGCAAAAAAAGTGTTTTCAATTTAAATTGAAATTTAAATATTAAAAAATTAAAAAATAGGCATATTTTACTAAATATCCCAATATTCACACTTTTGTATAAGTATTAAGCTTAATCTAAATTAAAAGTTTTTCTAAAATTATTTTGATAAAAATATATTCTTGTCTCATTGGATGTCTTTCAAGTAATTTAATCATTTAAATCTATTTGTCTGAAACTTAATCCCTGAGAATTAAATAC
>JAHQWP010000026.1 GCA_029856235.1 Promethearchaeia archaeon
TCCACCCTCGAGACTTATGGATTTTTTTCCTGATCTTTTGTCTATGAATAACTTTTCTACTGATCCTGTTTCGAGGATATTTTTTCTTTTTCTTTCTTTGCCGTTGATATATTACTGACATGCTAATCCGTCATATCGAATTAGCCACCTCGTCAATTAGGTTTTATTACATTTTGTATTTAAAAAGATAATCGTTTAACATAGATATATAATAATGATTATCTATTATTAGTAATATATTCTTTCTTTTATTTAAACCTTTCCATCCTTGAGGATCACAATTAGAATAACAATATCACTGGGTAAAAAGATACAAACTTATGATTGGATGAAATAAAGAGATCTATCCCTTTTTTGAGCCATCATTTAACCTGTCAACTATTCATTTTCAACAATTTTCAAATATAATTTCAGCAATAAAATTAGTTGAAAGTGGTTAAAAATCTTGAATATTAAATTTCCGAAGTAGTCTTCAAGGACTACAGGTCCATTATTGACGCGACCATTGAGAAAAAGCTTTATTTCTGGAAGAAAAAGGAGTCATTAGAATCTGGTGGTTACTTTCTAACATATTTTGTCAAATGATTATATCTTATTTATTTTATTTGAATAACAAAATTAGATTGTATGTTTAAATAAGTAGAATTAGAATTTAAAAATATCTGATTAGCCCAATCCTATGAAATGAGATTTATTATTCATTAGTGTAATTCAAATCATCATCTTTTTCTTCATCTTCATATTCTTTGGCTACTTCTTGTTTTGAGTCTTCTGTGGATTCGGGTTTGATTTCATAAAATGGTTTTGGTTCAGGTAAGGATTCATAGACGGTTTCAGGCTCGGTTTCAGGCTCTGGTTCTGGAGTAGGTTCGTATATGGGCTTAGTTTCAGGTTCTGGTGTGGGTTCATATATGGGCTTAGTTTCAGGTTCTGGTGTAGGTTCATATACTGGCTCAAGTTCAGGTTCTGGAGTGGGTTCGTATATTGGTTCAGGTTCTGGTTCTGGTTCTGGTGTAGGTTCGTATATGGGCTCTGGTTCTGGTTCTGGTCTAGGTTCGTATACGGGCTCAGGTTCAGGCTCTGGTGTAGGTTCGTATATGGGCTCTGGTTCTGGAGTAGGTTCAAATACTGGTTCAGGTTCAGGCTCTGGTGTAGGTTCGTATACGGGCTCAGGTTCAGGCTCTGGAGTAGGTTCGTATATGGGCTCTGGTTTTGGAGTAGGTTCAAATACTGGTTCAAATTCAGGCTCTGGTGTAGGTTCGTATACTGACTTAGGCTCAGGTTCAGGTTCAGGTGTAGGGTCGTATACTGACTTAGGCTCAGGTTCTGAAGTGGGTTCAAATACTGGTTCAAATTCAGGCTCTGGAGTGGGTTCGTATACTGGCTCAGACTCAGGTTCTGGTGTAGGTTCATATACTGGCTCAGGCTCAACTTCTGGTGTAGGTTCATATACTGGCTCAGACTCAGGTTCTGGTGTAGGTTCGTATACTGGCTCAGACTCAGGTTCTGGTGTAGGTTCATATACTGGCTCAGGCTCACGTTCTGGTGTAGGTTCATATACTGGCTCAGGCTCAACTTCTGGTGTAGGTTCGTATACTGGTTCTGGTTCTGGTGTAGGTTCGTATACTGGTTCAGGTTCTGGTGTAGGTTCATATATTGGCTCAGATTCAGGTTCTGGTGTAGGTTCGTATACTGGTTCAGGTTCTGGTGTAGGTTCATATATTGGCTCAGATTCAGGTGTAGGTTCGTATACTGGCTCAAGCTCTGGTTCACGCGTAGTACTTTTTATATGTTCTTTAGGCTGGCTTTTTCTATCAGTAGTTGCTTGAGTTATTGTAAAGGGATTACTTTCGGGTTGTATCATTTGAGGACCTAGAAATATGACTTTTGGTTTAACTTTTTTGTTGTTAATTCGAAGTTCTATTTCAAAACTACCTGGAGTGAGAAAATCTAATCCATCGATATCCCCTTTTACTGTTGTGTTCCACTCTATTGCTTTAGTTCCGGTCTTCTTGATATTATGTTCAGATTCTGGTTTAAGCTTTTTAGTTATTAAAACTTTAGTCTGACATATTATCTTTCCTTGAAACTCATTTTCTTTTTTTCCTTTAGTTGTCCATCTTAAATGAAAACCATCAGATTGTTTCCATAACACATATCCTAAGAATTTACCAGAGTTGACATCAGTGCGACCCTTAATTTCTTTTACGTTCATTTTTTTTCCTATGATATTATGAATTGTTTTCAGATAAATTATGTAACATTTTGTTAATAAATTTTTACTAAACGAAAATGTATTCGAGAGATACACTGTTCTATTTCTAAGAAATGTTAAAATACGTATTAAAAAAAAAGAAGGAAATTTTTATTTTTTCTTTATGTTCTTCTTTATTGATATGAGAATTATTGTCGACATAATCCAAATTGCTGTAATCACTAAAATTAAAGGATAACTATATATTTCAGGGCCGCCATTTCCATCAGTAGGTGGTAATGTCCTTGTTATAATTACTATATCAAATACGACATTACCCGCTATATCTTTAATAGAGAAATTTAACATTAATTCTCCTTCAGAAAGAGCATCCCATGCCGCTTGGTTTATCGTTCCATTTGCAGTAAATGTGTATTTAGTCAGACTTTCATTAATGTGATACCACATTTCCACTGGATTTGCTTCATCAAACTCTACTATAAAATTAGGCGCAGTTGTGTTAAATTCTGCTCCATAATTCGGAGAAATAATCAAAATTATGGGTAAAAATCTCTCTTTAATGACTGATACTGATGCAGAATTCTGGTGTGCTAGTGTATCATTCGCAAAAAAAGTTATTCCTACTGGCCCATCTAAGGCACTATCCCATGCGGCTGAATTAAGAGATTCATTCACCGTAAAAATATACTTAGTAACTCCACCATTTATGGTATACCAGGTTGTATCTAAAAGAGTATCTTTAATCTCTACATTGAAAGCAGGCGCTGTATATCCAAAAACATCGTTTTGATTTGGAGAAGTAATATGTATATTAGGTCCGCCTGTATCCTTAATTACTGTAACTGAAGAGGAATTTACATTCCCCACAGAATCATTAGCATAAAAAGAGATAATGATTGGTCCATCAGACAATGCATCCCATAATCCCTGATTGACACTTTCATTTGCTGTAAATAGAACCTTTTGCATTCCATTATTCAAAGTATACCACATAGAATCTAAATTAGGATCGTTTATACTTACGTTAAATGGTGGAGCCGAAGTTTGAAAGATTTCAGATGGTTGAGGTGAAAGAATTTCAATATTTGGAGAATCATACCAGATTGGATAGTTGTCTTGAGCTCCACCATAATCACCTCCAATTAAATAAGGAGCATCACCTATTCCATTATCATCAGCGTCAACACCAGGATAATCACTCCAGAAATTTCCAATAATCCCATTATCCCAATCATTAGTCGGGCCGTTATCATAAGCTTGAATACCATTATCAATAAACCAGTTGAGATAGATATCACTGCCTTGGGGGTGATAAGTAGAAATGTAAATTCCATACTGGGTATTGTCTTTAATGAAATTATCAGTAACAATAGTACCAAACACATTAAAAGCCATTCGAATCCCTTTTTTATTATCGCTTATGTTATTATTGATAATAATGTTATCGTAGCATATATCGTCGTAGACATAAACACCATTCTGATTATTACTTATTATTTCATTGTCAAAAATAATATTATCATTACTTTCTTGAATCATTATACCAGCGTTTGCTTCAAGATTAATTCCCCACCCGTTATCCTTAACAATATTATTAGTGATATTATTACCATGTGAACTGAAAGCAATTTCAATCCCATATTGATCATTATCAATTATTGTGTTATTAGAAATTCTATTTGCTCCGCATCCAACCGATAAATAAACACCCCAATTATTATCTTTTAACTCATTTTGTAAAATAGTATTATTATCACTATTCGAGTAGAGATAAATTCCTGCCCTATTGAGAGTGCAGGTGTTATTAATTAAAATCCCATTGTTAACATTTAGTAACTTTATTCCACCATTTCCTGATGTATCCAATGAATTAGAAATTGTACAATTTCTAATTACAAAATAAGCTGTTTTAGAATTTAAGATTGTGAGACACGTATCCGTACCTTGACCATCTATAGTGACATTTTCTATGAGAAATGGATCATACCAAGTGCCAGAGCCACTACACCAATCATAAGTGGACGCTGTATAAGACCAATTTTTAGTGGGAATACTATCATCAATATCTATTGGAGTACCTGTAAGATCCCAATATGCAGCAGTCTTTAAATTCATATTAGTTTTATTGTATTGATCTTCAATGTTAAGACTTTCATTATTAGGAAAGAAATAAAGAGTTGCCAATGGTAATCCAAGGATTATACTAAAGAAAAGAATGTACTTTTTCATTTTCAAATTATTTTTCATTTAAATTTCACCTATACATGTAAATGTTGATATATACAAATCTGTCTTTATATTATTTAACTATTTTGTATAATTGTCTTATCAAATCATTTAACATCAGATATTAATTATAAAAACTTTTTTATTCGAAAAGAAGTGGAGAATATTAAAACGAGTTTTAGAAGAAATTAAGAATTATAAAAAACTATTATAGGTGTGTTTAGCGACCTAAATAATATCTTTAGATTTGATAAAACTAATATTCACTTAGCAGGAAAAGTTGCGGCTAAAGCGTATTTTGAAGCTGATGATTTTTCAACATTCTCTACGAATCCCTCGAAGAGAATGAAATATCTTACAAAGACTATGAATATGACTTTTAATTATTCTTTGAAATTTGGTGTAGTGTATGCTCCCTCCCAAAATTTAGAAGGTGTTGCAGCGTGGCTTCCCCATGACAAAGTTAAAATCCCTATTTGGCAATACGTACGATTGGGAATGCTCCCCGTCATAATAAGAGTTGGAAAAGATGTAAGAAATGAACTTTTGCGCTATGATAAGTTAGCAAAAAATAAACACAAAGAATACGCGAATTTTCCCCATCTATACCTCTACAATATTGCTGTTGACCCCGAGCATCAAGGAAAGGGGTGGACAAGTGTTCTAATGAAACCCATGCTTGTTAAAGCCGATAAAGAACGATTACCCTGTTATTTAGAAAGTCCCGAAAGAAATGTGTCACTATACGAACACTTTGGATTTGAAGTTCTTGAACACATATCTAGACCTGATTCTGACAACGATATCTGGTTAATGATGAGATATAGTAAGTAATAAAATTTTTAAAGAAATCGTAGAGGAAATTAAAGAAAATAAAAACAGTCTCCATATTTGTAATGTTTGTGTTTTTTAATATCAAAATACTTTATTTTAATTTGATTCCTTCTTCTAATATTTCCTGATTTAGAATTGATAGAGCTTTTTCAAAATGCTGGTTTATCGATTCTTTAATATCTTCTTCGGTAATTGGTATAAATCTTAAAATGTACCCCAAAATAATCATATTTATAATTTTTAGATTTGTGAAGTTTGCGACGATTTGCATAACTGGAACAAAGTGAATATGTTCCGAATTCTCTTTTAGGACTTTTAACAAATAATCTTCTGAAAAATATTGACTACTTTGAGATAATTTTTCATAAGTTGCTATTATTAACTTGGAACTTAGATCTGGTTTTGCAAATTCTAATACATCTAAAATACATGATTTTTCAGTAGCTATTATCATATCTGCTGATCCTATAATAGGAATTGGGGCTTTAATCTTTTCTCCAAAACGTAGGAAGCATGTTACCCTTCCTCCTCTCTGACTTAGACCGTGTTTTTCGGAAGTTATTACTTTATATCCCTTTCGCACCAAGCTATTTCCTAAAATTTGTAAAAACCTAATTAAACCTTGTCCTCCTAAACCGGTAATTACAATTGTATAGTTATTGGCACTCGTCGCTATCTCCTCCCAAAATTGCGTTGTTTGGGCATATTTCTTCACAGATACCACATCCTAAGCACTCATTTGAATTGATATGGGCTTTATCGTCTTTCTCATTTAAAGCGGAACAATAAAATTGATTATAACATATGCCACAATTGGTACATAATCCTTCATCTACATGCCTTATTTCCAATGGATTTCGTTGGTTAAATTTTTGGATACACTCATCTTCTATCACAATTACTTGGATGTCCCTTTTTTCTAAGACTTGACAACCTTTTTCATAAATTAAATCTTTCAACCGGTCTGAATAATTCCCTTCAATGTGTTCTTGTCGTTGTATTACGCTGACATTAGCCCCTGTACCCATTAAAAACTTGTTTATATCGATTTTTTTCTTTGATTTACCCTCTTCATAGTGGCGAATGTCACTTCCTGGATGGGGTTGTTGTCCCGTCATTCCAATCCAACCATTATTTAGAATTAATACTAATATAGGTGCTTTGTTGTGGATCCCGTTTAATAGTGCTGGTATTCCAGAATGAAAAAAGGTACCGTCCCCGATAATCGCTATATTCAAACTTTCGTCAGTGTGCGCCACTCCTTGAGCTAGAGCGATACTCGATCCCATACAGTACTTCACATTAGCAAAAGAATAAGGTGGGAAAGAAAGTAGCGTATAACATCCAATATCCTGAAAGTAATAAATTTCTTTTCCATAGTCCGATTTCAATTTCTTATCCGCTTTTTTTAAAGCATAGCCAATAGTACCGTAAGGACAACCGGGACATAACATAGGCTTCCTTCTAACTGTTTTGTAATTCTTGCTTTTAATCTGATTTAGATTTATTCTTGGTGTTAAATTCGTTATTTTTATTAACGCAAGAGCTACTTCAGTCGGATTTAATTCCCCAACAAAATTCAAAAATGAATTTTCTCTTGAATAAGAAAATGGATCTTTCCCATGTATTTTCGTCTGAATACCGTTCTTTTGAGCAATTGCTAAAACATCTGTTTCGATGTACGGGTCATTCTCTTCTACAACGAGTACCTGTTTCAATTGTTTTAGGAACGCAACAATTTTTTTTTCAGGTAGAGGATTTATGAAGCCGAGTTTTAGAATGGGTGCTTTTAGGTTAATAAACTCTAGAGCTTCAAATACGTAATTATAAGATACGCCACTTGTAATGATTCCTAAATCGAAATCATTTGAAATATCCTCATTTTCGGTTCTATTTAATGGACTGTCCTCTGACAGTAGTAATGCTCGATTCATCCTGTTATATATCTGATCTTGTTTCAAATCTAAGAAATAGAGTCTTGAAGCTACGTTTATCTCAGGTGATAAATCAAACCTCTCCTCAATTTTAGATTGAATAATTTCTCCTATTTTAACATTGCTCCTCGCGTGAGCTACCATAGTTACCAATCTTAGAATGACAGGCAGCTTTAATTCTCTTGAAATTTCAAACGCGTGTTTCGTATATTCCAAACATTCTTGAGGATTACTAGGTTCCAAAGCGGGCACTTTAAATAGTTTCAAGTAATATCTTGAATCCATTTCGACGGCACTTGAATATTGTTGTGGATCGTCAGCAACTAAAACTACCAGGGCAGAATTTTCATTTTTAGGTCGGGTAGTAGCAAGTGCGAAAAAGGCGTCTGAAGCAACGCTTAGACCAACATTTTTCATCCCGACCATGGCTGTTGCCCCTCGAGCGTATGCAGCACCTGCAACTTCAATTGCAACTTTTTCATTAATGCTACTTTCTACCCAATTCATTCTCGACTCACTGAAAATGTTTGTAAAAATTTCTCCAACTTCGGAACTGGGTGTACCTGGATAATAAGTGTAAACATTAATACCGCTTTCTAACGCACCACGAGTAACAGCTTCGTTTCCTAAAAGAAAGAGCTCTATACCAAATTTGCTTTTTAAGATCTTGAGATAGTTCATTTTTTTATCAAATTGCATCCTTATGTAACAAATATATTACTAATGACAGCAAGTTAATGTTATTTTCCAAATGCTTAAAACTTTGATCTAGATAAGGATAGAAAAAAAAAATAAATTAATAATATATTTCGAAAACTCATTGGTCAAGTACCTTAGTCCTTAATCTTCGCCTGTGTAGGATAAGTTAATATTAAAGAACATTAATATTCCTCCTACAACGCCTATACCTACAAGTAGCCAAAATGTGAGAGGGGCAAAAAAACAACTAATATAAGGGTAAACCACCAATAAATTCAAAAGAATAAATACAAATCCTACAATAAATAGAATTAAACCATATATTTTACCTCGTTTCATATTTTATCACATCCATAGTGTTTTTTGAATATAAAAAAAAGAAAAAATTGATTTAGATAACGTTAAAGACATTACTATGAGCTAATCACTCATTGTTAGCTAGTATTCTTGATTTAAAGGCTGGAATCAAGAGTGAAATCACGAGTGCCGTTCCTAATATTCCTGCGAGTAAGAAATCGTTTGTTCGGGGTATCGGGATATTTTTTATAATATGAGTAAGGAAATTAGCCATTGCTACCGCGATCCCCCCAATTACTCCAAAATTCCAACCAAGAGTTCTTCTTTTAATTTTACTATTTGTAAGAAGAAAGAGGTATTAACTTTTCATTACTCCGAATTTTAAATTCAGATTATAGTTTCGAAGACGATGAAAATAGATTAAATCTAGAGGAATCCCAAGTAATACAAAAAGCTATAAAATTAGGATTTTTTGATGTCCCGCGAAAAATTTCGTTAGAAGAATTAGCAAATGAACTGGGTAAATCTAAATCTGCACTTTCTGTAAGGCTAAGAAAAATAATAAAAAAAAAAAAATTATTTGAAAGTTCGTAGCATAATCAATAATCTTGCCAAGCTTAATATCTATATTCTTCTACTATTAATGAATTTATCAAGATTTACTATTTCAGTAGTACTTCATAATTTTTGTAAAAAAAATCTTATGTAAGAAAAATGTTTAAATAGACAAGATTAATACAGTGTCATGTCACATTTATAATTTAAAAGCACACATTTTAACAGAAAAGATGTTTTTGGAATTATTGTGATTTTAATTACAAATAATCAGACCGGATAAGATTATGTTGGACAATTCTAGGAATTTGAAGAGATTTTATGCGGACCATATCCAGTATATTTTTAATCTTGATGATAAAAAAAATAAAAATTATATAGGCAACAAAGCATCTAACTTAAGATTTCTTCAGAAAAACGGATTTAAAATCCCCCAGGCATTCGTATGTAGTTTTGCTGCCTTCGATCTTTATACAAAAGGTGAAAATAATATACTATTAGATCTTAAACAAGAACTTGGATTTTATATTGATCAAAGTAAAAGCTATTCTGTTAGATCCTCAGCGAATTTAGAAGATGAATCAGATAAATCTTATGCGGGACAATTTCAAACAATATTAAATCAGAAGGGGATAGAAAACCTTTTAGACAGCATTTTAGAGATTTGGCAATCCTTATCAGGGATCAAACCTCAAACTTATAGCAAAAATTTTTCTCAAAATCAGGTTCAAATTAAAATGGGTGTAATAATACAGGAAATGGTATATCCCGAATTTTCTGGAGTAGTCTTTACCAGAAATCCTCTTACTGGATTAAATGAAATCATTATTGAATCCATAGAAGGACTTGGGGAAAATTTAGTTCAAGTAGGAATTACACCAGAAAGATGGGTGTATAAATGGGGTGAGTGGATTGAATCTCCAGAGGCTCCAGAATCTAAATCTGAAATTATAAGCGCTATTGCACTCGAATCCATTAAAATCGCCAAGAAATACGGTAAACCGGTTGATCTCGAATGGGCTTACGATGGTAAAAGCATTT
>JAHQWP010000027.1 GCA_029856235.1 Promethearchaeia archaeon
GAGGGAATAATGATGGAATTTTGTATCAAGGCCATCATTACCTTATTCCCGAAGAGGATTTTAATGATATGAAATCTCTTATAAATCTAATTATTTCCCACGATAAAGTGAAGAAAATTTATTTATTATACCTTGATAGCTTCAGAGAAATTAAAAGAACTATCCTAAACGATATGAACTTAGAAGAATTCAAAGGAAAATTGAACTTTGCGAAATGTAATATAAATGATTTCATCTTGATAATTGAAAATAATAAATTTAAGAACAGAACAGTTTATGAAATATCTAAAAGTAGAGGTGTATATAATTGAATGAAGAGGATGACCAAGAAAATAAGAATCAAACTGCAGAAGATGTCGCCAGAATAATGGTAGAAAATATGAAAAAGAATATGGAAGATCCCGATTTCTTAAATAAAAAAGAAGAGATCCTAGCAGATGTTACTCATAAGGTTCTCAAAAGACGCGAAGAAAGGCTTAAAAAACTTAAAGCTTAATGATGAATAAGATTTGATAATTTTTTAACAGTTTCACACGGCAAAGCTTACTTGTTAGGTTAAATCTACTTTCATATCAATATCATTTCTAGCTGAGAGTAAAAATTTGGTGCTTTTATCCATCATCTCGATTGCTTTATTGATTTTCTCTACGACTGAATTTAAACCATTTTCTTTAGCAATATTTCTCCATTTTATATAGTTTTCTTTATGAGAGTTGTTATGTGCCGCCCAATGCTCACATAATTTGGAAAGTTTTAAAATTTGTTTTTCTACCATCTTAATTAATATTCATATTTGTTTAGTATAAGAAAGTAATCTAATAATTAGACTTTTTTTATATATTCTTAAAAGTTAGTTCAAAATCGATTGAAAAAATGAACCATCGGAAGAAAAAAGATAGTTTATTACAAAGAGGCTAAAAAATCTGACACCGCCACATCAGACATTTCGTTATCAATTAAATTGTCATCAAATTCGTCTACAAGAAGATTAAACTTATACGAGCACTTATCTCCTCCTGTTAGAATGCATTCTACTTCTTCACCGTCCACATCAATACCTAAGATATCAAAAATACTATTGAAAATACCGAGATATAGCAAACACAAGTTTTTAGCCATAATATTTCCTTTTTCTTGGGTTGCTAATGAATCATACACATTTATAATGACATGATCTTTCTTGAACATTCCAGTGAGTCCACCATACCCCATTAGCATCAAAACCTCGAGTGTACCAAGTATTACCTCCTTTTTAACTGCCATTTTCTCGCTACTCCAGTCTTTATCGTAAAAAAACTTTTCCATGAATATTTTTCCAAGAGATTTTCCAACCCATATGAGGATATCTTCAGCGTTTGTTCCTGCGAATTCGCAAAATTCCATGATCTCATTAGGGCGAAGCATTACAATCCTCATGTCTTTATCTTTTTCGCCTAAAAATAGTTGTCCTTCCTTTTCTTCAACATTTATTTGTAGGTCTTTTTTTAATCGTTTGATCATGATTTTAATCTTATCCAATAAGGGTAAATCTTAATTAACAATATATTTGAAAGTATTTAATATAATAGAAATTTAAATGGCTAGCTATTTAAATTTATGGATAAAAGAAAATATAATCCAAAACCCTACTCTGAGACTTGCGTGAAAATCGTGTTTAATGCCTTTTCAATATTGTGGCTAGTCTTAACAGAAGTGAATACGAACTTCCAATTACTGTTTTCTAATTTCTCAAATTCAAAAAATTTAATAATTTCTTTCCTCGTTCTTTCAAGAGAATCATTGTTATTATGTTCGTTATGGTTAATTAAATCGATTTTATTCCCTAAAATTAGAAGTGGAACATTTCTAAATTCATTCTGGTTAAAAATATTCCAAAATTCTCTCTTTGATTCTTCAAACCGTAATTGGTTAGCTACATCAATCATATATACAATTATATTCGAATCTTGAAGCCCTAATAACCATCTTTCTCTAAATGAACTCTGACCAGGGCTGTCCCAGATTGACAATAACCCATCTTCTCTTTGAATATATTCAATATTAAATTTTTTGTTTGGTGTAAAGAAGTTATCGCTATATTGACCTGTCTTAAGCCTTCTGGTTAAAGATGTCTTTCCAACATTGTCAATTCCAAATAAAAAGACTTTTGTAAATAATCCTGAGGGTTGTAAAGAAACTTCTTGGGCTTTTTCAAGAGTTTCGTCTCCGAATCTTTTTATATCGATAAAAAGGGTTATTAAGAAGTTCTCGATCTCAATTTCATCTTTAAAAGAACAACTCCTTTCTGAATTAAGAAGTTCGTGAGATAGGTCCTCGAATATTTCTTTATAATCAAAAGGATTATCTTCTTTTTCAAATATTAATCCAATAAGCATTTCAGAATTAATACATATAGTAAATATGTTCTGATCCCCTATAACCTGCGAAATAGGACTACTAATTGTGTATGGTATGGTGTTATTTTTATTTTTATTTGAATTTTTAAAAGTTTTAGTATTTTCACAGCACGGTTCAATACGGGATGCATGATCATGACCGTGAATGATTTTCAACACGATTTCATTATTCTCTTTATTATCTATATCTTCGGGATAACTATAGATATCAAGATTATTTAAATCATGAGAATCTTTACTTTTCAATAAAAATATTTTTAGTAACACAGAATTTTCCTAATCATTTATTCCCTTAAGGATGTAAATAAAAATTGCTTAAAAAAAGTTTGGAATTGGACGAAGAACCTCTCTTATAAACTTTATGCTATTTAGACATTAATACACAAACAAAAAAATAATAGCTTTTGCTTAATTTAGAGTTTTGAGGAAAGAAATTACGAATCAGTGTCTTCTTCACTATTCAATTCTTCTTCCGAGATCTCATTTTGATCTTCTTTAGAGGGTTCTTTTGGCTCTTCTTCTTGAGAAGCTTTTTCTCCAACCGGAGCATCACACACCGGACATTTCTTCCATCCCGGTCTTAAACTATATCCACAGCTAGAACATTCCGACATATCTTGATCAGGTTGCCATTCAGGAATATTTAATCCTCCTCTTCTTCGTTTCTCTGCTAAATCTAGTAAATCTTCTTCTTTCCAAACATCCATCCCTTCAGGAATACCTGATCCGCGTTCTTCAGCGAATTTTACTAAATCTTCCTCACTCCAAGTTGGAAGATCTGGTTGTGCGGCTAGTCTTTTTTGAGCTTCACTGGCGAGTTCTTCAGCAGTCCAAGATTTCAATTCCTGTCCTCCAGGAGTTCTGATCCCCGCTCCAGTCGGTCCAGCAGTAGGAGCACTTTGAGTAGGGCCTTGATGACTTTGTGAAGGTACTTGACAACATGAAGCGGATAATTTTAATAAAGCTTCAAAACAGTTTCCGTATCGAAGATTTTCCTGATTCTCATCAGTGATTAAGACAATACTTTTTTTATCGGATGGTAAAGGTATTGCTATACTACACACTGCAATATCTGACGTGATTCTTCCAGATTCTAACGCAGTAATAACTTTTTTCATAGATTTAACTAAGTCATCATCTTTCATCAAAAAATCACAGATAGGGTCACCATGTCTTTGAAATTCTTCGTGATATTTAGCTAATTGATTTTTAGTTATTACAGAATCTAATGAACTTATGAGAGCACTAACATATGGAAACAAATGAGACTTCGGTACTTTTTCAGAAGCATCTAATTTGTAACCTGCTAGATCTAAATTTCCTGTAAAAGGTGCAAATAATGGTTCTTGATCTTTAATTTTTCCATATAATGTTGTTCTGCCAATAAAACATTTAACTTCTCCGTAATATGCAATAGTGTTATCCAAAAGTTCTACTTTATCGTTATATGTTATACGAGGAATAGTTCGAAAGACTACATCAACCCATGGCATTTCCTTTACTGGAATTATTGCTACACAAGTTTTAATGATTAACTCCGATAGTTTTTTAAGGTATTCTTTTAATTTCTTCTTGATCTCTTTATATTTGTCTTTTTCAAGCTCGGCTTCAGCATTTGTCATGAATTCCTTGAACTTTTCCTCATTTTTTTTCACTGAACCTCCGAAGGATTGTACTTCTCCTACAATATTATCTTTTAGAATGAATGTAGCATCATTTATTATATCTTTTTGAAGTTCTGTGAGTTCTTCAACCAAATACTCGCTTACTTCAAAATTTAGACTGTTAATAAAGATTTCAAACAATTTCGCTTCTGACAATTTCTTAACCTTATTCTATCGATTTACTTCTTTTTATAAATATAGCAACGAATTGAATATAAAAATTTATTTAAAACATAGTCATTTCACTAGCAGTTATTACTTATCATAAATTTTAGTAAATTGTGAAGATCAAATGAGTACAAATAAAATCACAGTCTGTTTTACATCCCCTGTGTCAAAAGAAGTCCAGAATTACTTAGGAAAAAACCTTAAAAAACATCCAAATGTAAAAATTTTATTTCCAAAAGACACTTCTGAGGATGCTTTATCAGATATAGTTCCTAACGCAGATATTTTGATTGGATGGAGACCCTCAAAAACATTGTTAGACAAAGCAACTAAACTAAAAGTATTCATTAATCCCGGTGCTGGTGTCAATCATCTTTTGGATTTATTTAGAAGATTAAATAAAAATCGTAGAGTTTTATTGATCAATGGACACGGTAATTCTTACTTTGTAGCTCAACATGCCGTTGCCCTACTTTTAACTCTGATGAACAAAACTATTTCTCATCACATATGGATGAAAGAAGGTAGATGGCGTACTGGAGACAAAGATGCAGCATCAATTCCATTACGCTTTCGAGAAATTGGACTTCTAGGTTATGGCGCAATTAACCAAAAAGTACATTGTTTTCTCTCAGGATTTAATGTGAATTTCCATATTTTAAGAAATAATTGGAATAAACAAAAGAACGAGTTGCCCACTCCCGCTAAAAAATACGATTTCAACCAGCTGTATGATTTTTTAAAAGAAATTGATGTTTTAATGATAGCAATTCCAGTTACTTCGCTAACATCAGGATTAATTAAAGCCAGGGAAATCAGTTTGCTAGGATCAGATGGCCTAATTATCAATATTGCTAGAGGAGAGATCATTAATCAAGAGGATCTTTACAATTCTTTGAAAAATAGAATAATTACGGGGGCAGCTATAGATGTTTGGTATGATTATCATCCGCATCCCGATAAAAACGGCATTAAACGTCCTTATGAGTTCCCTTTTCATACGCTTGATAACATTATTTTATCTCCGCATAGGGGATACTCTCCTTTTAGTGATCTGTCAAGATGGAATGAAGTAGTAGAAAATATTGCTCGCATGGCTAAGGGGAATAAAAACCTAATCAATGTTGTCAATCTGGAAGAGGAATATTAATTCTCTAGTAATTTAAGAATTAAATGTGTTCACTCTTTATCCAAAGTGTTGAAGTTTTATTAATTTTATTTAGAAATTTGAGATAAGAGACTAATCAAGATTTTTTATCATAATATTTGAAAAATTAAATATTTAGAAGAAAACGCGAATACAATTTCTTTCAATTCAGATATTTCTTCTTATTTTTACATTTTTTGCTTATTTCTGTTTTTTCTCGTGAAAAAAATGACATATAATTTTTTTTTCCAAATTTAAAAGTCCGACATTTTTTGTAAATAATAATTATTAATTTTTTTAAAAAAATTTTAATTACTTTAAAAAATTTTCAAAAATATTTTCAAGAATAATCTTTAATTCGATCTTCGTAGCCATATTTAAAGGTTTACGCCCAAAATGAAGAATGGGGTGTTAAATTTGACTCATTAAGATTTTTGGTAAAAAATATTTTATCAGAAGATATTAACCCACTAAAAAACAATGTTTATATATTATTTTGGTATAAATAATTATATATAGAATAATCAGAAAAAAATATGGTTAAGGCGATTGGATGAAGATAGTTACCGTAAATGTACCTGAAAGTTATATAGATGCAATAAATAAGTTGATCGGGCAAGAAGGACTGTACCCCAGTCGATCAGAATTAATAAGATGTGCAGTCCGAAGTTTCCTTATTAAGGAGCTTAAACTCGCTAGTAATATGGCAAAATATAATGAAATAGAAATAGAAGATTTTGACGATAAAAATTTTGTTCGAGTACCAATTGAAGGGGTAAATGAAAACTCCGAACCCGTACGAGAATTTAAAACTTATAAAATTTTAAAGAGGCTAGAACACTAAAAACTTCTATTAACATATTTAAATATATTTTGTTAAAATATTATTGGTGAAATTGAGTTTTTTATTCTTTTTTCTTTTTTTCTATCTAAAATTCAGAGAAAACATATAGAAATAAATTTAACGACATTTTTGTAAGATTGAACAATTTTTTATTTTTAATCATTATTCTATAAAAAATTTTATTTTACCTAGATGTGTTTTTAAGTATACCTAAATGATCGACAGTTGTATAAAAATAGTATTATATCTATGAATCTTTAAGTTAAATATTAAAGAGTGGTAGTTTCTATTAAAATAATAACTTAATTTAAAGGGTGTAAAACAATTTCGAGCAAAGAACCTTTTCCAGATTTTATGGAGTGGGGAATTATAAACAAAGAAAATTATGTTGGAAAAACATCTTATGATGTTCCAATCAAGAGATGGGATCCATTATCGACAGTATCTATAAAAACGGAGGATTTTGGTCTTAGAAAAGAACGCCGAAGATACTATGGTCATTTTGCTTACATTTCACCAATCAGAAGCGCCAGACCTAAAGGTTTTACCAGCGCTGAAGAAAAAACACAATTTTATGATTGCTCAAAGAGAGTGGCTTTACAGCACAAAGATGTGTTCACATCGATAACAGAGGGAAAGACAACTTACGATGATTGGGGTAAACAATTAGGTGATGGTTATACGATGATAGTTACTGAAGACGAGGAGAAGAAAGACAATCCCTTCTCAAAAATGCCACTTACAAACCAGAAAGTATCAGAAAACTGTAAAGCCTTAACATTGATTAATAGATATCCTTCGATGGCTCGGATTGTCGATCTTGATATTGAAAAATTAATAACTGATAAATTACCTTCACATTTAAAACTCTCAAAAGGTATAAATTTAGTTACAATCTCAAGGAATTTCTATCCATCTTTATGCTTTAGTTTAATTCCAGAAGATGTCTTAGCGAGTATTTTCTTATCTATGAAAGCCGCAATTCTTTATTGTGTTGAAGAGGCAATTGAAAGAGATTTTTACGATATCCCTATTTCTCCCTTTTTCAATATAGGATTAAAAGTGGGAGGTTCTCAACCGCGCATACATAGTCAAGTTTATATTGATTTAAACATGGACGGTCATGGAAGTCGATTAGAAGGACATCTCAAAGCGTTTAAAGAGATGGGAGATAATTGTCATCTTTGTCAAACGTCTCACGGAGATAGCGATCGAGTTATTATTAAAACAAAGTTTTGGACTTTTTATACAACAGGAAGTCCTGTTAGAAATTATCACATTAGGTTTCACCCAAATGAACATTTACGAAGGTTTTCTCAACTAAAAATCAATCAGATAAACGACCTAGCCAAAACTTTAAAGGTTATCTTTCAGGGTATGGATGATATTTCTATCGATAAAAATCGAAATATATTATTTAACTGTTGTCCTTTTCACTACGATGCAGATTTTCATTTATTTGGAGATATTATTCCTCACGAGATTATAGGAGGAGCTGAAATGGTAGAGGATATGAGAGTTGCCAGAAAATTGCCTCATGTGGCTGCTAGTGAAATCAAAAATTCAATTGAAAAATATGTTACTTAAATAGGATGGTAATAGATTTATATCTATTATTCACGATATATATAATGTAAAATTTTACGAGATGTTCAATTTGAAAGAATGGTCTGCCATAATACTCGCTGGAGGTAGAGGGAAAAGACTTCTACCTCTAACTTCACTAATTCCTAAACCATTAGTGAAGGTAACAAACAAACCAATGGTAGATTATTCCATAGCTCACCTTATCTACGCGGATATAAAACACATTGTTCTTGCTTTGGCCTACCAAGGTAAGGAATTAAAAGAATATATTGAAACAACATGGACTCCAGACAAGTTAGGTGATGTTGAGTTAGAATGTATGATTCAAGATAGTAATGGTACCGCTGATGCTTACAGATTATTACAGGATAGGATTGATTCTGAAAATATTGTGGTGAGTATGGCGGATATCGTTACTAACCTCCCAATGAAAAGTTTTATGGATTTTCATAAAGAGAAGGGTGGGATAAGCACCATTTCTATGAAAACAAGTGAAAGTCATACAAGCCAATATGGTGTTATACTTCTTGATAATAATAGGAAAATATATTTGTTTTTAGAAAAACCTGCTCCTATGGAACTGTATTTAAGCAGTATGGCTCAAAGAACTGATTTATTTTTACATACGAATATAATTAATACTGGAATCTATTGTTTCAAAAAAGAAATTGATGAAGTATTACAAGAAACAGGTTTAATGGACTTTGGTGGAGAAGTCTTCCCTTATCTCCTCGAAAACTTTTATGACTTATATGGGTTTGTTAAGAATTACTATTGGCTTGATTGTGGAAACTCCCAAACCTATTTGTGGGCAAACTGGGATCTATTACGTAAATATTCTTGGCCCATTACTCCAAATGGCGAAGAATACGATGGAGTATATGTAATGGGAATTATCAATTCTGGTCAGAATGCAAGTATTGAAAAACCAACTTGTTTTGGGGAAAACGTTGAGTTATTTAATAGAGTAAATATAAAACCACTTAGTTCTGTTGGAAACCGCGTCAAAATAGGTGAAGACACAATAATAGAGAAAAGCGTTATCTGGGACGATGTAAATATTGGAGCAGGGTGTCACATTGACAGTTCTATAGTGTGTAACAATTGTCAGATAGGGGATAATGTCGTTTTACATAATGCAATAGTAGCGCCTAATAGTAAAATTAGTAATGACACTCAAATAAGAGATAAAACTCTGGAACTTGGTACTAATATCTAAAAATCTTTTTCGACAACTTCTAAAAATTTAGTAACTTGGTATTTTGAAGTTTTTGCTAATTCTTCAATTCTCCGATAATAGTCCAATAGTTCATTTAGCTCGCGCTCAGTGTTTAAGTTAATGTATGTAATTCTGTCAATTACAGCAGTTACCCAAATCCACCTTGTGAAATAAACAAACTCTTCGGCACTATACCAAAGATGGTTATGATACCTATTTACTTTTAAATAAACTTGTATTTCAGGATCTCTAAAGAAAGATTGAAAAATTGCATGAAAATTTTTTTCTGAATATTCCGGAGAATTGGACCAGTTTTGGTGAGAAATCATGAGTTTTATAATTGAACTAACATCTTGTTTTTCCTCATCTTCGCTTATTGTTAATTCTCTCAGAGTATTTCTTATATACTTTGATAGTCGCCACTCATCAAACAAGCTTCGACTTTTCATTTCATAATTCTTTTCTGAAATTACTCTTCCAATCTGATGAATAAACAACCAAGAAATAAGTATTCCCCATTCAAATTCTGACTTAGGAAGAATATTGGATAGGATATTCTTTAAATTAGAAGAAACTTCTAAATGTTTTAAACTTTTATGCAATTGAAGAGTTATAATTAACTTTGAATGTAATTCTTTTTCTATTTCTGACACATCTTTATTACTCGAAGAATACTTCTTCACTTCAATTAAAAACGAATTAAGTTCCTTAG
>JAHQWP010000028.1 GCA_029856235.1 Promethearchaeia archaeon
GGCCAATTTTATATTTAAACTACTTTAACTAACAACCTTTCAGTTGGTAGCAAGAATTAGACACACATTGAATCTTTTTAGAACTATTCAATATTAAGAATTGATATCGAAGTATATACTAAAAAAAAATAATTAGATATCTAACGTTCTTAATCTTGCAGACATATTTTTCCTTCTTAGTATCTTCATAAAATCGTCTTCTTTTTGCTTTAATCTACCCAAGAATGAATCTAATTTATCAAAATTATTAAACCAATGTTCTTCTCCGTTTACTATAATTTTTACGCCTCTTCTGTCATTCTTATTTATGATAGCGTAAATGCCCCCAATCTCGGAATCATGTTTTATAAAAATCTTTTCACCTTCCACATTTTCATTCTTTTCATTTCCTTTCTTAGCCCAAAATTGATTTTTAAGAAGATAACTTCTATACATACTCATCTTTT
Source organism: Promethearchaeia archaeon (assembly GCA_029856235.1). Taxonomy (GTDB): domain Archaea; phylum Asgardarchaeota; class Lokiarchaeia; order Sigyniarchaeales; family SOKP01; genus SOKP01. The sequence goes on from JAHQWP010000028.1 coordinate 447, forward strand.
CCCACACACAACCTATTTTTTTATGTATTTTCTAAAAGTCATCAAGATATCAATAATGATAACCCTTAGAGTAGTATCCAAGTAATATAAGATCAGTTGTAGTAATAGAATGCTGTGTTATCCGTATTATATCTACGTAGTACGCGAATTTTAATTCTTAATTACTATTTTAACTCATATTACTCAGATGCGTTATAATCAAAAAACATCAATTTAGTATTTAAATGACAAAGTAAACGGAATTAAGGTAAATACTATAAAAAAATTACTTTGGGTCATCCCAAAAAAATTTCCATTGCAAGTTTGTAATATGGGTACGGTTTTTAAAAATATAAATTCAATTTAAATATTAAGTAAATAAATGTATACATAAGTACCAAAATTGGAGATTAGGATAAAGCGAGGAGACCACTTAATATGATTGCAGAATGCGACTTTTACATGAATCTCTACGATGATTTCATAAACACTCGAGATGACGAAAACGATAAAATTTTATGGAAAATGCATAAAATTCTTGACTTAATGAAAGTTACCAGAGAAAAAGATCCCAGTGGGTTCATGGAAAATGGTCTGAGAATGATAATGGTTCTCAATAAAAACTTTAGAATAAATTCTTGTGATCTTAGTAGTCTCGATTTAAACGAGACCCCTCCTGATAAAAAGGAAGAATTAAAGGTTATTTTAAAAAGAGAATTTATTTAAACTCTTTTTCAAATTTCCACACATCGTCTTGAATTGTGTGAAGATTTTTGACTACTTTTCCAGAACTAGTGTCTTCCATTTGTTTAGCGTCAAACATCGATTTGCCTATTGCTAAAGCTCTATTATGATTCTCGTCAACTATTACCACAATATCGCCCTTCTCAATTAAAGGATCAATCTTTGTTATGCCTGGTCTCATAACATCTGCTCCATTTGTCACAAATCGAATAGCTCCTTTGTCAACAACTATTGTCTTCATTTCTACTTGCTTATTTAAGAGCAGAGTTAAGACAGGGATGTAACCTTCTTTAGATTTCCATAGTTTTAATACATTGTTTACAGCAAACAATGTATCTCCCGCATCAGTTTGGATTAATTCTATCCGAGCTTTTTTAGGAAAGATTTGATTTACGAAATTTTCATCGTATTGTGCTAAGATATCATCCTGTAATTCTTTAAATTGAGATTTTTGTATGAAATGTCTATGTTTAATATTCATAGTCCAAAGTGCAAATAAAAATCATCACATAAAAACCTTTTATATCCCCGTGTTTGTATTAATTATGAGTTATGACTAAAGTTCATTACACTGCAATAGTGATTATTCCTCCGAAAGAGATTTGGGGGGCAATCCAAGATACCCGAAAAAAATATGATAGACGTTTTCATAGGTGGATGCCCCACATCACTCTATTATACCCATTCAGACCTCAATCCGAATTTAGTAACCTTGAAATTCTTTTTTCAATGATATGCAAAAAAATAGAATTATTTGATATTTCTTTTAACAAATTCAATTGTTTTCATCACGGAAAACAGAAATATACTCTCTATTTAGATCCAGAGCCAGAAACTCTGATCAAAAATCTCCAACATAAGATCTTAAAAATCTTCCCCGATTGTAATGATGTTAACTCGTATAAAACCGGTTTTATACCCCATTTAAGCGTAGGACAAATTGAAGGAAAAGACAACGTTAAATTTATCTTAAAAACACTACAGAATAATTGGAATTCGCTGAAGTTCAAATTGAATTTGATTTACTTTATCGCGCGGGAAAAAGATAAATTATCCGAATTTAAAATAAAGAAAGAAATCTCTTAAAAATTAGATAACAGTAAAAAAAAAGACACTATTTATAATTCATTTTAGATTTATAGACTAATTCTGCAATCTTTTGAAAAACAACTTTCACATTCTCTCCAGTTAAAGCTGAAGTTTCAAAATATGGTGCGTTTAGTTTTTCGCTTAGATGTTCTGCCATGGGTACTATTATTTTCCTATCATCTTTTAAATCTATTTTGTTCCCAATTAAAATTCTCGGCACTCCACTAAGGCCATATTTTACTGCGGAACTGTACCAATTATTTACATTACTAAATGTACTCGTACGGGTCATATCAAATACTAAAAGAATTCCGTCTGCTCCATTGAAATATGGTCGGTGAAGCATATAGAATTGAGGTTGACCTGCAATATCCCAAAACATAAGACTTATTGTAGCGTCAATATCTTCCAATTCAATTGGTTCTTTCAAAATTGAAACCCCAACTGTTGGTAAATATTTTTCTTCAAATTGATTAGTAGCAAATTTTGTAAGAAGGCTTGTCTTCCCCACTGCAGGGTCTCCAATAACGATTACCTTATAAATCGCATCAGTTTTCCCTTTATAGATAATTCCTCCGTTATTATTCTCGTTATTACTCATGTGATTTTCGATCGTTTGTGTTTTTAATTTAGTTATGTTATAATAAATATGAACTTCTTATTTATATTTCTTAACAATTTAATACTAAGATTTTAGCTTTAGCCTTAAAAAGTAAAGTTCTAATGAAAATTTTTCTTATAATAATTATAAAGTAACTAGCCCCAGAAATTCTCGAAATTATGAAGAGGTTAAATCTTAAGGGATCTAACTCTTAATCATTAATTTATTAATCCAAAAAGTGATATTTTCTATTAATTGACTTCTTATTGACTTTGAAGATGAATTTTGCTCATCCATTAAATCATCTAATGAACTTGCAGATTCTAATCTTGTTAAAATTTGTGAAATTTCATATAACATTCTATGACCACCCGTAAATTCATAAATATCCTCTTTAATTTGTTCTAAAATTGTTCTAACAGCTTGGGGATCATCATCATTTTCTAATTTTGTTCTTAGATCATTTAACTGATTTACTATCAAATCCTTTTTGTCTGTTGCCGATTCATCTCTATTGATGATGTTCTCAATCTCTGACTTTTTTGAAGGAGGGGCGGTTATATTAATTATTAACGATTTAATCAAGCTTATTTCGTCTTCTAAGAGTTTTTGATTTTGGATTACATTACTTAATTGAGGTATTAAACCTTTGATGTAAATTGTAGTTTTATTTAGCTCCTCAACCATATCCGTTAATTGGGTGATCTTCAAGTTAGTTTGGCCCATTTTAGTTATAATATCTAAACCAAATTTCTCTAATATTGAAGAAAATGCGGTCATTTTTTCATCTAATTCTTTTAGAGAACTAGGCAAATCTTCTGGGTTCGCATCCATTGATTTCACTTCAAGACATTAAATATTGGATTTTTCTTCTCCTTAAAAAAAATAGTTTTTTTGCCACTTTTAGGGAGAATATTATATATATTATTATAAGATCAATTTTTTATTCTTTTTATAAGTAAATAAATAATGCACAAAAATATAAATCCAAGTTTTTTGGGTTAATAATTTTAGCTTTTCAAATTTCTGTGATTTTCTTGATTCAGTATATCAATATTCTCACTCGTGATGGTAAATCATTATTGTACCGAAATTATGGTAGTTCAGATGTCGATAGAGACTTGTTAGCGGGATTTTTAAGCGCTTTCTCGGGTTTTATGAAGGAAATCAGTAAAAGCGACATTAAAACTACAGCTACGGATCAATTCAAATATTTCTACACTATAATTGATGAGATTTTAATTGTAGTTTGTTCTGATCTAGAAGACGAGGATGCTGTAATTAACACAAAAATCACTAGTATAAAAGTTAAATTCATCAAAGAGTATGGAGAGTTATTATCGAGTGGTGAATGGACGGGAAATCGTAGTATCTTTACAGGATTTGAAAGAGAAATCGACGAGAGTATCCTTGGTCCTATAAAAATATCGATAATTGGAACAGGAGGCGTTGGTAAAACTACTCTTGTACACCGTATATGTGGAGAAGATATAAACCTAGAGTATCAACCAACCATAAATGTAGATATCACGAATTACGATGGGGAAGAGATAGGAGTAAACCGCTCTATTGCGTTGTGGGACTTTGCAGGGCAATCAAATTTTAGAAGCTTATGGAAAAGCCTACTCGACAGTACTCTGATTGCTTTATTGGTACTTGATTCTAGTTTCGAAAATGTTAATCAAAGTAAAGAGATAATTCAAGATATTTTGGACAAGCATTACAAGGATGCTTTGGTTATTGGAATAGCAAACAAGCAAGATTTGCCCAACCGACTCACTCCTGAATTCTGCGAAGATATTTTATCCCAGGCAGAAAGAGAACCTCCTATAAAAGTTCATGGTATGATTGCTACTAATCCAGATTATCGAGAAAAGATACTCGCAATTTTAAGAGATGCGATAGATAAAATTTCTAATATATCTGAACCTAATTTGAAATCATAGTTAAAGCAAAAAATTTTAAGAATTTCATAATTATTGCTAATTATTTAATATTTTGATATCGTGATGAATTTGATTGATTTTGAATTAGAGGACATCTTATTTATAGACAGTGGAACATATAAAACGCTAAAATTACCTAAATTAACTAAAGAAGAGAAGTTTCTAATTGATCCAATTGTTGCACCAACCTCTGGTTTAAGAATTCAAATTCTAGATCAGTTTGAAAAAATAGGAGAGAATAAATTATTACTGACTAACCGAAAGCTTTTCCTGTTTTTCCGCGTGTTTAAAGCTATTAGTCAACAATATAAAGAGATGAAGAAGGGTAATAACCTTAAAATTCTAATAGTTACAGATAATAGACCTACTAAAAACATTTTATTAAAGTATTGCTCTCAGATTTTTGCTTCCGACGGGTATGAGATTTATCATCAAGAGGATGTTCCTGGAGAATCTAAAATGTCTGCTCCCTATGGAGCCGCCTCTGTTGTTTTGTTGGAAGAAATCAATTTGGTTATTGTTTTGACTGCTTCTCATAATGAGTTGTCGTGGAATGGGATTAAATTTTATATTGACAATCCAATGCCAATGTCTGGAGATTTGTTTAAAGAGATATCTAAAAGAGCAATAAAAATTAAAGAGATTAACTTTGATCCAAATTTCAAACCCATTCCAGTTAACGCAGAAAAAAAAAATAACGATTATGTAATAAATCTTATTTCGAAAGTTTTAGAAATTAAAAGCATTAAGAATAAAAAACTAGTAATCTGGCCTTATTTAGGGAAAGCGAGAGGAATTGTAAACCTCTTTAAGCGTTTGGGAGCCGAGGTTGTTTTAATTGAAGAGGAAATTAATCCGCCGAACCCCATAAAAGAAGTTCGAGAAGAAAAATTGAAGCAGGTTATGGATTCAGAAAGTTCCGATATAGCTATCCTTTTAGATGCAGATAGAGACAGAATCGCTTTGTATGTGAAACAAAATGGAGAGTTTAATTATTACATTCCTAACGAGATTTATTCTGCTTTACATAACATATTAGCTAATGACTACCAGAAGAAAATCATAAATGTGAGAACTATTCCGAGTGATTTAAGAGGAGATGATACTAGTTTCATAAATATTTTGACAGGAGTAGGATATAAGCATTTAGGTATAATTTTATACTATTTATTAGGAATAAATGTTGATCAGTCAAAAGTGGATAAAGCTATCCTTTATTTTGAAGATAAAAATAAGCATTTGATAAAAATTAATAACGCTGAACCTTTAAAACGAATAATTTATGAATTGATTCAAAAAAACAACTTATTTGATGAAGAATTTTTAATCGTAATGTGGGAGGAATCGGGTGGACACACGCTTAATGTTTTAAATACAGTCGGAGTTGATAAATTCGACGGATTCCACTTTGAATCTGCGTTTGCAATTATTGCAGACAAGTATCCTGTACCTGCTTTAGTTTTAATAACAGAACTTATCGCTCGAGGTCACGAAATCTCAAAATCTATTGATTGGTCAATAAAAGGAATAAATAGAACAATTTCTGCGGTAGATACCGAGAAAATTAAAATCATGAGAAATTTTGCTAAAAACGACAATAAAATCCTTTCAATTGAAAACAAAGAGTACAAAGTGAGTGCGTTATCGGATAATACTAACAATATTGATATTTTTAGGCTAAAAAGTGAAGATTCAACCTTGTATTTTAGGCCAAGTGGTACTGGTCCAGAAGTACGGTTTTATATCTTTGGTAACCGCGAAACTCATTTAGAGGAACTAAAGGTAGTGCAAGAATACATAAAACAACATTATTCATAAATCTTGAAAGATTGAGTTCTAATCGTAATTAATAGCCGGATACATTTAATTAGTGATCAACCACAGCATCGAGCTTTAAAAATACGAATCTTCACTCTCTATTTTAAATATCGATAAGAGCTTAAACTAAATTAAGCAATAATAGTGAATTACATATACTGCTAGAATAGAAAATGTTGAAAGCCTATTAAACGCAATTGAAAGAATTCTAAGTTAACAAAAACTTTAACATTTCTTTTATATTTTTGTTTTAGATGAGAAAGGATTAGTCTAATTTAGAAGCAAACCAATAATTGAGGTTGTAATTGATTTTACACTAAGTACTATTAGAAAACAAAAAACCACGACTTGAAATGCTTTTATGGGAATTTTAGGAGTAAGGCGCTGCCCAAATTTAGTTCCAAGAAAAATTATTGGAAATCCTAAAAGAAATAGTAGAAGCAAATCATAAGGGAAAATATTTGTTGTGAAATAAAATGGAGTTCGTGCAATAGATAGAGAGAATCCAATAGCAGCGAAATTTTCAATAAAATTTTCTCTATAATGCCCAGTTTTTTCAAGCATTGCTACATTAAGTGGTCCTACTGCGCCTATCAAAGCAGCTAATAATCCATAGCTGAACCCCCCCGCGATTATTAAGGGAGAAGTAGTATTTATCAAGCTTTTTAACTCAATATCTTCTTTTTTTTTTAAATACTGACATAATCTCAGAGTTGAATAGCCAAAAATAAAGATTCCAAGAATCAATTCTATCCATTCTAACCTAATTTCAATAAGTAAGAAAGTACCAAAGATTGTCGCGGGAATACCTAACGACAAAAATCTTATAAAATAGCCTTTATCTAATAAATTGCGATATTTTAAAAAATTAAGCAAGGCAGTAAGAATACCCCAAAGATTTACTAGAATTACTGCGTTTTTAATTCCAATTAATGGAGTTATGATAGGAATTAAGATAAGAGCGTCTCCAAATCCTATTATTCCATAAACCATGCTTGAGAAAAAGATTGCAATTAATGAAAAATATATCATCATATATTAAAATACACCCTAATTTAATATTTAAGAAAAAGAACATTACTTTTTACTCTTTTCTGATTTTATTTTCATAGAAGATGTTAAATATCATCTATTTTTTTTTGAATGGGGCCTTTTTTTTTAAGTTTGCCAAATAGCATTTCTTTGTTCTTTTCCACGAATTTCCAACTAAAGCCAGAGAGTTCCTTTAAAGGGCCTTCTATTCCTTTTGGGTTTCCTGTTCGAGTATATGTAACTTCTGTGTGCTTTATAGCTTTAAACACTTGATAAGGTGTTTCATACTTCTCAATTAAATTCTTTGCTTTTTTTGGTCCAATGTCTACAAATCCTTCCACAATAAAGGTTCTTCTCTCTTCAATGCTCATGCTTTTAGGTGCTTTTCTGGAGAGAATAGACACCCCATCTTTTACTTGTTCGCGATAAGCAATTCTCTCAATCACTATCGCAGTATCGTTTAAATTCCGAGTAGGAATTACCGCAATTCCTAACTTATAGGCAATTTTTGAAAGTGCTCCATAAATAGAAACAATTTTCACACCTGTGTTTTCAAAAACTTTGTCATTTAAACCCTCTAAAACTAAAATAGGTGTTGTATAGGTTTCTTTTAAGCGAAGACACTGTTCAAATAGGCGATTATCAACTAAAGAAGCTACAAAATCAAATCCTTCTTTTCTTTCGATGGCTACATCCTCAGTAATGACGATGTCAGCAATATCTAGCTGCTTTGTTTCAAAATTAATATTAGGGAATTTAGTTTCTATTAATTTTATTAGTTTTCTTTCCCTGTTGTCAACTATAATCTTAAGGGCGTTTGTTTGACTCATAATTATACGCACTGGTTTGGTATTATGTATTAGAATCTTATTTATTTAAATAAAAAATTTATTCCTTAAAATAAAAATTAATTAAATTACTTTTAAACCTTATAGGGTTCAGTTGTATTCTAACGAGTTACTAAGTCAGTGTTCCGTTTTAGGAAATTTATTATGTCTTTGCTATTAAACAACCGATTGTTTATTAAAATGAAAATGAGAATCAAAAATCCGGCAATTTCAGTTAGATAAACTATAGGATTGTTAAACAGATTATTAAGCCATAATTCAAAGGGATCCTCTATTAAAATATATTCATATTCGATAAATGGATAAAACAGTGGAACCTCAGGTAAGTCTAAAAGTAGATGGAACGCCATTCCTAGCAAAAATGGGACCGAAATGTTCATTTTCTTTTTTACAATTAAATGTAGAATCATAAAACTAATTAAAATAAATAGGATAGTATGTGAAATACCTCTTCCGGAGCCAAGATTCATAAATAGTAGAGGTTTATCAACAATATCAGGAAGTAAAGAACCAACTATAAGAGCAAACCTATTGAATTCGTATTTTCTTTTTATTAAAGGCAATTCAAAGATTAGCAGTGGAAATGCGACATGAAATATTGGAAAAAACTCGAAAACCTCATTCAAAATCCATACAATTCAATAAATAAATTAATCAAATCAGGTAAAAAGAATAAGAAAATCAAAAAAACAATAAATTCTATTGTAATCTTAACGGCTCGCTTCACTAAATAAGAGTAAGATATAATTTTATGTTCAGTCATAATTCTAATTTAATAAGATCAATATTAGTATTCCTTTAATGTTTCCTCTACTGTATAATTCTTGTGTACAATTTTAGAGAGTCCTTCAACCACCTTAGTAGGATTTTCCGATTGAAAAACATTTCTTCCAAAAGCAACTCCCGCCCCTCCGGCTTGAATAGAATCATAGGCTACTTGAAACAATTCTGGAATAGTGTCCATTTTTGGTCCACCTGCTATAATCACCGGAACATTTACTCCTTTTACGATATATTTGAAGGAATCTATATCTCCAGTATAGTTCGTTTTAACTATGTCTGCTCCTAATTCAGCGCCAACTCTTACGGCAATATTAACAGCATCAGGAGCGTTCTCATCTGTAATTTTTTTCCCTCTGGGATACATCATAGCCAATATAGGGACGCCCCATTC
>JAHQWP010000029.1 GCA_029856235.1 Promethearchaeia archaeon
CCAAATTGTCCAAATAATAAATGCCGTTCTGATTAAACCAACATCCAGGCCTACTGCTGCGAAATAAAAAGTAAATACCCACAGATTAAATGCGCTATTAATGAACCATTCCACACCATTCCCTAATGAAAAACTCCATTTCTGACCTTTACTAAATCGTGCACTCATATAAATCAACTTAAAATTAATTTAGAAATTAATAGAAAAATAAATTTACAGTACTATTTTAAATTGATTATATTACCCTCTAGAAAAAGTCGAAAACGAATTACATTAAAATTGCTTGACTAAACACTACACTCGGGAATATTTCTCTACGATGTAATTTTGGAGGGACCAAGCATATTTCTCAAGATTCAAAAGCAATACTTTTTGCTGAATTTCTCTTAAATATGGGACATCCAAATTATTAAATAGTTGCTCGAGATGATCGATAGTATTGAAAATTTCTACGATATTCTTCCAGTCTTCTTCCCATTCCTTATCATGAAGTTCAATTTGTTCCATCTTATGAAGTTTTATGGAAACACTCATTAAAAAATGTTTAGATATCCAAGGTTTAGTAATTTTGGAAAGGATGAAGAATTACAAATACAAACGGAAATTTTTTTCGATTAAGTCCTTCAAATCGCTGAATTCTGAGACATTGATAATCTTATTAATGTCGAGAATCTCATTTAGTTCATCCTTATACTTTAGTTTAAACTCGTTTGAAAAATTATTCATGAGATCTTCTACAATACTATTTTTTCTATTGGTAATAACAATTAAGGCGTAACCGCTATCTTCTTCGTATCTAACAACTACATCCGCTTCTTTGGTTTGGATGACATTAATTTTATCCTTTTTATCTAAAAACGCGCTAAGGATGTGATTTAAACCTATAAGGATATTACCCCAGATCGTAGACTCCGTTTTAGATTCAATTTGGTTATCAAAATCGTAAGAGTAAATCATTATACCAGATTTGTGATAAATATTAATGGAATATATTCTATTTGGTAAAACGAAAAATAATTCAGGTTTTTTAATGATCATTATACTAACACCTAAGTATGCAATCCAGAGAATAATTATGAACAATTCTCTGATAAAAAATTCTCTAAAGAGAGTTAGACGGAATAAGATATAGAGAATGTTCAATATAATCGGTATTGAGAAAACAATAGCATTTAAAAGTATAGGTAAGGTTTCTTCTTTTTTATTTGATGGGATATTTATTATTATAGCTATATAAAGAAAATGAGAGATAACTAGTATTTGGAAAAAGATGATTATTACTCCACTAATGAAATTAAAATTATAATTAATTAGAGAAGGATCAATGAAAATAATTGATGAGGGAAGAGATATGCTAAGAATTAACTCTATAGAATCAGGAATTAGTAAAGCACCAATTAATAAGCCGAGAAAGAGAGTGTAGTATAGAAACGGAAAGGATTTGATTTTTTTATATTCTCTAAAGGACGAGAAGAGAAGCGAAGATATTATTAGTGAAACAAACCAAGCTAGAATTGAGAATTTCCAGAATAAAATATTAATCTGTTCTGAGATGAAAAAAACTACTGAAAGGATGTATAATGTAGCGTGTATAAAACCTAGGCTGAAAGCTATTGCAGCAATTAAAAAAGCCATAAATGGTGTTCCATAGTTCTTTCGATTTTTTATAATGTGAACTGTTATTATTAAACTTAAGGATAGTATGAAAAAATAACCAATAATTAACGATATAGGAGCTATATAATTCATATTTAATAACACTACAAATACTATCTTACTTCTTGGAATCCAAAAAAATTACTTGTTTCTTTATCTAGAAGATACTTTTATTTTTATTTATTTCTCAGTAAAGAAGTGACGAAAATATTGCTTAATTAACCCTTTTGCATTTTTAAAGGTAGACACATCTATTAAGCCGGTTAAATTTTGTAGGTTTTCCTCATTAATACTAGAAAATTTATTCATAAAATTTTCAATAGATTTTTCGAGGATATTATTCCTATGTTTTGCTATTAGCAATGTAGCGTATCCTAATTGGGTGTTAAAATTAAAGACGATAGCGCGTTCTTTCATTTTTATGTGCATTACCTGAGACTCAACATTGGATAAGTTAGCTAAGATGTGACTTATCCCAATCAGTATACTTCCTTTCAAAAGGCTCTCGTCAACTTCCTCTCTTGTTTGAAAGTTATAGGAATAAAGTAAGATTCCTGACTTATGGAAAACAATAAACTCATAAATTTTATTTGTAAAAACTGCTAACAGATTCGGGTTTTTAATGACAATACTGACAAAAAATCCAATGCTAATAAGATAGAAGAGCGAATGAATTGTTTTCAAAATAATATTTGGTGTAATAATATAGAGATTTTGAAGTAAAATTTGTAAGCTAAAGAGAAGCAAAAAGAGATAATATAAGTTGCCCAATTTTTTATCAGCAAAATTCTTATATCCCGTTATTTGGATTGTCCAGGAAAAAATTACAATACAAAAATTGAATAGACTAATTGAGAGTAGTAGTCCAATATTATTAAATAAATAATAGTATTCAATTCCTATTTGAATTACTGTAAAAGAATTGGGAACGAACAAAAAACTCAAAATACTTCCTCCTATAAAAATATAAATCAGTGCGGGTAAAAACCTTACTTTACTGTCTTTGTTAAGTTCGAGATTATGCATTGAAGCGAAAATTCCTATTGAAATACTTCTTGAAATAATAGAAATGTACCAAAATACTAATGCAATAGGGATGCCAAAGAAGTTTTCTGTGGATAGATTAAATGAAATAAAGTAGAAGATTTCGCTTAGGAAGTATGTAACAATTGTAATAAAAAATGTAGTTTCTGCTTCATATTTCTCTCTATTTAATACCATATAAATAGTGCCAATTAGAAATATAATCACAAAAATACTAATAAATACGCTTGCAATCATCCATTTTCAGTATTAATGAATTTCGTTTACTTTTATTCAAAGTAGAATGATCAAAGTTTTATATAAATATATATTGGTATAGCACCTTATAAGAAGTTTTACATGATATTCTGTAGGCAAAATTAATCTGTTAACTTACTTTTCTTCTTATATTGCCCTCTAACCACCCAAGTCTACTTGTTTCTCGATTATCAAACTGTGGAACATAGGGTTTAATATCGATTACAGGTGTTCTATCTAAAATATCTAAGTTATTAACAAAGATAGTATTATCTTTAATTTTGATAAGCTCTAACACTGATAATCCGATAGGATTGGGCCTAAATGGCGTACGTATCGCAAAAATCCCCATCTTTTGGTCTTTTAGAAAAGGTTTAGATTGAAGTGGAACTGGTAACTTTACCATGTCAAAAAAATATAAACAAAATAGGTGTGAAAACCCATCTAAGTCTTTTAAGGCGTCCTGATATTGCTTGAATATCTCAATCGATCCTTTCGCGTTTGACATACTTGGTTGGATAGGTATTCCCGCTAAATCTGTAAATGGAGAATGTATCATTCCAATTGGGCGAAAACAAATATCTTTTGGAAATTTTCTTTCTTTAAAGCTAAGTAGCTCTCTTTTACTGATTTCCATAATCTTTAAGAACTCTTAATTAAATATAAAACTTTATTCGGGTTAGAGATAGAAGTATAATAAGATAAAATTTAATTTGACTTAGAATATCCTTAACCGAACTTTATGAGCGATTTTACAGACTTCCTAATTGAAAGGGGTTTAGTATCAAAATTAATGAAACGGTATGGAATCAATTTACAAGATACTGAAGTAAACGATTTCCTTCTTAAATTCGTTGAAAATTTATCTGAAATTGATTCTACTGGAACTTGCACTACAGAACAGAGGGATATTCACAGTTTTAACTTGGATATTATAGCTAAATTTTACGAAGGTATTATTCCTCATTCCCAAAGAAAAATAATGGGTGAATTTTTCACACCCATTCAAATAGTTGATTACATACTAAAGAGCGTTGGATACACAAACCACCATGATATTGAAAATAAAAAATTAATAGATTTGAGTTGTGGTTCTGGGAGTTTTTTAATAGGAGCAGCAAAGATTCTCTTAGAAAAATTAAGAGAACAACTTAAATTGGAAGAAAAATCAGAGTTAACACTTAAACAAGCCGAAGAAATTGTAACAATAGTTAAAGATAACATAATTGGAATTGATATTAATCCAGTTGTTTGTATTTTATGTCAAATCAATCTCTACTTTACACTTTTCGACCTTTTTAAAATTATTATAGAAAAAAATAAGGATTACCCTATACCAGAATTTAGTATTCTTGTCAAAGATACCCTTCAATTCTTTACCAATAATAAATACGATTATGTTGTAGGAAATCCTCCTTATTTATTCATTCGAGACATTCCGTTGGAGAATAGAAAATCAATTGAAAAAATGCCACTGGAAACAAATAAAGGTCAATATGATTATTACCAGTTGTTTATTGAAATTGGTATAAAAATTTTAAATGAACGGGGATTATTAGGATATATTGTACCTGATTCTCTTTTAGCTCTTTCAAATAGAAAATTAATACGAGGTTATATTTATCACTCAACTAAAATAAAAGAGATATGCTATTTAGGTTTAGGATTTAAGGAACCAGTTGTTTCTAATGTAATTATAATTTTACAGAAAGAATCCAAACAAGAAGAAAGATTAAACAATACAATATTAATTAAAAAGACATTAAAAAGAGATCAATTAGAATCACAATTAATTCAAAATAATATCGGAAAATGGGATTATAACTTTCTTATAAATCTAACTCAGAGAGATATAAATATCCTAGAACGACTAAAATCAAATTTTCCAAATTTATTAGATTTAATGAATGATTCACAATATAAGATTTTAATTAGTAGAGGTGTGGAATTAGGAAAAGAGGGTGAAATAATTTACTGCGAAGTTTGTCATAGGAGTTTACCGTTACCAAAAGGCAATTTGATATGCTCTAAATGTGGTTCATCCTTAAATGCAAACAAAATTGAAAATATCATAGTAGATAGTATATCTGAGGATTTAGAAAACGAATATGTACCTTTTGTGTATTCACTAAACAGATATATAATTAGAAAGTATAAATATATTAAACTTGGGGTAGAGGGGATTAATTATAAAAGCTACGACCTTTACAAAAGCAAAATAGTTATTAGGCAGTTAAGTCAAGAGAACATGATATGTGCTGCTTATGACGAAAATGCGTTCACCCCACAATCGATTTATAACATACAAATTATTCAATCTCCTATTTTAGAATTCAATCATTATTATCTTTTAGGGCTTTTAAATTCTCAATTACTCTCGTATTACTTAATAAAATCATTTAGCTCTTATAAAACATTATTTCCAAGAATTTTAATTGAAAAATTAAAGAAACTACCGATTAAAGTTCCCAAAAATAAAGAGGAGAAGAAAATTGCGAAAAAAATTATAGAACTTGTTAAGGATATCTCAGTTTTTATTGGAAAAGATATTGGTTCATATGTCCAATCACAAAAAAGTTTAGATGCTCTCATTTTTGATTTATATAATATTTCAGAAGATCAAAGGTTGCATATTTCAAATTTCATAAAAGCAGGGAAGAAAAGTAATTAGATGTGGATTATTTATGTCAAGCTTTTTTTCCCGACATAAGTTTTTAATATTCTATCCCACTTTTCGGCCAGTTCTGTTAGTCCCGTTTTTTTAAAAAGGTTTACAGCCCTGAATATAATTTCTTCTATTTGATTGTCTCCGATGATATCTTTTCTCAGAGGTGTATTATCCATCATAGATGAAAGTAAAATTATATTGAATAAAAAAGGGAATATTATGGTGATATTAAAAGTTAGTTTCTCGTTCCAATATCATCGTATTTTTTTTGCGTTTTCATAGGTTTTTAGAAATTGTTCTCCCTTTTTTGCAAGATCTGTTAGTTCTGTTTGTTTGCACAAGGAAATTACCCGACCTAGAATTTTCGCTATATTTTCCTCGTGTTTTACCAAGCGCTCTTCCATTCTAAAAAAACTATGGAAGTTCTGAAATAAATATATCTATGTTATGAGGATAATCAGAGCATAATAAAGGTGTTTTGTGTCAAATTTATAGCTATATTTATATTTTTTAAATCTATAATATTTTTAATATAACAAGCAATAATGATGGTTCCTATGGAAAATCTACCTAACCTTGATTTACTTCAATCGTTATTAACAAATTACATGTTTGATATTGACGGTGCTGTAGCAGTGGCAATTTGTGATAGAGATGGTTTTATTATCGCTTCAGATAGCAAAGAAAAAGGAGGAACTGATTCTGATTCCATAATGGGCGCAATTTCAGCATTTCTAGATATATATATTGACCGAATAAAGAGCGAGTTTCAGACGCAAAGTAATTTTTTTAACATTACATCGATGCAGGATAAAAAATTTGCTTACTGTTCGATGGGTCCACGTTCAATATTAACTACTATTGCGGATCCTGCTACTTCAGATGTAGAGTTGAGAATTTATTCAGAATATGTTGCCGGAAAGATTGAGCTTGTCTTAGAGGGATATGATAAAGTTTCAACAGAAATCCCAGAAATAATTCGCGTGTTATCGAAAAGGAGAGAAGGTAAGCTACCCAAGGGGCGTTTCACTTCGAAATTGATTTTAACAGGGGATTTTAAAGTTGGAAAAACCTCTCTTATTAGAAGATTTATTGAAAATCTGTTTTCAGAGAGCTATATCTCTACAATTGGGGTAGAAATTTCTAAGAAAACCGTAGTAATGGACGAAGACACAGAAGTTAATTTTGTATTGTGGGACATCGGCGGTCAAATTAGCTCAATGGCACCTTATAGGCACAGATTTTATGAAGGTGCAAGTGCTGCTTTTATTGTAATAGATAGAACTCGCCCAAATAATCTAGAAAGTGTTAAAACATGGTATAAGGACATAAAAGAATCCGTACCTCGCAATATACCTGTTGTAATTGTTGGAAATAAATCGGATTTGCAAGAAGAAGTAGTGATTAGTGAAGAAGAAATAAAAATTGTTGCTAAAGAATTAGGTTTTCATTACATTTTAACATCAGCTCTAACGGGAGAAAATGTCAACGAGGCTTTCCTTTATATTGCCTACAGATTCATAGAAAAAGCGTAATTCACTTAATGAAAACTTTTTAAATCCCTTGCTTATTCTTTAATTTGAAAAACTTATATCAAATATAGATGATAAGAATTTTTAATAAAAATCAAAGGAGGTTATTAAAAAATAGTATTAAAGGTTTTATTCAACGATGTTTTGGCGACCTGAAATCAATCTGGGTATCTAATGGGCTTTTCAATAAAAGAAGTCACTTACATGAACAAGTATCTATTATTTCTCACAGAACAAGAATTTGCTGGACCCTGGTTCAGTTTTAAGCTTAATAGTAAGAATTTAGAAAACATTCCTGTATTACTGAAGAATATCGAACCAACTCCAATATATAAAATGGTAAATAGTAGAATAGGAACAACTATTAACCGAATTACGCTTGATTTTGACATTAACGAATATCTAAAGATTCTAATAGAAAATAAGAAACTCCAACCAATTGATTTTAAAAATAAGAGTTCACTGATTCGATTATATGTTGATGTTTTTAATCCTCCAAAGGTTCAGTACATCAATACTTACTTCACATTGAAAAACATATCTGACTATGATTTAAATGACTTCTCAATGTACTTCGTTTTTGACTTTGACATCAACGGATTAGAGGGATTTGATAACGATTTATCTGGATATGATAATGAAAACGACATACTTTACCAATACGATGAAACAAATTTATACGCTGGTTTTTCCCCGATATCACGATCAACATATTATGAAACATGCCTAACAAAAGATTTCAAAATTGACTATGAAAAGTTAAATCTTTCAAACACTTTACACGATAAGGCTGGAGAAATTCTTTCTGCTTTGCAAATTGAGTTTAAAACTTTAGAGCCCGATCAATCGTTTCAAACTGCATTAACTATATCTGGGGCTTTAAGTAGAGAAGAGTTAACTGAAAACATTAAAGAGGGTAAAAATAATGCGATTAAATTTTTGTCTCAAGTCAATAGATCGGTAAAGTCAGAGCAAAGGAATAAACAAGAAGAGGCTTTTCTGAAATTAAATGTCCAAAAATCTGTTGATTGCAACGATTAAATCCTGATTAATGATTCAAATAAAAAATCCAAGTAGGAAAGTTATTTGATGAAAACTCTGCGAGAGTTTGGATTTAAACAAAAAGTATGCTTAGGTGTTAGGTAAATAATCTCCAGTTTACTCTGACTCAAATTCACTATATAGGACAGTAAACTGATCTTTACTTTCCTTATGTTCATTAATTGAATATAACAAAATTTCGGTTTCTTGTTTTGTAATAACTGAGAACTCATAATTTTTAGCTTTATATTTAGGCTCTTTACCATTTTTCTTATAGGTTTTTATGAACTCAACATGGTCTTTTATTCGTTTATTATTGATCGACTGAGCTGTTTCTTTTAAATCTCTAAGACTAATTTTAAAGCTCTCCATGAATTCAGAATTTATTTCATATCCAATAGAATTTCTCCCAGTAATCATTGCGGCAAATGTTGTCGTACCTTTCCCCCAAAATGGGTCTAAAATAGTATCCTCGTAAATAGAAAACATGTTAATTAACCTATAAGGCAACTTTAAAGGGAAAGCTGCGGATCTCTCTCTTAATTTCCCTTTATTCCCCGCTTTATTATTCATTTTTTGAGATACACCTCTAAGATCTAGCCACATGTCCGAAAACCATTTATTTCTTTCCTCCCAAAAATAAGCACTATGATATCTACGCTCAAATGCCGGAGGGAGTTTCCTTTTTTCATTTCCTTTTCTAAAAATTAAGATGTGCTCGTGTTCAAGGCTAACATATGCATTAATTGGGAGCATACCTGATCCTAAGAATTTATTGGGACTATTTGTTGGCTTTTTCCATAATATGCTAGGTAAAACCACAAACCCGTTGTCTTGAAAAAATGTTGTAATTCTAACATGGTTAGGGAACAATTGAAAATTATTATTAATCTTTCTAGTAGCATCTCCGATGTTAATGCATACAATTCCACCTGGTTTTACTACCCTAACGACCTCAAACCATACTTTATCCAATTCCTGGTGCATAAGGTTGAAAGCTTTAAAATGCGCTCCATCTTGAAGTGCTCCTTGAATTTTCTCATTTAGGCTTGAAAATAATGAATCCCACATTTCTATCATAGGATAAGGCGGTGAAGTTATGATTAAATCGATTGAATTTGATGCGACTTCATCCATTCGCGAAGAATTCTTGAAAAATATTTGATGGACAGTTTCCATAATTAAATTAATTGCTAAACAATTTGCATTGATTGTTTATAAATAGCTCTTGGAACTTATATAAATTTTTAGTCCTTTAATTGTGAAAAATATCCAACTATGCGTAATTTGTTAGTAAAGCGATTTTGTTCGGTTATGATCCCTTTGAGTTCCGTCCCATCATATGCTACAGACTTATCAAAATGAATATTTACAATTCCGGTCTTACCCGGAAGTAAGTCTTGTCCATCTTTAAATTTGAACGGAGAGATTTTCAATCCTACTAAACCAAAGTATTGTATACCATCCCCCGGTTTAATAATCCCTCCTTTGGGT